>NZ_JBOGDB010000037.1:0-44040 GCF_050701515.1 Mycobacterium sp. | reverse complement strand
ACGGATTCGACCGTCCCCCAACGTATCCGGCAGTCCTGCAGTACCCGTAGCGCGGTCGCGGCATCGCGGTCGAGGAATCGCACCCAGGGGTAGACCACGAACACGTGAAAGCTGTGGTGGGCCAGTGCGCCGTGCGGCCGGGCCAGGTCGAAGAGCATTCCGGCGGCCTGGCCTTTGAATGCACCGCGCAGCTGCTCCAGTAGGGCCGCGGGACCCACCCGATCCAGTAGCTCTCCGCCGACCCAGTAGCTGCCGACGACTTTCTCGTCAAGCGCATCCGGTTCGTCGGCCGCGTCGGCGATGGCCCGCAGATACGGCCAGGCGCCGTCGAACGCCCTGGCATGATGGGCGACTTCCTCCGGGTTGTCACCGCGGAGCAGCACGTCGGCGTCGGCGGGACCGCAGTAGCCGAGCTCGTTGGGCGGGAATGCGTAGCGCGCGAACAACGCGTGTCCCGCCGGGAGTTTCTGTTCGTGCAATGCGGTCATCGTGCTACCCCGATGTCCCGACCAACAGCTGACCCAGCGCGACGCCACCGTCGTTCGGCGGCACGTGACGATGGGTGATCACCTGAAAACCCTTGGCCCGCAGCCTGTCCAGCACCAGCCGCAGCAGCAGCGCGTTCTGGAACACCCCGCCGGACAATGCGACCGTTTGGTTCGCCGGCTCCTCCATCGCGGCAAGCTCGACGATCAGTTCGGCGACCGCGCGGTGGAACCTCGCGCCGATCACGCCCGCCGGCGTGGCGGCGCGCTGGTCGTCGACGATCGCGGCGAGCACGGGTCCGGGGTCGATGACCGCCGGGAACCGGCCGGTATCGACACCGAACGAATAGCCCGTAGCGCCGCAGTCGGCGTCGCGCGAGAGGCCCTCCAGCTCGATGGCCGCCTGGGCTTCGTATGCCACCACCTGCCGGATGTCGACCAGGGCGGACACCGCATCGAAGAGCCGGCCCATGCTGGACGTCGGGGCACAGCCCAGCCCGGTGTCGAGCTGATGTTGTAGTGCGCGACGTTCCTCGGTCGGGCACGCCCGCACCGGCGGCAGGTCGGCGTCCCACGGCAGGCCGGCGGCCCACAAGTGCGAAAGTGCCATCCGGTAGGGCCGCAGCACGCTGATGTCACCGCCGGCCAACGGCACGTATTTCAAATGGGCCAGCCGCTGGTAACCCTTGTAGTCGGCCAGCAGCACCTCGCCGCCCCAAATCGCCTTGTCCGGCCCGTAACCGGTGCCGTCGAAGGCGAAGCCCAGGACCCGCTGGGAACCGTCCAATCCGTGCTCGGCCATCACCGCCGCAATGTGGGCGTGATGGTGCTGCACCAATCGAACGGGCCGCCGGCCAGCATTGCGCTCCGCCCATGCGGTGGAGCGATAGCCCGGATGTGAGTCCGCGACAAGGATTTCCGGGGCGACGCCGGTCAACGCCTCCAGGTGCCGCTCCGCGGATCCGAATGCGGCCAACGTCGCCAGGTCGTCCATGTCGCCGATGTGCTGGCTCAACCACGCGTATTTGCGTTCGGCGACGGCCAGGGTGTTCTTCAGGTCGGCGCCGACGGCCAGCGTCGGCGGCACCGACACCGGCAGTGCCACCGGCAGCGGCGCGTAGCCGCGGGATCGCCGGATCGGTAACTCCACCCCGTCTCGATTGGCGGCACCGCCGCCGTCGACAACCCGCACGACGGAGTCGTCGCACGGCACCAGAATGGCCCGGTCGTGCATCAGCCAGCCGTCGGCGAGGTGCGAAAGCCGGTCCAGCGCATCGTCGTCGGTGTAGCAGATCGGCTCCCCACCGAGGTTGCCGGAGGTCATCACCAGTGCGGGCGGTCCTGGCTCGTCGCCGGGCAGCCCGAACAACAGGGCGTGCAGTGGCGTGTAGGCGACCATGACGCCGAGATCGGGGTTGTGCGGCGCGACCGAGTCGGCGACGTGCGCGCCGGCCAGCCGCGGTACGAGGACGATCGGGCGCTGCGGACCAGATAGCACGCGGGCCGACTGCTCGTCGACGACGGCGATGCGGTGGGCTGTCGCCAGGTTGGGCACCATCACGGCGAACGGCTTGTCCCCGCGGCGTTTTCGGCTGCGAAGTTCGGCGACCGCTTGTTCGTCGGCGGCGTCGCAGGCCAGGTGGTATCCCCCGATGCCCTTGACCGCCAGCACTCCGCCGTCGCGCAGCAGCTGTCGGGCCTGGCGCAGCGCGTCCTCGGCGACGCTACCGTCGGCTGTCCGGTAGCGAAGCGTCGGACCGCAGTTCGGGCAGCAGACCGGCTGGGCGTGGAAGCGCCGGTCGCCGGGATCGTGGTATTCGCGCTCGCAGTCGGCGCACATCGGGAAGCCGGCCATGGTGGTCGAGGCGCGGTCGTACGGCAGCGAGGCGATGATGGTGAAGCGCGGGCCGCAGTTGGTGCAGTTGACGAAGGCATGCCGGTAACGCCGGTCGGCCGGGTCGCGCTGTTCCGCCGCGCAGTCGGCACACATCGCGACATCGGGGGAGGCCAGCGTGCGGCCGCCGTCCGAACGAGACGTGTCGGCGATCGTGAAGCCGGTGCCGCCGACGACCGGGATCGTTTGTGTTTCAATCGATTCGACGATGGCCAACGGCGGGGGCCGGTCGCGCAGCCGAGCCAGAAAGTCGTCGAGATCCGCGGCGTCACCCTCGACTTCGACGATCGCACCGGAGCTGTCGTTGCGAACGGAGCCGGACAGGCCGAGCGCGGCCGCCGTCGTGTAGACGAACGGCCGGAAGCCGACACCCTGCACGACGCCCCGCACGCAGACGCGCAACCGGCGGCGCGCGGTCATGGCGATGCCTCTGGGTCGCGGCCGCGGCCCATGAGTTCCAGGCCGGCCATTGCTTCGTCCGCGCCGGCCTTGTCGGTCTTCTCGACGACGAAGCCCATGTGGATGATCACCCAGTCGCCCGGAGCGAATGTCTCGTCGGGCAACATGCCGACATTCACCTTGCGCTGCTCGCCCTGCACGTCGACCAGCGCGAGCTGGCCGCCGTAGCCCTCCAGCATTCCGACGACCTGACCGGGGATTCCGAGACACATGGCTCAGCCCACCGCCGGTCTTGTCAGCAGCCGCGCCAGCACGTCGTCGATCGCCCGGACGGAGTCGGGGACGGCGGCCGCGACCGCCTCGGACAGGCCGATGCCCTCGTCGACGTTCTCGACCTCGCAACCGATCACGATGGTGTACGGCGGTGTGCCGCCGAGCGCCGCCAGGCTGGCGAATACCGCGGCGGGGTCCATCGCGTGGGCGTCCAGACCGACACCCGCCGAGAGGGTTTCGTGGTCGGCCTCGAAGACGTGCAGGGTACCCGGCGACCCGCGGTTGGGCAGCGCGTCGACGAGCACCAGCGCCTCGCACCCGTCCAACAGGTCGTAGGCCAGGTGCACGCCTCGGATTCCGTAGTCCACCACCCGAACTCGCGGGCCGGCGACGTGTTCGGGGACGTGGCGCATCACCTCGGGTCCGAAACCGTCGTCGCCGAGGAAGATGTTGCCGATGCCGGCAATCAGGATCTGGAACGTGATCGCACCTCGCCAAGCACTACATGCGCCGGATCTTGAGATAACGCCGGGCATCCGGGATGGACCGCAACCCGACAACCGCTCCGCCGAGGACGACAATCGCCGCGATCCCTATGGCCACCCAACCCACTGCTTCCATCTCTAACTCCTTTCAACGAGTGGTTCGACTTCATCTGGTGCGAAATACAGGTAGCGGCCGTACCAATCGTGCAGGTCGGCGGCGGGGTCATCCTCGAGCACCACGCCGACGTGCTGGTCCCCATCGACGTCCTCGTGCACCGAGGTCACGCGCGCAATCCTGTCTGCGAAGAACAGATCCTGCGCATCGGCTCGCCGTGACGGCCGCAGCCGGACCCGGCTGCCGCGGGCCACCCGAGTACCGTTCACCAGGACTGCGTCGATATCTGGGCGTACAGCATTGTCGGCCAACGGATCCCACCATTCCACACCGTCGGGAACCTCGGGAATCAGCGTCGGATCATTCGACGCGGCGTGCGGGTTGCGCAGCACCCCGTGGAGACTCAACATGGCTTCGGGCGACATCGAGTCGCATCGGTCGATGATCTGGGCGGCCCGCGGGTCGGTGGCGCGCGCCTGTGCCTTCTCCTCGGCGGTCATTGTCATCACCCGCAACGTGAGGATCTCGTCGATCTCGGTGGAGTCGAAGAGGGCGCCCTCGCTCTGCTCGGCGATCTCGGGATGGTCATACAGGATGATCGGCGATACCAACACCAGGGCATGGTCGCCGGGCGGTCCGGCCAGCACCGGGAAGCAGCGGTGCTGGCGGCAGCCGGTGACGGCGTCGACGAGCGACTCCGGTGGTTCGAGCAGCGATATGAATTGGCCGTCGCCGACGCTGGCGATCAGGTGGGTTCCGATCAGCGACGTGGCGATGGCGTCGTTCTTGTCGATCGCGGGGGCACCGGTGTTGCGCGCCGTGAGGCTGATTCGCAGCAACCCGTGGTCGGCTTCGGCGGCCAGAGTCAGCTCGCCGTGCAGTTCGCGCCGGCTGCGCACCAGCCGGCCACCGTCGACGGTTTCGATGTCGGTGCCCGCGGCGACCGTGATCGGAAGTGTCTGGGGCGCAGCGAGTTCGGATTCGCTAAACGGTCCGAATGACTGTTCACACTCCACGGCCTCGTCCCAGCTGAGCCAGGATTGGGTTCCCGCCACCAGCTCCTCGACCGGAGTGAAGTCGCCGCCCTGATCGCGTTCGGCGGTCCGGCGCTGCAGCTGCAGGAACCGCACCACGATGGTCAGCGAAACCTCGGGGCCCGGGTCGAGAAGCATTTGGGCGGAGAGCGTGTCGCCCTCGCCGATTCCCCGCTCAGCCGCACTGGCCGGACCAAGAACGCCGAACTGCCAGCGGGATTGATTCTTGCGTGAGTTCGCCCGGTACGGGTAGAGCAGGTAGCCCTCGTAGAGCACCGCGTCGGCGATGGTGCGGACCCGGTCCCAGTTGCCGCTCATCGGATCTCCTGCGCGGTGTGCCCGGCCAACAGCGAGGTGATGGCGTCGTCGTACCCGAGTAGACCCCGCGCCGACTTGAACGCCGCCAGCGCGTCGAGAGTGTCGCGGTTCAATCGCACCCAGCCGGTGTTCGGATAATGCAGCTGGATGAGATCGCGCCAAGCCGAAACCGGCAAGTCGTAGTGGTCTTCGCGATCCCACGGCACCTGCTGCACCGAGAAATTTCCCTGGCCCTTGGTGAAAACTGTTCCACTGAAGAGGAATTGCAATGGGATCGTCCCGTCGCGGAGCGCATGGAAATACTTGGCCGCCGTCACCTCGAAGTCATACGTGCACTCCAGCGGCAGATCGACCTGGGTCGTGCCGGTGAACCCCTGCACCATCGCGGTGCTGTGCAGCCAGAGGAAATTGTGTTGGGTGGTGCTCCAGCGTTCGCGGGGTCCGAACAGATCGAGCAGTCCGGCGGCTTCCTCGTCGCTGTAACCGCGGCGCAGGGGTTCGATACGGACCTGGCACCGCAGCGCGATGGCGTGCACCGGGTCGTCCCCGTCCGCCGCGATGCCGACCCGCGCGGTCAGCACCGGCGTCACCGCGTATTGTTCCGGCGAAACGTCGAGCACCGCAAACGTCACCTCGGTCACGGCTGCACCACCTTGCCGCGGGTGGCGACATGCTCGAAGAATTCGTCAATGAACTCACGCACCTCCTGACCGCCGTCGAAGCCATGCCAGAGCAGTCGGAGCCGCCCGACAAACTCGTAGCAGGCGTCGATCGGAACCAGATAGCACTCGGGCGGTTGTTGTTCGTCTTCGGGTACCCGCACGATCAGTGCTTCGGTGTCGTCGGCGAGCATGTCCACCCGCGGGTCGGACGCCCGAATGCCGTTCCAGGCGGACAGATCCAGTTCGGATTCCGTCGCGCCCGCCGGACCCGGATAGAACGCCACCGTGCGGTCCAGCGACGAGTTGCGGAAGAAGAACGCCAACCCGACCGGAATCTGCAGGAGCTGCCATTCCCGGCGGCCGAGCGCGAACTCCGGGAAGGACAGGTAGCGGTCGGGCACCGCCCGGATACGCAGCTCGGCATGGGTGTCGGTGAACAAGAGGTAGCAGCCGCGGCAGACGCACATCAGCTGTCGGCCTTCGACATTCACGACGTGCTGGTGCTCGTCGGCGATGGACTCGGCGCACATCTCGCAGCGTTCGCCGGCCTGAACCGCCGGGCCGCGATTTGCGCGGATGCGGGCCAGCACGTCGAACGCATCCGTACTCATGACGCCACCGCCTCGGCGACCGCCAGCGAAAGCACGCCGTCGCGTTCCAACAGCGGGATCGGCTCGAGATGTGCACCGGTTTGGCCGTTGCCGTCGACACATGCGCCCGCGTGCACGACATCGAAGTGGGCGTGGCAACGCGGGCACCGCAGGACGGCATCGCTGCTGCTGGATCCCAAGCGGCGGTGCAGCATCGCCCCGGCGAGCGACTCACCGCAGCTGCCGCAGCGGTCCTGATAGGCAAACAGCTGGTCACCCACCCGGCAGGCCAGCACCGTGGTGCCCGCCACCGCGAACCCGCCGACCTCGCCCGGGGCCAGATCGGCGACGTCGGGCACCGGGTGCCACACGTGACCCTGCGGTTGCGTGCGGACGCGGGTCATCAGGGAATCCGCCGGGATGACGGCCGGCGTGGACTCCGATTCCGCGGCCACCACTTCGATGGAGGATATCTCCGGCGCGGCGGCCCGCACCGCGTCCTCGACCGCCAGCTCGAGGGTGACCGATGACGACGGGCAGCTCTTGCAGCTTCCCGCGAACTGCAGGCGAACGACCTCGCCGTCGACCTCGAGCAGGTGCACGTCGCCGCCGTGGGAACCGAGATACGGCCGGACGCTCTCCAGCGCATCTTCGACCCGCCGCTCGACGTGGTGCGGATGCATGCCGTGCACCAGCAGCAGGCTGGCGACGAGGTCATCGGCGGCGAACGCCTCCGCGAGGTCGGGGTTGGCCGCGACCGCCAGGGCCATCATCCGCTCGAGGCCGGCGCCGTAGAGGTCGGTTACCTCACGGACCAACTGCTCCGCGCGCTCGTGCGCGACGGCGCCACCCGCTGCGCTGGCGTCGAGGAGGGTCTGTATCCGATCGCCCGCCGTGCGCCACTGCGCGTCGTCTTCTAATTCCTCCGGGCGATGGGCCATAGGCTATTCCCCGGTCACGGATTGGGTCGGGGAGTGCAGCCGTTCCAGGGTCTTCCCTTCACCCAAGTACATGTGCACGCCGCACGGCAGACACGGGTCGAAACTGCGCACCGTGCGCATGATGTCGATGCCCTTGAAGTGCTCCCGGTCGTTCTCCTCGAAGATCGGTTGGCCTTGCACCGCATCCTCGTAGGGGCCTGGCGTGCCGTAGCTGTCGCGTGGGCTGGCGTTCCATGGCGTCGGCGGATACGGGTGGTAGTTGGCGATCTTGCCGTCCCGGATCACCATGTGGTGGCTCAGCACGCCGCGCACCGCCTCGGTGAAGCCGCAGCCGATGCCCTCGTCGGGCACCTCGAACTTCTCCCACGTCTTGGTGCGGCCGGCGCGGATCTCGGTCAAAGCCTTCTCCGCGAAGTGCAGCGCGCACGCGGCGGCATAGGCCTGGAAGTAGGTCCGGGCGCGGTCGCGTTCGATCGTATTGCTGCCGTGCTGCGGGATCTTCCACTCGAGCTCCACCGGACCCTTCAGGGCGGTCTTCGGCAGATTGATCTGAACGCTGTTGCCGGTGGACTTCACGTAGCCGATGTCGACCAGACCGGCCAGCGCCGTCGCCCACAGCCGGGCCAGCGGCCCGCCGCCGGTGTCCAGCGCCAGGTGGTCCGTGCCGTCGAACCAACGCGGCGACATCACCCAGGTGTACTTGTCTTCCAAGTCGCGCTTCTGCGGATGCGGGTTGGTGTGCTGGTTCCACGGATGCCGCCGGTCCACCGGATTGCCCAGAGGATCGGTCTTGACAAACATCTCCTGGTCGGTCCAGTCGTCGTAATACGAACTGCCCAACAGGATCCGCAGGCCGAGATTGATGTCCACCAGGGAATGGGTGTGCAGCTTGCCGTCGATCACCACGCCGGGCGTGACGAACATGGCGTTGCCCCACTTCTCCATATCCTTGTACTCGAAGTTGCAGACCTCGGGGTCCTGGAACGAGCCCCAGCAGCCCAGCAGCGTGCGGCGCAAACCGACCTTGTCGTAGCCGGGCAGCGCCTCGTAGAAGAAGTCGAACAGGTCGTCGTGCATCGGCACGACCGACTTCATGAACTCGACGTAGCGCATCAGCCGGGTCATGTAGTCGGTCATCAACTGAATGGTCGCCGTGGTGCCGACGCCGCCCGGGTACAACGTGGACGGATGCACATGTCGGCCCTCCATCAGGCAGAACATCTCCCGCGTCCACCGGCTGACCTGTAGCGCCTCCCGGTAGAACTCACCCGTGAACGGATTCAGCGCACGCATGATGTCGGCAATGGTCCGGTAGCCATGCATATCGGCATGCGGAGCCTGAGTGTTCTCCGCCTTGGCCAGCACACCCGGGTTGGTCTCCGACACCATCTTCTCGCAGAAATCGACCCCGACCAGGTTCTCCTGAAAGATGTTGTGGTCGAACATGTATTCCGCGGCCTCGCCGAGGTTGATGATCCACTCGGCCAGGTGCGGCGGCTGCACGCCGTAGGCCATGTTCTGGGTGTAGACCGAACACGTGCAGTGGTTGTCACCGCAGATCCCGCAGATGCGGCTGGTGATGAAGTGCGCGTCGCGGGGATCCTTGCCCTTCATGAATATCGAGTAGCCGCGGAAGATCGACGACGTGCTGTGGCATTCCACCACTTCTTTGTTGTCGAAGTCGATCTTGGTGTAGATGCCGAGGCTGCCCACTATCCGGGTGATGGGATCCCAGGCCATCTCCACCAGTTGGCCGGGGTCGCGCTTAGCTTGGGACGGCTCGGGGATGATCGTTGTCATCGAATTTTCTCTCTCTGTGTGTGGTCCACCGCGTCACAGGGCTTTCGCCAATCCGGGACATCGCCCGCCGTGCGCGCCGAAGGGAACCCGCACCTACCAGGTGCGAGTCGCTCCGGTGGTGAGTTTGGTGCCGGGGTGCCGCCACTTCGGTTCTTTGTCCAGGGTGTTGTTAGTGATCCCGCGCAAACTGCGGATCAACCCGCCGTAGATCCTCGAACCCGTCGTGGACACCTTGCCGCCCGGCGGCTCATCCATGAACGGCATGAACTTGTCCGGGAAGCCCGGCATCGTGCAGCCGATGCAGATGCCGCCGACGTTCGGGCAGCCGCCGATGCCGTTGATCCAACCGCGTTTCGGTACGTTGCATTTGACGACTGGACCCCAACAGCCCAGTTTCACAATGCATTTCGGCGATCCGTACTCGGTCGCGAAGTCACCTTGTTCGTAATAGCCGGCCCGGTCACAACCCTCGTGCACGGTCGCCCCGAACAGCCACTTGGGACGCAGTGCTTCATCGAGCGGAATCATCGGCGCCTGCTCGGTGGCCATGTAGAGCAGATAGGTCAGCGTCTCGGCCAGATTGTCCGGATGGATCGGGCAGCCGGGCACGCAGACGATCGGAATCCCTGCGCCGCTCTTCCAGTCCCACCCCAGATAGTCGGGCACACCCATGGCTCCGGTCGGGTTGCCCGCCATTGCGTGGATGCCGCCATAGGTCGCGCAGGTTCCGACCGCGACGATCGCGGTGGCCTTGGGCGCGAGCCGGTCGAGCCATTCGCTCGTCGTCATCGGCTGCCCGGTATCCGGGTTGTTGCCGAACCCGCACCAGTAGCCTTCGTCCTTGAGCTGCTCATTCGGGATCGACCCCTCGACGACCAGTACGAACGGGTCCAACTCGCCCCGCTCGGCCTTGAAGAACCATTCGAGGAAGTCATCGGCACCCCCGTTTGGTCCGCATTCGAAATCGATCAGGGGCCAGTGCACGGCGATCTTGGGCAGACCGGGGAGCGCGCCGAGCGCGATTTCCTCGATGCTGGGTTGGGTGGCGGCAGTCAGCGCCACAGAGTCACCGTCACAGCTCAGGCCCGCGTTGATCCACAGAACGTGAATCAAGGCTTCTTCCGCTTTGACTGCTGCCTCAGTTGGCATATGTCACAGCTTTCCGGGACCCGGGCTGGGGGTCCCAAGGGCGTCACTCGGACGTTGTGCCCAGTGCTAGAGCACTGATTCTGGGTCTACTCCCCGGAGTATGTCTTGTCAACGGATCGTCGGGACATCGCGTCGTTTGCCCAACCGCCGCGCTGCGAGCCGATCCAGTCGTGCCATGCCCGCACACCTTCTCCGGTCGTCGCAGACATTGGCAAAACCTTCACATCCGGGTTGACCGACCGGGCAAAACCTGTGCATAAATCAAGATCAAAGTCCACGTACGGCAGCAGATCGATCTTGTTGACGATGACGAGTCCGGCCGCGGCAAACATGTGCGGGTACTTCAGCGGCTTGTCCGTACCCTCGGTTACCGAGATGACGACGACTTTGCTGTGCTCGCCGAGGTCGAACAGCGCCGGGCACACCAGATTGCCGACGTTCTCGATGAACAGCAACGACTCGGCAGCCGGGTCGAGCGCGTGCAGTGCGCGGTGCACCATGTCGGCGTCGAGATGGCAACCCGCTCCGGTGTTGACCTGCACCGCCCGCGCGCCGGCCGCTCGGATTCGCTCGGCGTCCAGCAACGTCTCCTGATCGCCCTCGATGACGGCTACCGGCCGGCCGGGTGTCAGCTCGCGGATGGTGCGCTCGAGAAGCGTCGTCTTGCCGGCGCCCGGTGAGCTGGTGATGTTGAGTGCGAGGATGCCGCGGGCGGCGAGCCATTGCCGGTTCTGCTCGGCGAGCAGATCGTTCTTCTCCAGGACCTTCTGCTCCAGCGAGATGGTCTGGGTGTGGGTGTGGCTGTGGCTGTCGTGATGGTGGTCGTGCTCGTGGTCATGGCTGTGGCCGTGCTCGTGGCCGGCCACGGTGATGACGGCACCGTCGTCGCCGCAGCCGCATGTTGCGCACATGGTTAGCTCACTTCCATCGAGAGGATCCGCAGGTCGCGGCCGGCCATCACTTCGACGTCGGCGCTCCCGCACGGGCACAGCAGGATCAAGTCGGCCAGTTCGAACTGCCGTTGACAGGTGCGGCAGCGGGCCGCGCCGGGCTGCACGTTGAGATCGAGGAGGGCGCCGTCGGCCGCCGTGCCCTGGGCGGCCAGCTCGAAACAGAACTGCATGGAGTCGGGCACGACGGCGCACAGCGCTCCGACCTCGAGTTTGACGCTGTGCACACGGCGACCCGCGGCATGCTCACACACCGCGTCGACAACACTTTGCGTTATCGCCATTTCGTGCATGTGTGTCCGCTCTGGGGCTGGTAACCCCACCATAGGC
The DNA here is from genome assembly GCF_050701515.1 of Mycobacterium sp. Classification (GTDB taxonomy): domain Bacteria; phylum Actinomycetota; class Actinomycetes; order Mycobacteriales; family Mycobacteriaceae; genus Mycobacterium. The sequence goes on along the minus strand of NZ_JBOGDB010000037.1, from coordinate 32,615 downwards.
CGCGATTCCCTCATCTCGCGAGTGATCGGCGTGTCAGCTTGAGTCGAACAGATGTTCGTCTACTGTGGGCAGTGTTCGACGGCTAGATGCTGGTCAGGCCGACTTGTCGGTGGCGGCCTCTAGCGTCACGGCCAACTGATCGATAACCGATCACCGAACACCACGAGGACGGGAGACCACCCATGACGCAGGCCCCTGATCGCGAGAAAGCCCTCGAGCTGGCCCTCGCGCAGATCGAGAAGAATCACGGCAAGGGCTCGGTGATGCGGCTCGGCGATGAGGTGCGTCAGCCGATCTCGGTCATTCCGACCGGGTCGATCGCCCTGGACGTGGCGCTTGGCCTCGGCGGGCTGCCGCGGGGCCGGGTGGTCGAGATCTACGGCCCGGAGTCCTCGGGTAAGACCACCGTCGCGCTGCATGCGGTCGCCAACGCCCAGGCCGCAGGTGGCATCGCGGCGTTCATCGACGCCGAGCACGCGCTGGATCCGGAGTACGCCAAGAAGCTCGGTGTGGACACCGACTCACTGCTGGTGAGCCAGCCCGATACCGGTGAGCAGGCGCTGGAGATCGCCGACATGCTGATCCGGTCCGGCGCGCTCGACATCCTGGTCATCGACTCAGTCGCGGCGCTGGTGCCACGGGCGGAGATCGAAGGCGAGATGGGGGACAGCCACGTCGGCCTGCAGGCCCGGCTGATGAGCCAGGCGTTGCGGAAAATAACTGGCGCACTGAGTAATTCGGGCACCACCGCGATCTTCATCAACCAGTTGCGGGAAAAGATTGGGGTTTTCTTCGGAAGTCCTGAAACGACGACGGGTGGAAAGGCTTTGAAGTTCTACTCCTCAGTTCGCCTGGATGTCAGGCGAATTGAGACCCTTAAGGACGGCACCGACGCCGTCGGCAACCGCACCCGGGTCAAGGTCGTGAAAAACAAGTGCCTCGCAGAGGGCACTCTGATCTTCGATCCGGTCACCGGTACAACGCATCGCATTGAGGATGTTGTCGATGGGCGGAAGCAAATTCATGTCGTGGCCGCGGCCAAGGACGGAACGCTGCAGGCACGGCGCGTGGTGTCCTGGTTCGACCAGGGCATCCAGGATGTGATCGGATTGCGGGTTGCCGGTGGCGCAACCGTGTGGGCGACACCCGATCACAAGGTGCTGACGGAATACGGCTGGCGTCAGGCCGGGAATCTCCGCAAGGGAGACCGGGTGGCGCAACCGCGGCGCTTCGATGGATTCGGTAAGGGTGCGCCGATTTCGGCGGAGCAGGCACGGCTGCTTGGCTATCTGATCGGGGATGGCTACGTAGGGGGTAAGACTCCGATCAACTTCATCAATGTTCAGCCGGCACTCATGGATGACGTGACGCGAATCGCTGCGACGCTTGGTTGTGCCGCCCATCCGCAGGGTCGTATCTCACTTGCGATCACGCATCGACCCGGCGAGCGCAACGGTGTCCTGGACCTTTGTCGGCGGGCCGGTATCCACGGCAAGCTCGCGTGGGAGAAGACGATTCCGAACTGGTTCTTCGAGCCAGATATCGCAGCCGATGTAGTCGGCAATCTGCTCTTCGGCCTGTTTGAGAGCGACGGCTGGGTGAGCCGGGAACAGACTGGGGCGCTTCGGATCGGTTACACGACGACCTCTGAACAGCTCGCACACCAGATCCATTGGCTGCTACTGCGGTTCGGCATCGTGAGCACCGTTCGAGATTACGATCCGACCCGGAAGCGGCCGAGTATCGTCAACGGTCGCCGGGTCCAGAGCAAGCGTCAAGTGTTCGAGGTCCGGATTTCGGGCATGGACAACGTCACCGCATTCGCACAAGCAGTTCCCATGTGGGGGCCACGCGGTGTCGCACTTGTCCAGGCGATTCCAGAAGCCATGCAGGGGCGGCGGCGCGGATCGCAGGCGACATATCTGGCGGCGGAGATGGTTAATGCCGTGCTGAATTACCTCGACGAGCGTGGCGTGACCGCGCACGAGGCCGCCGCCATGATCGGTGCAGGTGCCGGAGACCCTCGTGGCGGAATGAAGCAAGTCCTCGGTACAGGCCGTCTCCGTCGGGATCGCGTCCAGGCGCTCGCGGATGCCTTGGATGACAAGTTCCTGCATGATGTGCTGGCGGAAGAACTCCGCTACTCCGTGATCCGAGAAGTACTGCCAGCGCGGCGCGTTCGGACATTCGACCTCGAGGTCGAGGAACTGCACAACATGGTCGCGGAAGGGGTTGTCGTGCACAACTGCTCGCCACCGTTCAAACAAGCCGAGTTCGACATCCTGTATGGCAAGGGCATCAGCAAGGAGGGTTCGCTCATCGACATGGGTATCGAACAGGGTTTCGTCCGCAAGTCCGGTTCGTGGTTCACCTACGACGGCGAGCAGCTGGGCCAGGGCAAGGAGAACGCGCGGACCTTCCTGCTGGAGAACGTCGACGTGGCCAACGAGATCGAAAAGAAGATCAAGGAAAAGCTCGGCATTGGTGCCGTGGTGACCGCTGACTTGGCCGATGACGAAGTCCTGCCCGCCCCCGTCGACTTCTAAATCCGCTGAGCTCTCCCGCGAGGAGCAGGCGCGGGCATTGTGCCTGCGCCTGCTCACCGCGCGGGCGCGCACCCGGGCCGAACTGGACGGGCGGCTGACCAAGCGGGGCTATCCCGACGACGTCAGCGCCCGGGTGCTCGATCGGTTGACCACCGTGGGCCTGATCGATGACGCCGGCTTCGCCGAGCAGTGGGTGCGGTCGCGACGGGTGAACGCCGGAAAAGGCAAGCGCGCGTTGGCCGCCGAGCTACGCACCAAAGGCGTGGACAACGAGGTGATCACCGCCGCACTGGCCGGCATTGACGCCGGCGCGGAGCGGGAGCGGGCCGAGCAATTGGCCCGGGACAAGTTGCGGCGCGAACGCCTCGGCGAAGGCGACGACCAGAGGGTGATGCGCAGGCTGGTCGGCATGCTGGCCCGACGCGGCTACAGCCAGTCGATGGCACTTGACGTGGTGACCGTCGAGCTCGCCAACGAGCGGGAACGGCGTTCGGTCTGACAAGGACGCAGGGTAGGTTGCGGCCATGCTGCTCTCGGCCAAACTCGCCCCGACATTCGCCTTCCCGGTGCTGCAGGAGTTCTGGCGCAACGCCGACGAGCTTGGATTCCACTCGGTGTCGAACTACGACCACTTCTACGGTCTGACCGACCACGCGGCCGCGACCTTCGAGGGCTGGACGTCGCTGGCCGCCATGGCGGTCAGCGTGCGGACGGCGCGGGTCGGCTGCATGGTCACCAGCGTGACTTACCGCAACCCGGCGATGCTCGCCAAGATGGCGGTGACGGTCGACCACATCAGCGGTGGGCGCCTCGATTTCGGGATCGGTGCCGGCTGGCACGAAGCCGAACACCTCGGCTACGGCCTCGACTTTCCCAGCCCGGGGACGCGGGTGGCGATGCTGGACGAGGCATTGACGATCATCCGCCGGCTGTGGACGGACGAGTCGGTCACCTTCGACGGCCGCTTCTACGCCGTCCGCGAGGCGCTGGCCGAACCGAAGCCGCTGCAGAAACCGCACCCGCCGATCGTCGTCGGCGGCGAACAGCCCAAGATGTTGCGCGTCGTCGCCCGCCATGCCGACGAGTGGAACGTGCCAATGTCCGGCGGCGATGCGAAGGATTGGGCTGCGGTCAGCGCCCGTCTGGACGAAGCATGCCGAGAGGTCGGGCGGGACCCGGCCGAGATCCGGCGCTCCGTGCAACTGTTCCTGCACCCCGCTCAGGGCGGGCAGATCGACGAGCAGCTGGCTGGCCTCCCGCAGCTGCAAGCCCTGGGCTGCCAACATGCTGTGTTGTCGTTCTATCAACCACCCACCGCACAACAGCTGGGACGTTGCGCCGAGCTGGCCAACGACCGGTAACGCCGCCGGGCCAGCGGGTGCGGGCCTGGCCGCTCGGTGCCGCCTACTGCACCTTGGCGCCCGGCGCCCCCTCCTGCTCGATGGCTTCGGCTGCCAACGGCGTCGGCGCCCGACGTGAACGCCGCATCCGGCCTTCGAGCCAAATAGCGAACTCCGACAATACAAAGTTGACGCTGATCATCAGCACCGCAATCACGATCAACGCGGGGATGTAGTTCCCGTACGACGATCCGACGACGGTGCCCTGGCGCACCATCTCGACGAAGGTGATCTGGTAGCCGATCGCGGTGTCCTTGAGGACGACCACCAGCTGCGATATCAGCACCGGCAACATCGACGTGATCGCCTGCGGCAACAGGATCGACCGCATCGTCTGTCCCCACGACAACCCCAGGGAGGACGCGGCCTCCGCCTGCCCGCGGGGCAGCGCGTTGACACCCGCGCGAACGATTTCGGCGATCACCGCGCCGTTGTATAGCGTCAGCCCCGTGATGACACCCGCCAACGCCAGATGCTTCGACGGAAAGACGTCGTAGAGCGCGTAGAGAAAGTACGCGAAGATCATCATGATCAGCACCGGCACGGCGCGGAAGAACTCCACGACGACCGAGCACACCCACCGCATCGCGGTGTGCGTGGACAGGCGGCCGACGCCGAGAACGAAGCCGAGTACGAGCGCCAACACGATCGACACCGCCGCGGCGGTCAGCGTGCCCTGCACGCCGGGCAGGATGTAGGTCGTCCACAGGTTTGACGTCAGGAATGGCTTCCACTTCGCGGCGTCGAGTTGGCCCTTGGCCTCCAGCCGTGCGTAGACCACCCAGATCACCAGCACGGTGAGTACCAGGGTGATCGCGGTGATCAACCGGTTGCGTACCTGCGCCCGCGGTCCAGGCGCGTCGAAGAGGACCGATGCGTTACTCACCGCGCCACCGCCAACCGTTTACCCAGCCAGCCGAAGAACAGTCCCGTCGGCAGCGTCAGGATGACGAACCCGACCGCGAAGATTGTTCCAATTACCATCAGCGCCGCGGTGTTCTCGATCATCTCCTTCATCAACAGCGCGGCCTCCGCGACACCGATCGCCGACGCGATGGTGGTGTTCTTCGTCAGCGCGATCAGTACTGACCCCAGCGGAATGATGACGGCGCGAAAAGCCTGCGGCAGCAGGATGATCCGGAGATTCTGGCTGAACGTCAAGCCCAGCGACCGCGCCGCCTCCGCCTGACCCAAAGGCACCGTGTTGACACCGGACCGCACCGTTTCACACACGAACGCCGCCGTATAGACCGTCAACCCGATCACCGCCAACCGGAAGTTGCTGTCCTCGATCGACGTCAGCGACTCCGGGTCGACCAGCGTGATTCCCAGCGTCTGCGACAACCCGAACGAGCAGAACAGGATGATCAACGTCAACGGGGTATTGCGCACCACGTTGACATAGGTCGTTCCGATCCAGTTGAGCATCGGCACCGGCGCCAGCCGCATCGCGGCCAGCACCGTGCCGACGATCAGCGCCCCGACGGCCGAATAAAACGTCAGCTGGATCGTGGTCCAGAACGCCTCGAAGATCTGACCGCGATACTCAGTGAAGATCTCCACGTTGGGGCTCTATGTGAAGCGTGCTCAGCAGGGGTCGAGGGCCGGCGGCGCGGGGGCAGCGAGACCGGCGGGACCGAGGTTCTTGTCCCACGCGGCCTTCCACTGGCCGTCATCCTCCATCTTCTTGACCGCGTCGCTGATCTGGTTGCACAGCTCGGTGTCACCCTTCTTCAGGCCGATGCCGTAGCGCTCCTCGGAGAACGTGTCGCCGACGAGCTTGAACGCGCCGGGAGTCTGCGCGGCATAGCCGGCAAGGATGACCTCGTCGGTGGTCACCGCGTCGATCGCGCCGTTCTTGAGCGCTTCCACGCACGCCGAATAGGTGTCGTACTGCTGCAACTGCACGCCGGGGTATTCGTCCTTGATGCGCTGCGCGGGTGTCGAGCCCGTCACCGAGCACAGCTTCTTGTTGTTCTGCAGCGACGCGGCGCCGGTGATGTCGTTGTTGTCGGCACGCACCAGCAGGCTCTGCCCGGTGATCAGGTATGGCCCGGCGAAGTCGACCTTCTCCTTGCGGGAATCGGTGATGGAGTAGGTGGCGACGATGTATTTGACCTGATCGTTCTGGATCAGCGTCTCGCGCTGGCCCGACGGAGCTTCCTTCCACTCGATCTGGTCCTCGTTGTATCCGAGTTCCTTGGCGACGTACTTGCCGACGTCGATGTCGAATCCGCTCAATGTCCCGTCCGGGTTCTTCAGTCCCAGACCGGGTTGATCGAACTTCGTCCCGATCACGATCTTGTCGCCGCCGCCACCGTCACCACCGCACGCGGTCGCCGCCAGTGGCAGCGCGATAGCAAGCGCGACGGCTCCTGCGACGCGCTTCGAGATAGATGGCATGGTCGTCCCTTTCGACTAGTGATGAAGGATCTTGCCGAGGAAGTCCTTGGCACGGTCGGTCTGCGGGTTTGTGAAGAACTCCGAGGGCTCGGCCGACTCGACGATCGCCCCGCCGTCCATGAACACGACGCTGTTGGCGGCGCCGCGTGCGAACCCCATCTCGTGGGTCACCACCAGCATGGTCATCCCGTCGGCAGCGAGGCCGGTCATCACGTTCAGCACCTCGTTGATCATTTCGGGGTCCAGCGCGCTGGTCGGCTCGTCGAATAACATCACCTTTGGGTTCATCGCCAGCGACCGTGCGATCGCCACCCGCTGCTGCTGGCCGCCGGACAGCTGCGCCGGATACTTTTCCGCCTGGTCGGCGATACCGACCCGCTCCAGCAGACCCATCGCCTTGTCGCGGGCCTTTTTCTTGGAAATCTTGCGCACCTTCATCGGCGCCAGCGTGACATTTTCCAGAATTGTCTTGTGCGCGAACAGATTGAACGACTGAAACACCATGCCGACGTCGGAGCGCAGCTGTGCCAGTTTGCGTCCTTCATCGGGCAGCACCTCACCGTCGATCGCGATCGTGCCGGAGTCGATGGGCTCGAGGCGATTGATGGCCCGGCACAACGTCGACTTGCCCGAACCGGACGGTCCAAGGACGACGATCACCTGTCCGCGTTCCACATCCAGGTCGATGTCCTTGAGCACATGCAAGTCGCCGAAGTGCTTGTTGACCGCCTGCATCGAGATCATCGGAGCGGCTCGCTGGACCGGATCCGCCACCTCGACGTCCGACCCGCTGGTCCCCATGGGTGCAGACCTTACCCAGGGAACACGCAGCGTGTCTCGAACTCGTGAATCCGCCCAATTCACCGGGTACGGCCGCCCGTACCATAGGCCCGTGACATCCGCGGTGACCGGTGAGGAGCGCACCTATCAGGTGCGTACCTACGGCTGCCAAATGAACGTGCACGACTCAGAGCGGTTGGCCGGCCTGCTGGAGGCGGCCGGGTACCGGCGGGCCGCCGCCGGCGCGGATGCCGACGTGGTGGTGTTCAACACCTGCGCGGTCCGCGAGAACGCCGACAACAAGCTCTACGGCAACCTCAGCCACCTGGCGCCGCGCAAGCAGGCCGATCCGAACATGCAGATCGCCGTCGGCGGTTGCCTGGCCCAGAAGGACCGCGACGCGGTGCGGCGCCGAGCCCCGTGGGTAGACGTCGTTTTCGGCACGCACAACATCGGATCGCTGCCGACGCTGCTCGACCGCGCCCGGCACAACCGGGCCGCACAGGTGGAAATCGCCGAAGCGCTGCAGGAATTCCCGTCGAATCTGCCAGCTGCCCGCGAATCCTGCTACGCGGCTTGGGTTTCCATCTCTGTCGGCTGCAACAACAACTGCACTTTCTGCATCGTACCGTCGCTACGGGGCAAAGAGGTCGACCGCAGCCCGGACGACGTCCTCGCCGAAGTGCAGTCGCTGGTCGACCAGGGCGTGCTGGAGATCACGCTGCTCGGGCAGAACGTCAACGCCTACGGTGTCTCGTTCGCCGACCCGGAGCTGCCGCGCGATCGCAGCGCGTTCGCGAAGTTGCTGCAGGCATGCGGGCGGATCGAGGGTCTGGAGCGGGTGCGTTTCACCTCACCCCACCCGGCCGAGTTCACCGATGACGTCATCGAGGCGATGGCGCAGACGCCGAATGTGTGCCCGGCACTGCACATGCCGCTGCAGTCCGGGTCGGACCGGGTGCTGCGGGCCATGCGCCGGTCGTATCGCTCCGAACGCTATCTGAACATCCTCCACAAGGTGCGCGCGACGATCCCGCACGCCGCGATCACCACCGACTTGATCGTCGGGTTCCCGGGCGAGACCGAGGATGACTTCCAGGCCACGCTCGACGTGGTCGGCGCGGCCCGGTTCAGCGCCGCGTTCACCTTCCAGTACTCCAAGCGGCCCGGCACGCCGGCCGCAGGGCTGGACGGCCAGCTGCCGAAAGCCGTTGTGCAGGAGCGCTATGAGCGGCTGATCGAACTACAGGAACGGATCTCGCTGCAGGAAAACAGCGCGCAGGTGGGCAACGCCGTCGAGCTGCTGGTGGCCACCGGCGAAGGCCGCAAGGACACCCGCACCGCGCGGATGTCCGGCCGGGCCCGCGACGGCCGGCTGGTGCACTTCACCCCGATGGGGGCCGACATCCGGCCCGGGGACATCGTCACCACCACCGTCACCGACGCCGCCCCGCACCATCTGATCGCCGACGGCACGCTGCTGCATCATCGGCGCACCCGGGCCGGCGACGCGCACGCCGCGGGATTGCGACCAAACGGTGTCGGCCTCGGCATGCCCGGCATCGGTGAGCCGGCGGATCGGCCGACCGCAACCGGATGTGCCCGGTGACCGCCGGCGACGGCGGCAATCGGGCTGACAACGGAGACTTCGAAGAGTTCAAGGGCGACATCGAGGCCGCCGAACGCCGGGTGGCGCGGGAAATCGACCCTGGCGCAAGGGCGTTGGTCATCGCCATTGCTGTATTCGTGCTGCTGCTGACGTTCGTGCTGCCGCACACCGGCGGCGCCAGAGGGTGGGATGTGCTGGTCGGTGACGACGTCGCGATCGGCGAGGGAGTGTCGTTGCCGTCGCGGGTGTTCACCTGGCTGGCACTGGTGTTCAGCGTCGGATTCTCGATGCTGGCGCTGCTCACCCGGCGCTGGGCACTGGCGTGGATCGCGCTGGCCGGATCCACCGTGGCGTCCGTCCTGGGCCTGCTGGCGGTGTGGTCACGACAGACCGCGCCCGAGCCCCATCCCGGGCCTGGTATCGGGCTGATCCTCGCCTGGCTCACGGTGATCGTGCTGACCTTCAACTGGGCCAGGGTGGTGTGGACGCGCACCGCCCTACAGCTTGCCGCCGAAGCAGAACGCCGTCGGGACGCCGCCGAGCGACAACAACAGGGCCTGCTGGACAGCCTCGACGACGACACCGACAGCACCGACGAGGGGCCGGAGAAGACTTAACCCTTCTTGCCGAGCGCGTCGGCCGCCGCGTCCGCCCACTGCCGCCATTGCTCGGCGTTGGCCCGCGCCTCCTCGGCATCCTTGGTACGGCCCGCCGCGGCCGCCTTCTCGGCCTGTCGCTCGAATTGCTCTGCGCGATCGCGGAATTGGTCGGCACGGGCCTGAGCATCCGGATCGACACCATGCGATGGCGTGTCGCGCACCTTCTTCTCCACCGCGCGCAGCCGCCGCTCCAGATCGGCGCTGCGCTCGCGGGGCACCTTGCCGATCTTGTCCCACTTCTCGCCGATTACGCGCAACGCGGCGCGCGCGGAGTCCAGGTCGGACGTGTCCAGCTTCTCGGCCTCGGCCAGTAGCTTCTCCTTCGCCTCGGTGTTGGTCCGGAACTCCGCGTCGCGCTCGGCATTGGCGGCATTGCGGGCGGTGAAGAAGACGTCCTGCGCGGCCTTGAACCGCTGCCACAGCGCATCGTCGACGTCCTTCGGCGCGCGGCCGGCCGCCTTCCACTGGGTCAGCAGGTCGCGGAACGCGGCTCCGGTGGCGCCCCACTCGGTGGAGTCGGCCAGCTCTTCGGCGCGCTTGCACAGCGCCTCCTTGGCTTCGCGGGCGCCCGCGCGTTCGCGGTCGAGCTCGGCGAAATGTGACCCGCGGCGACGGTTGAAGGTTTCCCGAGCCGTCGAATACCGCTTCCACAACGCGTCATCGGTCTTGCGGTCCAGCCCGCTGATCGTGCGCCACTCCTCGAGGATCTCCCGCAGCCGATCACCGGCCGCCTTCCACTGCACCGAGTTGGCGGCCAGTTCCTCGGCCTCTGCGGCCAACACCTCCTTGCGGGCCGTCTGAGCGGCGCGATACTCGTCCCGCTTCGCCCGATCGGCCTGGGCCGCGGCGTCGGCGTGCTCGACGAGTGTTGACAGCCGGGCGGCCAGTGCGTCGATATCGCCGAGCACGGCCGCCGTCGGCAGGCTTTCGGTCAGCGAGATCGCGGCCGACTTGATCTTGCGCGCATCGCCGGTGCCCGATGCCAGTCGGCTCTCCATCAGCGCGACCTCGGTGCTCAGGTCGTCGAACCGGCGACCGAAATGGGCGAACGCCGCCTCGGTGTCGCCGGCCTGCCAGGAACCGATGACCCGTTCACCGGAACCGGTGATCAGCCAAACCGTGCCGTCGGGATCGACCCGGCCGAAACGATGCGGGTCGCCGGACGGCGGGACCGGCGCACTGTGCAGACCGGACGGTGTCGGACCCGGCCGGGGACCAGGGCGCGGCGGTCCGGGACGGGGAGTGGGTCTGGGGGCGGGAGTCCCACCCGGTTCGCTGGTCGTCATCTCGGTTCCTCGTACCCTCCGCGCGGTGGTATCCGCGCACCTGCCGCGCGACGCGGCGCCCGATAGCTGTCGCTTCGTCCGCTATTCAAACAGGTCGCCTCGCGCACGTAGGGCTTTGCGGTGCATTTGCCTAGGCTCAACTCGACGACGACGGGAGATCATCGATGGCCAAGGCGGATATCGCCGCGCTGCTGGCCCTCGGCGCCGCCTTCTTCATCGCAATCGGCGATGTTATCCATCAGCGCTCCGCGCATGCGGTCACCGACGAACCGGTCAGCCACATCGGCCTGTTCACCCGGTTGCTGCGTGACCGGCAATGGTGGCAGGGCAGCCTGGTCGCCGCGGCCGGGTTCGCGCTGCAGGCCGCGGCGCTGGGTCTGGGGTCCGTCCTGCTGGTGCAGGCGCTGCTGGTGACCTCCCTGCTGTTCGCGCTGCCCATCAATGCGCGACTGACCCATCGCCGGGTGACCCGCTGGGAATGGCTGTGGGCGGCGCTGCTGGCCGCGGCGGTGGTGCTGATCGTCACCGTCGGTAACCCGACGGCCGGTGACTCGCGAGCGTCGGTGGAAACGTGGACGGCGGTGGTGGTCGTGATGGGCCCGGCGCTGGTGCTCTGCGTGTTCGGCGCCCAGATCTGGTCCGGACCGATCAGCGCGGTGCTGTTGGGGTTGGTGTCCGGCGCACTGTGGGGGTTGTTCGCGGTGCTGACCAAGGGTGTGGTGGACCGGATCGACGACGGACCGTGGGAGCTGGTGCGCACGCCGGAGTTGTATGTCTGGGCGGTGGTTGCGATCGCGGGCACGGCGTTTCAGCAGTCGTCCTTCCGCGCCGGATCGTTGACGGCGTCGCTGCCCACCATGACCGTCGCCGAGCCGGTGGTCGCATCGGTGCTGGGCATCGTCGTGCTGGGTGAGGCGCTGCGCCCGGACGACGCGGGCTGGTTGACGCTCATTGCGGCGGTGGCCGTGATGGTGGTCGCGACGGGTGCGCTGGCGCGCGACGAGGCGGCGGCGGCCATCCACGAACCGGCCGGGCAGAAGGGCCACTAGCGTGGTGGCGTGCTGGGCGCCATCGTGATGATCCCGTCGGCACCGGTCCTGGTGTCCGAACTGACGGGGGCTGCCGCTGCGGAGGTGACCGATTTGCGCGACGCGGTGTTGGCGGCCGTCGCCGCGCTGCCGTCGCGGTGGATTGCCGTCGGTGTCGGGCCCGCCGATGCGGTCATCGGCCCGGAGCACAGCGGCACGTTCGCCGGATACGGCGTGGACGTGCGGGTGCGGTTGTCACCAGGACCGGACGGTCGGGCGCCCGCCAAGCTGCCGCTGTGCGCGCTGATCACCGGATGGGTCCGCGGGCAGGCCAAGCCGGATGCCCACGCCGAGGTACGGATGTACGCCGGCGACCACAGTGCCGACGCGGCGCTGGACCGCGGCCGTCGGCTGCGCGCGGAGATCGATGGGGCCGTCGACCCGATCGGCGTGCTGATCGTCGCGGACGGTGCCAACACCCTCAGCCAACGCGCTCCCGGCGGCCACGACCCGGAATCCATTGCGGTTCAGCACGGTCTCGACGAGGCGCTGGCCGCCGGGGACGTCGCCGCCCTGACCCGGCTGCCCGCGACGATCGTCGGCCGGGTCGCCTACCAGGTATTGGCCGGGCTGACCGAACCGGCGCCCCGGTCGGCCAAGGAGCTCTACCGGGGTGCGCCGTACGGTGTCGGCTACTTCGCCGGCGTCTGGCAGCCGTGACACGCCCGCTGGCGATCATCGGCCCGACCGGAACCGGCAAGTCCGCGCTGGCGCTGACGGTGGCCGAGCGGGTCGGCGGTGAAGTGATCAACGCCGACGCCATGCAGCTGTACCGCGGTATGGACATCGGCACCGCGAAACTCACCGCGGCCGAGCGACGGGGCGTGCCGCATCATCAGCTCGACGTGCTCGAGGTGACCGAGACGGCGACCGTCGCGCGTTATCAGCGGGCCGCCGCCGACGACGTGGAACGGATCTCGGCAGCCGGTGCGGTGCCGATCGTGGTGGGCGGATCGATGATGTATGTCCAATCGCTGCTCGACGAATGGGCGTTTCCGGCCACCGATCCCGGCGTGCGGGCCGGATGGGAGCTGCGGCTGGCCGAGATCGGCGCCGCCGGGCTGCACCAGGAGCTGGCCCGGATCGACGCCGCGGCCGCTTCATCGATCCTGCCCACCGACGGTCGGCGCATCGTGCGAGCGCTGGAGGTGGTGGAGTTGACCGGCAGGCCGTTCGCGGCCTCGGCGCCGGCCATCGGTACACCGCGCTGGGACACCGCGATCGTCGGATTAAACTGGGACACAAGGCTTCTGGACGAGCGGCTGGCGCAGCGCACCGAAAAGATGTTCGCCGACGGCCTGGTCGACGAGGTACGGGCCCTGCTGGAACGCGGCCTGCGCAGCGGCATCACCGCGTCGCGGGCGCTGGGTTACGCACAGGTCATCGCCGCGCTCGATGACGGCGGCGATGCCGGTCAGCTGGCCGCGGCGCGCGAGCAGACGTTCACCGGTACCCGGCGCTACGTGCGCAGGCAGCGGTCATGGTTCCGCCGCGATCACCGCGTCGCGTGGCTGGACGGCGCCGCTGACGACAACGTCGAACACACGCTGCGGATATGGCGGCACGTATCCTGATCGGGTGATCTTCGTCAAGGGCCACGGCACCCAGAACGATTTCGTGCTGTTGCCCGACCCCGACGCCCGGCTGACGCTGGAGCCCGCCGCGGTGGCCGCGCTGTGCGACCGCCGCCGGGGTCTTGGCGCCGACGGCGTGCTGCGGGTGACGATGGCCGGTGCGGCCGCCGACGCCGGGGTATTCGACCGGCTGCCAGAAGGCGTCGACGCGCGCGACTGGTACATGGACTATCGCAACGCCGACGGCTCGATCGCGCAGATGTGCGGCAACGGTGTTCGGGTGTTCGCCCACTACCTGCGGGCAAGCGAACTGGAGAGCCGCGACGAGTTCGTGGTCGGTTCCCTGGCCGGCCCCCGCCCGGTGGTGGTCAACCACGTCGATGCCACCAGCGCCGATGTCACTGTCGAAATGGGCAAGACCAACCAGCTCGGCACGGGCTCGGCAACCGTCGGCGGACGCCGCTTCACCGGCCTGGCCATCGACGTCGGCAACCCGCACCTGGCCTGCATCGACCCCGCGCTGACCGCGGTCGATCTGGCGGCCCTCGACGTCGCCGCGCCGGTGCAGTTCGACACCGGTCAATTCCCCGAGGGCGTCAATGTCGAAGTGCTCACCGCGCCCGCCGGTGATTCGCTGTCGATGCGGGTACACGAACGGGGTGTCGGCGAAACCCGCTCGTGCGGCACCGGAACGGTGGCCGCCGCCGTCGCCGCCCTGGCGCATCGGGGCGCCGCGACCGGAACCCTGCGAGTCTGCATCCCGGGCGGGGAGGTCACCGTCACCGTCACCGACGCCAGCAGTTACCTCCGCGGCCCGTCGGTACTGGTGGCACAGGGCGAGATATCCGAGGAATGGTGGCAGGCGCAACAGCGTTAATTCGGATGCACGAAGCGAGTTCAGCGTGCACCATTTCTGATTGCCTATGACATATCCCGAATTTCCTGTTAACGAGACACCCAGTGCGGGTGAGCTGGCCCTTGAGGACCGCACGGCGCTGCGCCGCGTGGCCGGTCTGTCGACCGAACTGGCCGACATCTCCGAGGTCGAATACCGGCAGCTGCGACTGGAGCGCGTCGTGCTGGTTGGTGTCTGGACCGAGGGCAGTGCGTCCGACGCAGCGGCCAGCCTGGCCGAGTTGGCTGCGCTCGCCGAGACCGCCGGCTCCGAAGTGCTCGAAGGCCTGATCCAGCGCCGCGACAAACCCGACGCCTCCACTTACATCGGCTCCGGCAAAGCTCAGGAGCTGCGCGACATCGTGGTGGCGACCGGGGCCGACACCGTGATCTGCGACGGCGAACTGAGCCCCGCGCAGCTGACCGCACTGGAGAAAGCCGTCAAGGTCAAGGTCATCGACCGCACCGCGCTGATCCTCGACATCTTCGCCCAGCACGCCACCAGCCGGGAAGGCAAGGCGCAGGTGACGTACGCGCAGATGGAGTACATGCTGCCGCGGCTGCGCGGCTGGGGTGAATCGATGTCCCGGCAGGCCGGTGGACGCGCCGGCGGCAGCGGTGGCGGCGTGGGCCTGCGCGGCCCCGGCGAGACCAAGATCGAGACCGACCGTCGCCGAATTCGCGAGCGAATGGCCAAGCTGCGCCGCGAGATCAAGGCCATGAAACGGGCGCGCGACACCCAGCGCAGCCGCCGGCTGGGTAGTGAGGTGCCGTCCATCGCGATCGTCGGCTACACCAACGCGGGAAAGTCCAGCCTGCTGAACGCGCTCACCGGTGCCGGTGCGCTGGTCGAGAACGCATTGTTCGCCACCCTCGAACCCACCACGCGCCGAGGCGAATTCGACGACGGCAGGCCATTCGTACTGACCGATACCGTCGGATTCGTCCGCCATCTGCCCACCCAGCTCGTCGAGGCCTTCCGGTCGACGCTGGAAGAAGTCGTCGATGCCGACCTGCTGGTGCATGTGGTGGACGGCTCTGACGTCAACCCGCTGGTGCAGATCAATGCGGTCCGCGAGGTGATCAACGACGTGATTGCCGACCGCGACGGTCGCCCAGCGCCAGAGCTGGTGGTGGTCAACAAGATTGACGCGGCGGGCGACCTGGCATTGGCCAAGCTTCGGCGTGCGTTGCCGGGCGCCGTCTTCGTCTCCGCACGAACCGGCGACGGGCTGGACCAGTTGCGGCAGCGGATGGGCCAGCTGGTGGTGCCCGCCGACACCATGGTCGATGTGACCATCCCGTACCACCGGGGCGACCTGGTGGCGCGGGTGCATACCGATGGCCGGGTGGACGCCACCGAGCACAACGCGGACGGCACCCGGATGAAGGCACGTGTGCCGATCCCGTTGGCGGCCAGCCTGCGTGAGTTCGCGACGTTCTAAGCATGAAAAATGGGGCACCCCTCGGCGCCCCATTTTCTGTGGTGACTAGTCCTGCTGTTCGGCGCGCTGGCGCTCTTCGGCGACCTTGGCCGCACCACGGGCGCCTTCGGCCTCCGCCTCCTTCTGGGCGGCATTGCGTTGGGCTTCGGCTTTGTCCTGCTGGGCCTGGCCTTCACGGAACAGATCATCGCGGCCGGCGACGGCACCGATAACCTCCTTGGCCTTGCCCTTCACGCCCTCGACGACGCCTTTGATGGCTTCCGCGGGCCCGCTTTTCTTTTCCGACATTGCCAGTTTCCTCCCTGTGAGAAACGGTGCTGTCCTTCTATTTCCCGAAGCAGCGGTTCGCCAAACGCGCGGCCAATGTTGCGTGCGGCAAGTCACATCGGTTGCACGACGTCGAAGACTTCGTCTGTCCGGCTGCTCATCACCCGTCGCGCGAGTTGCGCTTTGAGATCATCGAGCCGCTGCTCCTGCTCGTCGGTGCGGTGTTCGGTGCGTGCGAGATCGATGAACTCGTCGGTGACGTAGCCGTCGCGCAGCAGCAGCGTGACGGTTCGAGCGCCGATGCCGATGACGAACACGAAGTCCTCTAGCAGCCGGCCCCGATCAGATCTTACGAGGGAGCGGTCGACGGTGTAGCGCTCGTCGGAGACCGCGCGGGTCACCGCCTCGAACCCGTCGCGGGCGCCGGGACCGCGAAATGCCGTCTGCACCACAATGGATCGCCGCGGTGGAGGCCGTTCGGGAGAAAGCAATCCGAACGCGCGGTGCATGGCCTTGAATGCGACGGCCACGCCGCCGGGGGAGTGCGGCCCGTGGTAGCGCATCACGTCGTCGAACGTGAACGTGATTGTCTGACCGCGTTCTTCGACCGTCAGCGACTCGGTCACGGTCCACCAAAGAAGTCCCGGAGTTCCTCCGCAACCACATCAGGTTGGTCGATGGGCACGAGATGGTTGGCGTCGTCGACCAACCTGACCCGCGCCTGCGGCAGCTGTTGCCGGAACCGTTCGGCCATGCCGGTGATGAATTGCTGCGCGATTGGGCGCCATGAGTCGCTCCGGAGCCTTGGCCGCGATTGAGGCATGACCCACGCGTCGAAGGCATTTCCCGCCGAGGCTGGCGTGATGGACCGGAGCTGAAACCGGTAAATCATGGTGGCGAGCCACTTCGCGTGTTGGGCAATGACAATGCCCGCGGGGCCCACTAACGCCAGCCGCTCGACACGCTCGGGCCGCGACATCGCGTAGTGCGTCGCCTTGCTCTTGTTGAGGTCGCCGACCGCGTCGAGCATCCGGACGTGGTGCGACGCCGTGAGTGTCGGCAGCATTGGGATCCACATTGTGGAGCTCACCGCCAGCGCATGCAGTGCGACGAGCGGCGGCTTCGTCGGGTCCCCGGCCGTCAGCACGTGCGTCGTGCCGAAGGACGTCTCGACGTCTGACTCCTCGACGGGCACTGCCGATAGCGCGAGTGCCTCGTCGTAGAGGCGGCAGTACGCCTCCTGCGCGGCAACGGCCTTGAAACCCGATGGAGGTCCCGCCATGAGCGTGACTATGGCACGAAAGCGGCAGGCCCCGGGCCTTTCTCGACCGGCACGTGGCGCCGTTCCACGATCAGTGGGAGCAGGACAAGATCGTCGACCGTGGTGTCTGGCTGGAGGCCACCTGCTCACTAATCAGGAACGGTCTGACCGGCCACACCACGGTTAACCGGGGCCCGGACACGCTTTCGTTATGGTGTCTTACGTGACGCGTTGCTGACGGACGCGCTAGTTTCAGGGGGGATTTGCCGGCGCCGGGAGGGTGGAATGACTGGGCAGCGAGCGCTGCTGAACGCGACGATCGGGCGCGCGGCGGCCGGTCTGGTGGTGGCGGCAGCGGCACTCTTCCTGGCACCCGCCGCGGCGGCTGACCCGCAAAGCGATGCTGCCGGCGCGATCACTGCGGCGTGGGAGGCCAGCGGCGGCGCCACCGGCCCGATGGGGGCCAGCGACGGCGGCGTCTACCCCATCGGTGCGGGCTTCGGCCAGAACTTCGCCGGCGGGAAGATCTTCTTCACCCCGGACACCGGTGCCCACTTCATGGGCGGCGCGATCCTGCAGAAGTACCAATCGCTGGGTGGGCCGGCGGACAGTGACCTGGGCTTTCCCACCATCGACGAGGGTCCCGGCCGGGTCAGCCCGGAGAGCCGAAACAGCACGTTCAGCGCCGCGGACAAGCCGGTCATCTTCTGGACACCGGAAACCGGTGCCCATGTCGTTCGCGGCGCGATCAATGCCGCCTGGGACAAGCTGGGCGGCTCGGCCGGACCGCTCGGCGTCCCGACCGAGGACGAGGCGTACAAGGCCGACGTCGTCACGCAGAAGTTCACCGGGGGCGAGCTGTCCTGGAACTCCGAGACGAAGGCGTTCACGACGGTGCCGCCCGATCTGGCAGGGCAGTTGGCAGGGCTGCCCGTTCCCGAAGACGCCACCTCCGCGATCAACGCGGCCAGACGGGCGGCCGGTGGGGCGCTGGGCCCGCTGGGCGCCAAGCAGGGGCAGCAATACGCGATCGGTGCGGACGGCACGGGTCAGGACTTCGCCGGCGGCAAGATCTTCTACAGCCCTGCCACCGGGGCCAACGTCCTGACTGGTCAGGTCTTGAAGAAGTACGAAACCGTGGGCGGCCCGTCGGGCGACCTCGGCTTCCCGATCAGCAGTGAATCCGACGGCGGCCTACCGACGCCCAGCCGAATCAGCGCGTTCGCCGCGGAGGACAAGCCGGTCATCTTCTGGACACCCGACTACGGCGCGGTCATCGTGCGCGGAGCCATGAACGCCGCCTGGTCTGAACTGGACGGGCCGGCGGGCCCGCTTGGAGCGCCCACTGCCGACCAGACCGAAAACGGCACCGTCATCACGCAGACGTTCACCGGCGGAGACGTGTCCTGGGACTCCGAAACCAACAAGTTCACCACCCAGCCGCCCAACCTGGCGTCGGCGCTTTCCGGCCTGTCGGTGCCGGGATATGAGCCGCCAGAAGCGGGCTCATCTGCCGCAGATTCCGACGACAGCTGGTTCAAGCCGTCCTGGTGGTGGCTGCTGGCCATCGTTCCGTTGCTGGTGCTAGTGGCACTGGTGGCCACGGCGACGCTGCGAAATCGGAACCGCGGCGAGGTTGACCCGCTGGACGCCGCGTTCGACCTCGACACGGCCCACGACACCGCCGCCGAGGCCGAGGCGCTGCGACTGGAAAGCTTCGATGACCGGGCCGCCGGGCCGCTCGCCGATCACTTCGGTCGGCCGTCGGGTGTTCCGGCGTTCGGGCTGGGCGACCTGGAGCGTGACCCATCGCCGCCGTCCTTCGCACCGGCGGGCGGTGAGGATGACGTGTTCTCCGAGCTGGAACCCGACCCCGACGCGGTAGACACCGCGCCGACGCGCATCCCGTCCGACGCGCCCGCTGAGGCGCCGTCCGATGCGGATCCGCATTCCGGTCGCCACGCTGCGGTGGAACTCGACGAACCCGCTCCGGCCGTTCATGTGCCCGCCGACGTCCACGATGAGCCGGCCAGCGAAACCGATGGGTCGGACACCGGCCAGACGGCGATCCATCTGCCGCTGGGCGATCCGTATCTGGCGCCCACCGGGTATCCGATCAAGGCGGATACCAAGTCGGGTCTGTACTGGGCACCCGAAAGTGCGCTGTACGACCACGTGCCCGCCGAGATCTACTTCGCCAGCGAGGAATTCGCCCGCGCCAACGGCTTTCTGAGGGCCGATTAGCCGGCGTCAGATCTTCCGAATGACCGTGACAACCTTGCCCAGGACGGCGGCGTCGTTGCCGGGGATGGGATCGAACGCCGGATTATGCGGCATCAGCCACACCTGGCCGCGGGTGCGCTTGAACGTCTTCACCGTCGCCTCGCCGTCGATCATCGCGGCGACGATTTCGCCGTTGTCGGCCACGTTCTGTTGACGCACCACCACCCAGTCGCCGTCGCAGATCGCCGCGTCCACCATCGAGTCGCCGACCACCTTCAGCAGGAACAGCGACCCTTCCCCGACTAGTTCGCGGGGCAGCGGGAAGACATCTTCGACGGCCTCTTCGGCCAGGATCGGGCCACCGGCCGCGATTCGGCCCAGCACCGGGACGAAGGTCGGTTCCGGTAGCACGTCGGACCCGGCGACGTCCGTGCTCACCAGCGGCGTCACCGTATCGTCCGCGCCGCGCACGTCGACGGCCCGCGGCCGGTTCGGATCACGCCGCAGGTAGCCCTTGCGCTCCAGCGTGCGCAATTGGTGGGCCACCGACGAGGTCGAGGTCAGGCCCACCGCGTCACCGATCTCCCGGATGCTCGGGGGATAGCCGCGACTGGTCACCGAGGCCTTGATGACCTGAAGAACGGTGCGCTGCCGCTCGGTCAACCCGCCCTCCGGTCGCCGGCGGCCGGAGGGCTTGTCGGTGCCAGCGGTGCCGGTCGGGTTGTCGGTGCGGTCCTCGCTCATGCCGCTGAATGTAGTCGCAGCGGCGCCGATAATCAAACATGTGTTCGAGGCGTGTCGCGGACGCCCGTGCCTGGCCAGGGGCCGGCGAAATTTGTCGGTGGCCCGTTCTATCGTTGTGCAACAGTTCGATCACATGTTCTATCAATCGAACACCTGATCGACTAGAGTTCGAACACAGGAGCGAAAACGGCGCAACGGAAGGCAGGCAGATGACAGTCCTCGACACCCGAGAGGTCCTGGCAAAACCGGTGGTGCGGCGGCCAAACCGGGTGGCGCACTCGCGACGGCGTCCCGGTCCGGCCCGGCCGGGCGGTGCGCCGATGCGCCACCGCGGCACCGGCGTTCTGATGTCCCGCGCGTCGCACCGCAGCCGCCCGATCACCCCGGCGACCACCGTTGGGCTGGCGGTGCTTGCGGCGCTGATCACGGTGTGGCTCGGCGTGGTGGCGCAGTTCGGTGGGGTCGTCGGCACTAGCAGCACTTCAGCGCCGGTGCCGGACCGGCTGGCGGTGGTCCAGGTCCAGTCGGGCGAGACGCTGCAGCGGGTGGCCGCGCGGGTGGCTCCGGACGCGCCCGTCGGCAAGGTCGTCGAGCGCATCCGCGAACTCAATCAGCTGGAGTCCGCGGCGCTGGACGCCGGGCAGACATTGATTACTCCGATCGGCTGACGGTGCATCGTGCGCGGTGAAACGCACTGCCGCACAACGGTGGTGGTCGGTAGGCAGACCCGACAAGCATCAGTCACCCGGACTCTGGGCGCCCCGGAGAGCCCAAAGGTACGCTCAGAGGCGTTCGAGGTAGGTGTCTGTCGGCGCGGCGAAGGAGCAGTCATGCACTGTCCGTTCTGCCGTCACCCCGATTCACGGGTGGTTGATTCCCGGGAAACCGACGAGGGCCAGGCGATTCGGCGCCGCAGGTCGTGTCCGGAATGTGGCCGTCGGTTCAGCACCGTGGAGACCGCGGTGCTGGCGGTGGTCAAGCGCAGCGGTGTCACAGAGCCGTTCAGCCGCGAAAAGGTGATCAGGGGAGTGCGACGGGCCTGTCAGGGTCGCCAGGTCGACGACGACGCCCTGAACCTGCTGGCTCAGCAAGTGGAAGACACGGTGCGCGCAACCGGCTCTGCCGAGGTGCCAAGCCACGAGGTGGGGCTGGCCATTTTGGGGCCGCTTCGCGAACTGGACGAGGTCGCATACCTCCGCTTCGCGTCGGTCTACCGGTCGTTCTCCTCGGCGGAGGACTTCGAGCGTGAGATCGAGGCACTCCGGGCGCATCGCAAGGTTCCGACCTCGGGCTGATCGCCGCCGGATCAGTCGATCTGGACGGGGCCGTCGCTGACGACCCGGCCCGCGACGCGCACCCACCCCTCGGGACTCCATTGGGTATGGATGATTGACCCCTTGCCCTGGACGATGGTCAGGTCGCGGCTGAGGTAGTCGGTGATGCGCACGGCCGCCGCACCGGTGGCTTCGTCCTCGGGCACGCCGAGGCCGGCCGCGAACATCCGGGCGCGCAGCACGCCGTTGTCGCGGTCGGTCCACGTCCACAGGTAGTTCTGAATGTCGTCGGGGTAGTCATCCGGGTCCGCGGCCAGCAGCTCGTCGGTGGACTCGAAATCGTAGATGGCGAACTCGGGCGCCCAGTCGGCGCGGGCGCTGACCGCGGTCAGATCGTCGTCGTAGCTGACCTGGACGATGCCGGCAGGCACCTGCAGGGTGCGGACGGGCGTGCCCATCTCCCGCAGCCACCACGAGGCACCAACCGTCGGATGCCCCGCGAAAGGCAGTTCGGTGGCGGGGGTGAAAATTCGTGCGTGTGCGGTGCTGGCTCCGCGCTCCGGCACGTCGATGTATATCGTTTCGCTATAACCCAATTCGGTCGCTATGCGCTGTCGATCGCCGGGGTTCACCGTGCTGGCGTCGACCACCCCGAGTGGATTACCGAACTTCCCGTCCTTGTCGGTGAAAACGCGCAACACCGTCACGTCGATGGCCATGCGCCGATGCTACGACGTGCCGAGCCGGACAGGTCAGGGCCCACTAGCGGCCGTCGTCCCCGTCCTGGAAGCCTTCTTTGCCTCTCTGGTCCCGCTGTGCGAGGAATCGTTCGAACTCGGCGCCGAGCTCGTCACCGCTGGGCAGATCCTCGTCGCGCGCCAGCAGTGATCGGTTCTCCTGAGCGGCGATGAAGGCGTCGTACCGGCGCTCCAGGGCCTCTACCACTTGAGCGACTTCGGTGCTGGCGGATACCTGCTCGTCGATCTTGGCGTGCACATCGGCGGCCGCATCGGCCAGGGTCGTCAGCGGCAGCTGCAGCGAGCCGGTCTTCGCGACCTGGGTGAGCAGCGCCTCGGTGGCCGACGGGTAGTCGGTCTGAGCGAGATAGTGCGGCACGTGCACGGTGAACCCGACCACATCGTGACCGTGCTGGGCCATCCGGTACTCCAGCAGGTTGGACACGCTGCCGGGCACCTGCACTTCGCCCACCCACGGCTGGTGATCGGCGATCAGCTCCTTGTTGTTGGAGTGGGCGGTCAGCGTAATCGGGCGGGTGTGCGGCACCGCCATCGGAATGGTGCCGAGTCCGATCGTCTGGCGGACTCCGAGCCGCTCGGCCAACATTCGTACCGCGGTGATGAAGCGCTCCCAGCGCAGATCCGGCTCCATTCCCGCGAGCAGGAGGAACGGTGTCCCGACGCTGTCGTGCAGGGCGTGCAGGGTCAACTCGGGGTCCTCGTAATGGGTGAAGTGGTCGGTCTTGAACGTCATCAGCGGTCGGCGCGACCGGTAGTCGAGCAGTTCGTCGATGGCGAACGACGCCACCAGCTCGGTGTCCAGCGTGTTCTTGAGGTGCTGGGCCGCCAGCCGGATCGCGTGGCCGGCATCCGAGAAGCCCTCCAGGGCGTGGATCATGACCGGTCCGCGGCCGTCGGACGAGGACAGTTGGGGCGCGGGGAACTCCAGCTCGTACATCCCACTCTGCTCAGGCTGGTAATGCTCCTGGTTTTCGTCCATTGACCTCACCTCCTTGCCGCGGCCGTATAACCAGTGTCTCATCCACCCGGGCATGATCGGCTGGCATGCGGAGTTGGCTCTGCTGACGATCGGGCTGATGGCGACCGCGGTTACGAGCGGAACTGGCTGAGCGCGCGCAACTTGTTCATCACGTCCAGTGCGGCGACCTTATAGGCCTCCGAGAAGGTCGGGTAGTTGAAGACGGCGTCGACGAGGTACTCGACCGTGCCGCCGCAGCCCATCACCGCCTGGCCGATGTGCACCAGCTCGGTGGCGTTTGAGCCGAAGATGTGGACGCCCAACAGCCTGAGGTCTTCGGTGGACACCAACAGCTTGAGCATGCCGTACGAGTCGCCGGCGATCTGGCCACGGGCCAGCTCGCGATACCGGGACACGCCGACCTCGTAGGGGATGGAATCGCGGGTGAGATCCACCTCGGTGGCGCCGACGTAGGACACCTCGGGGATGGAGTAGATGCCGATCGGCTGCAGCTCGGTCATGCCCTTCGCCGGCTCGCCGAAGGCGTGGTATGCCGCCAGCCGGCCCTGATCCATCGACGTGGCGGCCAGCGCCGGAAAGCCGATCACGTCGCCGACGGCGTAGATGTGGTCGACCTTGGTCTGGAACTGATCGTCGACGAAGATCCGCCCGCGTCCGTCGACCTCGAGCCCGGCGTTCCCCGCGTCGAGGTGTTCGGTCTGGCCTTGCCGACCGGCCGAATACATCACCGTGTCGGCGGGAATCTGCTTCCCGCTGGCCAGCGTGGTCACGGTGCCCGCGGCGCCGACGTCGACCGCCGTCACCTCCTCGCTGAAGCGGAAAGTCACCGCCAGGTCGCGCAGGTGGAACTTCAGCGCCTCGACCACCTCGGGATCGCAGAACTCCAACATGGTGTCGCGCTTCTCCACCACGGTGACCTTGGTGCCGAGCGCGGCGAACATCGAGGCGTACTCGATGCCGATCACACCGGCGCCCACCACCACCATCGACGACGGCAGCAACTTCAGGTCGAGGATCCCGTCCGAGTCCAGCACCCGCTCCTCGTCGAACTCGACACCCGGCGGGCGGGCCGGCTTGGTGCCGGTGGCGACCACGATGTACTCACCGCTGACGGTGGTTTCCTCACCGCGGGATTGGTCCTCCACCAACACGGTGTGCGGATCGGTGAAACGGCCGTGCCCGGTGTAGAGGTCGACCCGGTTGCGCATCAGCTGATTGCGCACCACGTCCTGCTCCTTGGTGATGACGTGCGTGGTGCGGGAAAGTAGGTCTTGCGGCGTGATCTTCTCCTTGACGCGGTAGCTGGCGCCGTACAGCTCGCGCTGGCTCATGCCAGTCAGATAGACCACAGCCTCGCGCAGCGTCTTCGACGGGATGGTTCCGGTATTCACGCACACGCCGCCCAGCATCCGGCCGCGCTCGATAACGGCGACCGTCTTGCCGAGCTTTGCCGCCGCGATGGCGGCTTTTTGCCCGCCGGGACCCGAACCGATGACAACGAGGTCGTACTCCATCACCGAAGCCATATTTGAAGGTGTACGCCGATTGGCGCAATCTCGCATGCCGACGACATCAATAGCGCGCGAATTGATCTGCCGAAATTCTGCGATCGGCGTCCTTCCGCGCGCGCCTGAACGCCACCTGGAGCCGGCGATGAGACGATGACCGCAATGGTCAGCACGGTTCTGCGGTGTTCGCGCGGGTTCAGGCACCCCGCTGCCTGCTGCGCATTGTTGACGGTGGCGGCAATCCTTTGCGGCTGCACCCGCGCCATCAACGGGACGGTGCACGCGGTGGCACCGGACGGCGGGCCGGCGGAGCCGATTGCGGTGGCCGACTTGCTCATCGAGCCTGGACGATTCCCCGCGCAGTATCCGGCCGCCGTCCTGGATCCGAACGAGGCCTACCGCGTGCTGCACGAGATCGACGGCGTGGCGGCCGGATCCGTTGTCGCACCGCCCGAATGTGCGCCGCCGCCGGTGGTGGCGCCGCACAGCGCCGCCGTGCAGGGCATCGATCACCTCAACGCCGGCAGACTCATCGTCACGGTGACCCGGCCGGCGCCCTCGCTGCGCGCCAGGGTCGATCAGTTGGCCGGCTGCGAGTCCTTCACCAGCTCGCTGGGCGATGATGTGTCGACGGTGACGGTGAGCCTGCCGCCCGCGCCGCCGGTGGACGCAGACGACAGCTACGCCGTCGATCAGACCGTGACATCGGCTTCAGAGTCCTCGGAGTCTTCGGAAACCCGAATGCTGACGTTGGTCGCCCGGATCGCCGATGTGCAGGTCAGCGCCGGCTGGCTGCTGGACGGCGCCTCCGAAACCGCATCGGAGACCCAGGCGCTGGACACCCTCTTCGCCGATGCGGTGCTGAAAGTGCGCCGCCTGGTTCCGCGGTAGCGGTCATACCCAGTCGCACGTTCATCCCCAGCCGCGTCGTGTCGCCCTTCTGCGCCGGCCTACTTGACGGCGCCGCTCGAGACCGTCGTGGCATGACGACATCGCAATCCGACTTCCAGCTGAACCGGCCCGGCGCACTGATCGCGGCACTGCCCGCCGTTTTGGGCTTCGTGCCCGAAAAGTCCCTCGTCCTGGTGACCGTCGATCGCGGCGAGATGGGTTGCGTTATGCGCGTTGATCTTTCGCCCGAGCTGTACGATTCGGTCGCCCACGTGGCCGAGGTGGCCGCTGCCGCCAGACCGGATGCCGCGATCGCGGTGGTGGTCGACGCAGAAGGCGCGGACTGCCGGCTGTGCAACGACGAATACCGCAGACTGGCCAACAGCCTCACGGATCGGTTGGCCGAACATCGGATCGAGCTGCTCGACGTCCACGTCGTCGACCGGGTTGCTGCGGGCGGTCGCTGGCATTGCCTGGACGGAGGCGGCGGCGTCATCGACGACCCGTCCACGTCTCCGCTGGCGATGGCCGCCGTGCTGGAAGGTCGCCGGTTGTACGCGCGTCGCGCCGAGCTTCAGCAGGTCATCGAGGTCGTCGACCCAGCCGCGAGCGAGGCACTGGCCGCAATCATCCGCGCGCAGGCCGATGCCCGCAAAGTCGACGCGCGGCGCGATATCGAGGAAGCGATGGCGGCGGCGACCCGGGTGGCCGCCGGGAAGGCGCTGCCCGAGCCCAGGCTGGCCCGGCTGGCGTGTGCGTTGACCGATCCGCAGGTGCGCGACACGCTCTACGCCCTGGCCGTCGGCGACAGCGCCGCGCAGGCGGAGTCGCTGTGGGCGTTGCTGTCTCGGACACTTCCCGCGCCGTGGCGCGTCGAGGCGCTTGTGCTGCTGGCGTTTTCGGCCTATGCGCGCGGTGACGGTCCATTGGCCGGGGTGTCGCTGGAGGCGGCGCTGCGGTGCGATCCCACCCACCGGATGGCGGGCATGCTCGACACCGCGCTGCAGTCGGGGATGCGGCCCGAACAGATTCGGGAACTGGCCCGCACCGGCTACCGGCTCGCAAAACGGCTCGGTGTGCGGCTACCGAATCGGTGCGTTAGACCTTCTCGACCTTGACGGCGTGCGCCATCTCGTGCGGCAGCTCCACCTGCTCGTGTCCCGGGATCACGATCATCACGCCGCCGTTGGGGCCGGCTTCGACAGTCACCCGGGCGTTGGGCACCACGCCGGCATCCTTGAGCCGCGCGATCAGGGTGGAGTCGCCCTGGACGTGCTCGGTCAACTGACGCACCACCACCGCGACCGGGAACCCGGCCGGCAGCTCGGTGAGCCGAACCAGGTTGCGGTCCTCGGAACCGATCGAATCGCCGACGCCCAGCTCGGACAGGCCCGGGATGGGGTTTCCGAACGGGGACACGGTCGGGTTGTCGAGCACCTGCACGAGGCGGCGTTCGACGTCCTCGCTCATCACATGCTCCCAGCGGCAGGCCTCGGCGTGGACTTCCTCCCACGGCAGCCCGATCACATCGACGAGCAGCCGCTCGGCCAGCCGATGCTTGCGCATCACGGCGATCGCCAGGGCGCGGCCCTTGTCGGTCAGCTCCAGGTGCCGGTCACCGGCAACATGCAGCAGGCCGTCACGTTCCATCCGCGACACGGTTTGGCTGACGGTGGGTCCGCTCTGCTCCAGACGCTCGGCGATGCGGGCCCGCAGCGGCACCACGCCCTCTTCTTCGAGGTCGTAGATGGTGCGCAGGTACATCTCGGTGGTATCGACAAGATCGTTCATGGCAGCCTCCGTCACGCCAGAGTCTACCGGCCTAGCTGCGCGAATAGGGTTGCAACATTCTGTCGACCTAACAAAAAGCCCGCCGGAGGGGAGGCCGGCGGGCTTTTTGGAAGGGGTCTCTAGCTGGCGTAGGAGCGCAGCCGGTCGGCCCGCTCGCCATTGCGCAGCTTGGCCATGACTTCGCGCTCTATCTGGCGCACCCGCTCCCGGGACAACCCAAACAGCTTGCCGATCTGGTCGAGGGTGCGGGGCTGGCCGTCGTCGAGGCCGAACCGCAGCCGGATCACCTGCTGCTCGCGCTCGTCGAGGGTGGCCAACACGTGCCGGATGTCGGTGTGCAGCAGCTCGGAGATGACGGCGTTCTCGGCGGACATCGCCTCGGCGTCCTCGATGAAGTCGCCCAGCGGCGCTTCCTCGTCGCTGCCCACCGGCATGTCCAGGCTCACCGGGTCGCGGCTGTGCTCGAGCAAATCGGTGATCTTCTCCACCGGGATGCCCGACTCGGTCGCCAGCTCCTCGTCGGTGGCCTCACGACCGAGGTTCTGGTGCATCTCCCGCTTGATGCGGGCCAGCTTGTTCACCTGCTCGACGAGATGCACGGGCAGCCGGATGGTGCGGCTCTGGTCGGCCATGCCGCGGGTGATCGCCTGCCGGATCCACCAGGTGGCATAGGTGGAGAACTTGAAGCCCTTGCTGTAGTCGAACTTCTCCATTGCCCGGATCAGCCCTAGGTTGCCCTCCTGGATCAGATCCAGCAGCGGCATGCCGCGACCGGTGTAGCGCTTCGCCAGCGACACCACCAGACGCAGGTTGGCCTCCAGCAGATGACTGCGGGCCGCCCGGCCGTCGCGGACGATGACGGCGAGATCGCGTTTGCGGTTCTCGCCGAGACGCTTGCGGGTTTCCAACAGATGCTGCGCGTAAAGCCCAGCCTCGATGCGCCTTGCGAGCTCGACCTCGTCGGCGGCATTGAGCAAGGCCGTTTTGCCGATGCCGTTCAGGTACACGCGCACGAGATCCGCGGCTGGACTCTGAGCGTCCAGATCGTGGTCAACGCGGCTTGTGGTGGCACCTGCCATTACGGCCTCCTGCTCGGCTGGAACTGTCATGAGGTTCAACGCCCAATTGCGACCAAGAGTTCCCACCAACGAGCCGATTCACACCTGCTGATCTGCGGTTATTTGCCACCGATCTGAGAATGTCCTGAGAATAGGGCTAGAAGCTCCTCAAGAAGGAACATCGCCCTTCGAATCGACGCCGTCCGGTTGCGGCGCGGGCTGTGCCCGGCGCTCCAGTGCGGGCCGTTCGGCGGTGGGGAACAGCGGTATTCGCCGCGCGGCGTAGCGCCGGGGCTCGTCGGCCCGGCGGGGTGGCCGGTCGTTGGCGATGAGCACCGCGATCCACGGCAACGGCACGGACACCACGATGATCGCCAGCGAGATGAGGCCGTTCTCCCAGATGCCGTACGCCACCGCGGCGAGGATCAGCGCCGGGACGCGGCATGACATCAGGATCACGTACTTGCGCACCCGTGCGCGGTGCTGCTCCTCAAAGGCGGGCGCGGCGCGGGTGATCAGAACCGGCCGACCATCGTCGTCGAAACCCAGCTCTTGGCCGTGTTTCATACCCCCACTGTTCCACATTCGACCCCGGCCAAACCGATCCGTTTCTTACCGATGCGCTGCCGGGGCACAATGGACGAATGCGAACCCAGACGATCGAGCGCACCGACACCGACGAACGCGTCGACGACGGGACCGACAGCGATACCCCGAAGTACTTCCACTACGTCAAGAAGGACAGGATCGCCGAGAGCGCCGTCATGGGTACGCACGTCGTTGCGCTGTGCGGTGAGGTGTTTCCGGTGACGAAGGCGGCGAAGCCGGGTTCACCGGTGTGCCCGGATTGCAAGCGGATCTACGAGAAGCTCAAGATGTAACGGAGTCGGCGCCGCTCTCATCGCTGTCTGCTGCTCTTCGCCCGAGTGGCTCATCGGTCGTGTTGAGGGATTCGGCCTTCTCTTCCAGCCAACCGCGGATCCGGCGGGCGTGGGTCACCGGTGCCGGCCATTCCTCCTGGATTGCGGCGTTCAACTCGGCGCCCAGCATGATGGCGAAGCCCAGGAAGAATGCGAACAGCAGGAACGCGATCGGCGTCGCCAGCGCGCCGTAGGTGTAGCCGGTCCTGGTGATCCACGTCAGGTATACCCGTAGCCCGAGCGTGGCCAGTAGGAACACCGTGCTGGCCAGGATCGAGCCCAGGATGAGCCGGTGGCTGGGCAGCGGCTTGGGCAGCGATACCCGGTAGAGGATGTTCACCGCGACCACCAGACTGAGAAACAACACCGGGTAATAGCCGTACTGCAGCACGTTGTCCCAGCTCTTCGGGGTGTACTCGGCGATCTTGCGCGGCCCGACTGCCACGAACGGCGCGGCCGCGATCGCCAACACCAGCATCACTACGTAGAGACCCAGCGCGTAGAACCGCTGGCGCACCGGATGCCGCAGCGGTGTCTGGTCGTGGGCCTCGACGATGGAATCGACGAACGCCGAGATGGCCGACGATCCGGCAAACAACGAGATGATGAAGCCCAGCGACACCACCTCGCCGCGGGCGCCCTGCACGATGTCGCGGACGGTGGGCTCGATGATTTCGATGACGATGTTCGGCGAGAAGAAGCTGTTGGCGGTGCTGATCAGCTGCTCCTCGATGGCCGGCAGCGTGCCCGGCCCGAACAGCGGCGCGATGTAGGCCAGGCTGCCGAGCATCCCCAACAGCAGCGGCGGCAGCGACAACGCCGACCAGAACGCGGCCTGCGCGGACTCCGAGAAGATCGAATCGTCCCAGCTTTTCGACAGCGTCCGTCGCACGATGTGCCAGATGTGATGACGCGACGGCTTCACCGGAGGCTGGTCGTTCATGACCAGTCCAGCATTCCTGACGAAACGCCGTCCTGCCCAGATGGGGACGATCCGCTTACGCGTCCAGCGGTGCGGCCTCCAGCACGGCGGCCAACTCAATCAACTTGGCCTCATGCTTGTTGGCGTGGTGCCGGCAGAACAGCAGCTCGGCTCCGGAGGGCAACTTGGCGCGCACCCGCGCTGCGGCGCCGCATCGATCGCAGCGATCAGCGCTGGTCAGCTCGGGACTGGTCAGCGTGGCGTTCATGGCACCTCCGTACAGCTCGGGTATCTCTACTCTCTCAGACGCCTTGGCTTTCGGCGTTGTTCCCATGCCGTATACGGGTGTGTCGTTTTTCACGCACGCCCGCGTTACCTGCCTCCCGGCAGGCTGGGGGAATGAACCCGACACCATCCGTCCTCGTGCACCTATGCGGTGCCGACGAGTGGCGGCTGGCCCAGGCCTCCGGCGAGCACCGGCCGGGATCGGTGGACGACGTCGGGTTCGTCCATCTTTCGACGCCTGAGTAGGTGCATCTCCCGGCCAACCGGCTCTACGCCGGCCGCAACGACCTGGTGCTGCTGCGCCTGGCTCCCGAGCGCCTGGCGGCGCCGGTCCGCTGGGAGCCCGGTGTGCCGACAGACCCCGACTCGATGCTGTTCCCGCACCTGTACGGACCGCTGCCGGTCGGCGCTGTGATAAGTGTCACGCCCTATCTGCCGGACGCCGACGGCCGGTTCTCGCCGCTGGCCCCGCAGATATAGGCGTCGACCTCGATCTCCACCATCGGCTCCGGCGAGATCAACGAGGACACCTCCACCATCGTGGCGGCCGGGCGGATGTCGCCGAACACCTCGGCATGCACGTCCGCGACCTCGCGCCAGCGTGAGATGTCGGTGACGTACATCCGGGTGCGCACCACGTCGGACATCGAAGCTTCGACCTCGTTGAGTGCGGTTTCGATGCGACGCAACGCTTCTCGTGCTTGATCGGCAATGGTGTCACCCGATGCGGTGGTCCCTGAGACCACGACAAGGGGACCGGTGCGCACCGCGCGTGAATAGCCGACCGTGGTCTCGAATTCCGAGCCCGACGACACATTGCGGCGCTGGGTCATCAGTACAAACTAGTGGCGAGGGTCCCCGAGGTGCACTCGACTACCTACACTGACCCACCGTGGGCATTCTGTTGGGCTTTGCGCCGTGGATCGTCTATTGGGTGCTGGTGGGCAACGTCCCCTTCACCACGGCAGTATTGGTGGCGCTCGCCATCGCCGTGTGCTCGTTCGTGATCGGACGCGTCAGGGGGGCGTCAGGGCGCACACTCGAAATCGGAGCTGTCGGAACGTTTCTCGTGCTGACCGTGCTGACGTTCACGCTGAGCCAGGACTTCATGGAGCGTTGGATGCAGCCGCTCAGCAACGCCGGGATCTTCCTGGTGGCGCTCACCGGTGTCCTGATCGGCAGGCCGTTCGTGCGCGAGTTCGCCGAAGTGGGCCAGCCAAAGGAAGTCGTCGAGAGCGACGTGTTCGGCCGCATCACCTCGCTGTTGACCTGGATCTGGGTCGCCGCCTTCGCG
Source organism: Mycobacterium sp. (assembly GCF_050701515.1). Lineage (GTDB taxonomy): Bacteria > Actinomycetota > Actinomycetes > Mycobacteriales > Mycobacteriaceae > Mycobacterium. The sequence continues at coordinate 756 of NZ_JBOGDB010000037.1, read as the reverse complement.
GGCATGACGGTGTCGTCGGCGATTCCGCCGATTGTGCAGGGCGACGCGACCATTCTGGACACGAGGACGCCGCTGTCGTTCGTCTGCTACTGGGTCATTCCGTTCACGCTGCTGGGCCTGGCGGCTCTGGCGTCACGGGTCCTGCCCGAGCGGATGGCTCCCGACCCGGAGGAAATCGTCCGTAAGACATCATTCGTCGCGTTTGCCGAAGCGGAGATCGACCAGCTCATGTACCTCGCAACCGAACACGCCAACCGCGAAGTCGGCGCCGGCAAGGAGCCATACCAGATCAGGATCGGGAGCAAGGGCATTCCGCTCATGGGAGACGAGACGCGAGAGTCGTGGCCCTCGACGTACAAAGTCCGCGAGAAACGGCACTAGGACACCCGCGGTCAGTGGCCCGTCCGTAACTCCGGGCAGAGCTCGGTCACAGCCGCCGACAGAAGTTCCCAGTTCTGGGCCGCGCTCAGACGAGGTCCGTCGCCAACGGCGGGATTCTGTGCTGCCAGCACCGCCGAGAGCGGGATGTCATTGGTGAGGTCGATGCACGCGGCCCGGCCCAGCGTCAGCGCTTTGTCGTCGGTCAGCGGCATCTCCGCGGCTTGCACCCGGTCGAGAAAACCGGCATCGTCCGCCTGAGCCGTCGCCGGGACGGCCACCGCGGCGAAGGCCAGCACGGCGGCGAGAACGGCGATGCCAATCGCGCTGATTGTTCCCATTGTCGCTGATGTGTCCTCAGTCCAGGTAGTCGCGCAG
>NZ_JBOGDB010000036.1:0-9950 GCF_050701515.1 Mycobacterium sp. | reverse complement strand
GCTGACCGCGGCCAGACATCCGGTCCAACTGTTGTCAACGAGTTCGTGAACCACAAACTGAGTGGCGTCGACCTCCCCGCTCACCCACGCCGGATACGTCAGGGGGCTGCCGTCGTGAACTCGCAGCCTCAGCTCCGTGCAGTCACAAGCCCGCCCGCGGATGACGTCGATGGCTTGCTCGAGGTGTGACGGGACGCCGGCGAACCCGTACAGCAGAAACGCGTCGTTTGGGATCTTGGCCGACATCCAGTACGTCTGCGCATCGACCGCTGCTAGCCGGCGCACCGTCATGACCTCCGAGATTAGGCTTGCCCGACGAAGTCGACGATGTGCTGCGCCACGACCTCGGGCTGTTCCAGCTGCAGGAAATGCCCGGCGCCTTCGACGACGAAGGCCTCGCTGCCCGCCGGAAGAACCCGCTCGACCCATGGGATGTAATCCGGTGCCGCGCAACCGTCGTCGTCGCCGTGCAGATACAGGACGGGCAGCACGGGTGGCTCCACAAACAGGCGATGCAGCTCCGCGTACTCGGCCGGAGGCCTACCGCCGCGGATGAGTGTCCGATACAGCCCGAGCGCGGCGCGCCAGTTCTCCGGTGCGCCGATCGCGGCCTCGACGAGACGGACATCCTCGGCCTCGTCGTACCCCGGCGACCACTGCCGCCACAGCAGGGGCACCACTCGCATCCCGGAAAGCTCCGGCAGCCACGGCAATTGGAAGTACCCGATGTACCAACTGCGCAACAGTTGGCGCGGTAGCTGCGCGACAAGCCGGATCTGATCGGGAGCTCGGCCTAGCGGTCGGAATGCCGCCACAGGCGGCACCGACATGATCACCGCGTTGGCGAACGGACTGTCGGGCATCGCCGCTAGACCCATCGCCGACCCAGCACCCCAGTCGTGGCCGATGACGACGTCGCGTCCGGTCGGCCCGGCCGCCTCGAGCACCTGCAGAGCGTCGTCCATCAGCGCGCCGATGTGATAACAGCCATCCGACGGAATCGACGACGGTGCGTACCCCCGCATGAACGGCGCCACTACGCGCCAGCCCGCGTCGACAAGCATCGGCGCGATCTTTCGCCAGCAATAGGCGGTGTCGGGAAAACCGTGCAGGCACAACGCAATCGGCCCATCCGGCGGTCCCCACGTCAACACGCTCAGCTGCACCGTCGGCGTGGCGACGTCAAGCCAGCTGGGTTCGCTCATCACTGTCCTTTAGACGGGTTCGAACAGAGAGATCAGCCAGCGGTCGCCGATCTTGTCCATGGTGACCCGGACGCTGGACAGGGTACCGGCGGGCACGCCGTTGCCAACGACCACTTCCTGATTGACGAACATGAGCACCACCGCCTGGTTCGGGTCGGCCGACACCGACGCCGCCGCGGGCACCGAGGCAACCGCCGAGATCTGCTCCGCCTTGGCCTCGGGAATCACCACGTCGTTCGTCAGCGAGGTGTAGTAGTCGCGGAACTCTCCGGTGAGCAGGTCACGGGCCGCGATCAGCTGCTGTTCGACGGTGTCGGGCTTGTACGAGAGCAGCGCGACGGCGCCGTCCTTGGCGGCCTGCACCGATTCGGTGCGGGCGAGATCGCTGACGCGGACCGACGACTCCTGCCATTTCAGGTAGCCGGCGGCGAGCGCCAACAGGAGTGCGAGACCGGGCAGCACGGCAAAGGCGAGCACCCGCGACCAGTTGATCCGGCGCTTGGGCTTGGCGGTCTCCGTCTCGTCCGAGACGTCGGGCTCGTCGGCCGGTTCGTCGGCGGCGTGCTTGCCCTTCCTCTCGGTGTCGGTGTCCGTTTTGACCGGCTCGGCGGTTTCCTTCTCGGTGGTGTCTCGGCTGTCGTTCTTGTCCTCGGTCACTGCACGAACTCCACCTTGGCGACCTTGGCCTCGTCGCCGACCTTCTGCACCGTGATCCGCATTCGCCAGGCACGCGGCTCCTGCTCGGCGACACCGGCATTCGAGGTCTTCAGGGTCACGGCGACCAGCACCTCTGCTTCATCGTCCGATAACGATTCAATGCCCGCCTCGCCGATGGTGCCGACTGATTTGGACTGCGCCTGCTTGACGACCTCGGCAAACGGCTTGGCACGCTGCTGGAAGTCGTCGTAGAAGTCCCCAGTCGCGGAGTCCAAGACGCGCTGCACGTCGGCGTCGGCGTGCTGCCAGTCGATTGTGGTGAGGTTCAGCGCGCCCTGCCGGCCCACCTGAAGGAAGAGGTTGCGCTCCTCCTCGGCCTTGTGCGACTGGTACGTCCGGAAACCCAGCCAACCGGTGAGTCCCGCCAACGCCACCACGACCACCAGCCCCAAGATGGTCGCCAGCCGAACGGGCGACATGCGGGGCCGGGCGGGTTCGACTTGCCCAGCGTCGGCATCCTCGTCGGCGTCAGTTTCCTGTTCGGCCTCGGCGTCCGCGCCGCGCGTCTCGCTCACGGGTCCAAGGTACGTGCCGGTTGTCGAGCGGTACTCGGCGACCGGCCCAATCTTCTAGAACAATGTTCCAAGAGCTGCGCGACGTGCATTAGGTTCTTGCCATGACGACGTCCGCTCGGCGGTGGGCCAAGTCCGACGCCACCCAGCAGCGCATCCTCGACGCGGCCACCGACGTGTTCAGCACGCGCGGGTTCTCGGCGGCGACAATGGCCGACATCGTCGATTACTCGGGCGCCAGCATCGGCAGCATCTACCACCACTTCGGCGGGAAGAAGGAGCTGTTCCTCGCGATCTTCGAGCGGTTGTCCGCGGACGTCGAACGTCGCATCGACGAAGCGGCGCACCAGGCCACCGACCTCGACAGCCAGCGGGCGTTCGCCGTCCATGCGCGGGCCTACCTGAACGCGATCTGGGCCAACCGGCGTGCGGCGATGATGATGGCCTCCGGCGACGTCCCGGCCGGCTTCGACCGAATCCGCCGCAGAAGCACGCTGACTTTCTTTCAGCGCTGGCTGACGGTGCTCGACGTGGACTCGTCCAAGCGGGACCAGCTGCTGTCACGCGTCCTGATCGCGATCATGGCCGAGGCGTCGCTGATGGTGGCCATGTGCGACGACGTAGCCGACGTCGAGCCGATCACCGACGCCACGATCGAATGGATCGGCCGCCTGACGAGCTAAGGTGCCCACGGCCTCAGGCGTTTTCGCTGGCCTCTTCCAGTTCGGCGATGATGATCTTGCGCATGCCGAGCATGGCCTTGGTGGCGGCCGCGGCGCGGGCCGGATCCGGATCGTTCACGAGTTCGAACAATCGGTCCGGCACGATCTGCCAGCTCAGCCCGTAACGGTCCTTGAGCCAGCCGCACTGCGACTCTCCCCCGCAAGCGGGAGGTGCCCCCACGCCGCGATCAATTAGCCGATTCCAGTAATAGTCGACCTCATCCTGGTCCTTGCAGCTGACCATGAAGGACACCGCTTCGGAGAACGGGAAGTCCGCGCCGCCGTTGATCCCGATGAAACGGTTGCCGTCCAGGACGAACGTCCCGGAAACCACGTCGCCGGGCGTGCCTGGTCCGGCATCGGTGTATCGCTCGATCTGCTCGATCGACGAGTTCGGGAAGATCGAGATGTAGAACTCCGCGGCTTCTTCGAGATTGTTGTTGAACCACAACGAGGGTGTGATGGCTGGCATGTGCGTACCTCCTGTGTTCGCGGGCTTCGTCAGTACAGACTGCCCTGCCCGGTGAAAGTCATCATGCGGCGATCACCTGTCGGCGCCCAAGGCCCGTAACGCGAAATCGACGACGCGGCATCGTGCCTCCCGCAGCTCGGCGGGATCTCCCTTGTTCGGCGTCGTCATCTCGCGACTTACCACCGCGCTGATCGCGACCGCGTCCGGCTGTGGATCGGCCAGCGGAAAGGAGCCGTCGTCACGACCGCGCTGGAGAATCGCGGCCAGGGAGCGCTCCCGGTCGGCATGCGACCGCTCGCGCGCTTCGCGGTATCCCTTTGCCGTGCGCACTTCGTCGGAATCCAGCACGGTGACGTGCAGGCGGAGCCGGGGATCATGGGCCAGCGCGAACACCTGCCCGATCCATGCCGTGAGTTGTTTGACGGGATCACCGGGCAGCTCATCGGCGACGCGGTCCAATCGGCCGACCAGCGCATCGCTCTCCCGCCGCAGCATCGCCAGGAACAGCTCGTCCTTGGACTCGAAGTGGCGGTAGAACGCCCGAGTGGACAGGCCGGCGCGGTCCAGGATCGCGGCCACCGGAATCGGGCCGCTGTGTGGTTCCGACAGGCAGCCATACGCGGCATCGATGATGCCGTCACGGTCACAGACGATGGGCGTGTCGGGCTGCACGTTCGCAGATTGTAGGGAGGGATGGGCCACCGTTTGGTCACATGCATGAAAGGGGCGATATTTGCTCTGGGTAACGTGAGGCCAGGGGTTGGCCGAGAGGACGTCCGTGAACGCCGGGAAAATCGAGCGCAGCGAGCCGCAAACGGTGAAGTTTCGGGCTGTCGACGGCCTCACACTCATCGCCGACGAATGGAACAGGGACGCCGCATCGGCTTCCGGAGCCGCTGCGGCGGCGACATCGGACCCAGCCCGGCCATCCGTACTGTTCCTGCACGGCGGCGGACAGAACCGGTTCTCCTGGAAAAACACCGGCCAGATCCTTGCCGATGAGGGTTTGCATGTCGTCGCGCTGGACAGCCGCGGCCACGGTGACAGTGACCGGTCACCCGATGCGAACTACTCGGTGGACGCGCTGTGTGCGGACACCCTGCAGGTGTTGGACCAGATCGGACGTCCGGTGATATTGATCGGTGCCAGCATGGGCGGGATGACCGGCATCCTCGCCGCCGATGCGGCAGGACCGGACAGGGTAACCAAGCTGGTGCTCGTCGACGTGGTGCCGCGGTTCGAGAAGGGCGGCAGCGCACGGATCCGCGACTTCATGTCCAGCGGGTTGAACGGCTTCGACTCGCTCGAGGACGCCGCCGACGCCGTCGCCGCATATCTTCCGTATCGGGCCAAGCCGCGCAGCCCGGAAGGCCTGAAGAAGAATCTGCGCCGCCGCGACGGCCGCTGGTACTGGCATTGGGATCCGGCGTTTCTGACCAAGCCGATGGACGATCCGTTCGTGCGGGTCGAGAAACTGGAGCGGGCCGCCATCGATCTGACGATTCCGATCCTGCTGATTCGCGGCAGGCTCTCCGACGTGGTCAGCACCGAGGGCGTGAAGCATTTCCTGGACACGGTTCCTCGCGCCGAGTTCGTCGAGCTGTCCGACGCCGGGCATACCGCGGCCGGCGACGACAACGACGCGTTCAGCGAGGTCGTGGTCCAGTTCGTCAACCGGTGATCAGCACGGGCGGCTCATGGACCGGCCGCGGGACCGGCCCGCATGATCGCGGCCAGCTCCTCCCGCGAGTTGGCTCCCACGCGCTGGCACGCGCGGTACAGGTGGCCCTCCACGCTTCGCACAGACATCACCAGCCGCGTCGCGATGTCCCGATTGGACATGCCAGCCACGGCCAACTCGACGATTTCGCGCTGCCGCTTGGTCAACGGATGTCCAGTCGGAGTCCGCAGCGCCGGGGTGCACAGACCGCCACATTCGTCAGCCAGGCCCTGCGCGATCGCCGCGGCGTAGAGTCGCCGCCTGCGCTGCTGACTGTTGCCGAAGGCCACTGCCGCCTGCGCCGCGGCATCGGCGGCCGTGGCCCGATCCCCGATTGCCCGATAGTCAGCAGACGCGGCGAGCAGACCGTCGCCATCCCCCGCCGACAGTGACTCGGCATGGCGGGCAACGGCATCCGCGAGCGGTAGGGATAACTCGTCAGCGAGTTCGCGGGCCCGCGTTGCCACGGTGACGTCGCCCCACTGGGCCGCAGCTTGCAGGCAGGCCAGTTCATGCGTCGGCTGTCCGCGGTCGCGCGCAAGTTGGGCGGCATCGAGAACGGTCGCCACGGCGTCGGTCAGATACCCGCCGGCCGCCTGCGCCCACCCGGTCGCAACCGAGAGGCCGGTGTGCATGAATGCATAATCGGGCGGCACACACTCGGTGGCCTCGGCGAGCGCCTGATTTGCTTCGGCCGCCTGCCCGAGCTTGGCATGGGCCTCGGTCAGCGCGAAGCAGCTGGCCGGCCGCAAACCGGTTGTGACACCATGCTTTTCCACGCCCGCGAGCGCTTCGTGCAAGAGCTTCACCGCGCCGGGTACGTCCCCATGAACGAGATCGGCGAGACCCGACAGGAACGCGAGGTTGGCGTACGCGAGGCCGGGTACGTCGCCCGCGGAGTCGGCCAGCTTCTTGGCGGCCGCCACGCACTCATCGAGTCGGCCGGTGAGCCGGCAGGCGCGCGCGTACACACCGCCGAACCAGAACCGCATGTGCGACGCCTGGAACGAGGTCGTGGCGCGCTGGAGCGCCTGCTCGGCGACCGCAGCGAGATCGTCCACCTCACCGAGCGCACCCATCGCCATGATCCGCGCCACCGACGCCATCATTGCGTGAAAGTCGGACAGCTCTGGACACTCCAATGCGGCGGTTGCCTTTTCGGCGGCCGGCGCGCAGCGCCCCGACACCGCGTCGACGCAAGCCGCAATCGCGTCCCGCGCGGCGCGTTCCACTGACGACTCAGGCCCCGCCGCCAACTGGTCGAGGATTTCGGACGCCTCGATGGGCCGCCCGAGTATCCAGATCAGGTTTGCGGCCCGCACGGTGGACCATCGATGGACATCCTCGTGCCCGTTCGTGGTCATCTCCCGCAGAAAGGTTTCGGCCTGATCGCCACGACCGAGGAGCACCAGGTTCATCGCCTGGACGCCGACCGCGTCACTGGACCCCGCGCGCACGGCGGCGGTCGCGAACCGCTCGGCCAAGTCGAGATCCAGCAGCGTCATCGCGTATCGCGCCGCGTCGACAAACAGTTCCGGGTTGGGCGGTAGGTCCGATTCGAGGGTGAGCAAGGCCTTCCGCACCGTCGCCTGCATATCGCCCTCGACATCGTCGTCCAGTCCTTCCGCCAACTTCCCTCGGATCCGGGAGAGATACATTTCGCCGGCGCTGGAGCGTCGAAGTTCCCCGAACAGCGGGTGGGCCAGCCTGGCCATGCGCTTACCGCCGGATCGCTCGACCGTGACAAGGTGCATCTGTTCGGCGACTTCGAGGTCGGACCGACGCGCAATATTGCACAGCACGTCGACATCGAGTGGCTCGCATTGTGACAACGTGTCGAGGACCAGTGCCACACCTTCGGAGAGCTGGCCCAGCTGCCGGCCGACCATATCCGTGATGTTCTGGGACACCGCCACGTCGTCATCCCACATCCAGACACCGGCGACTTGACGCATCCGCCCAGCCGAAACCTGATCGGTGAGCAACTGCCGCAGGAAGAGTGCGTTGCCGCCGGTCAGCTTCCAGAACCGCTGCGCGCTACGGGCATCCACCGCTCCCTCTAGGGTCGACTCGATCAGGGTGCGCGTCGCCGCGGCGGACAAGGGCTCGAGATCCAGCCGGGCCAGCAGGCCGTCCTTCCACAATGCGGTAACGGCATCGGGTTCCGCGCCACCCGTGCGCAAGGTCACCACCAGCCGCGGCCCCCGCGACTGCGCAAGCTGGTGCACGACGTGAGCCGACAATCCGTCGAGCAGGTGAGCGTCATCCACACCGATCAAGACCCGTCCCCGACGCTGTTGTGCGACAAAGGAATTGATGATGCGGCCGACGTTGGGAACGGGCTCCGCCGTGGTGTCACTGATTGACCCGGTGAACGCGCCGAGGGGAAGGGCGCGAGCGGACTCGGTGCCGGTTATCCAATTTGTATGCTCACCGGCGGCTTGCGCGCGAGCCAGCACCTCTCGCGCGAGTCGGGTCTTGCCGACACCCGCCGCTCCGGCGATCACGACACCGGAGTACTTGCCGCTCAGCGCGCGTCGAATGACAGCCAGTTCGTCGTCACGGCCGGTCAGCAGATCGCCGGACATGTCAGAACCTGCGCCTTTCACCCATTTGGCTAACCACGCAAAGCATATGTCTCAGTGCCCCGCCTAACAGCTAATTGACGACGCAATTTGCGGCGCACCCCGATGGCGTCGAGAACGCACAGGTGGGCTCCGATGCGGCGCGTTGATTTGTTTCGCTTTGCTTAGTTTGATCGAGACATGACACGCTCAGCCGACGATCTGGTCACCGAATTCTGCAAGAAGTGGGCTGGTTAGTTGCGCGAGCAGCCGCAAAAGTGCGTGTCGTCGCGGCGTGTCGGGGGATTTTGCGTCTGCTCGCGCAGAAACTAAGCGAGCAGACGCACCGACTCGTTGCGGGTGTCGGTCAGAATCTCGAACATGGCCCGGCGGGTCGCGTTGAGTTCGCTAGTTGCAATGTCTCTGCCGGACAACTGAATTCGGCATGTCGCGAGGGCGGAGTTGTAGCAGTATTTCGACTCCCCGTCGGTGTCGGTGTATGTCAGTCCGATAACGTCGCGCGGCTGCGCGGTGATCTCCCCCTCCAGGGTCAGCCCGTCGACGCGGCCGCCGAACGACCAACTGAACGGCGCATACTCACCGCGGGTGTGGCGGGTGGCAAGGATGGATCGCACCGCCATTTCACGCCCGTCATGGCGCAGCACGAACAACGTGGCGGCCGGCAGCGAGATGGGCCCGACCGCGGCCCGGGCAGTGACGATTTCCAGGCTCGATTCCGGTGCCTCGTCGAACCCGCACACCTGGCCGAACGCGTAGGCGGGCGTGTGGCGCCGACCCCAGTTGTGGTTGACGCTGCCGGTCCAGCCGTCGACGTGGACGCGCACGTCGTCGAGTTCCAGGCTGCCGTCGAACCGGGCCAGCGGATGGCGAACCATCGTCTTGGCAGTCGGGAACTTCGCCTTGTACCCGCGGTCGGTGAGCAGCTTGACCGCCTTCTCGCCGCCCGGCGTGATCCGCAGGTCCCAGCGCGCCGACCTCCCTGCGCCGGTCACCGAGCCCTGCGCGGACCGGTCGTCGACCGTCGTCGCGCCGATCCGCGCCGTCCAGGTGTCATAGCCGTAGTCGGACTGGTCGATCGGGTACGGCTCTTTGAGCGCGCGGTTGCCCGCGCCGTCCGGGTCGAAGATCATGACCCACGCGTCGGCGACCGGGACACCGGCCGTCGGCAGCAGTAGTGTCGAGCGCAGCCACAGCGCCTGCGCACGATCGGGATCGTTCGCGCGGATGAATCGACTTTCGTAATAGGGCGCCTTGGCTGGCATCACCGCTTCAGCATCCAATACTTAGAGGACGGAATCCGGCGAACAAGCCAGTGAGGTGATGATGACTCCAATGATCGCGGTCTACCTGCTCGCCGGTGTAGCCGCGGTCGAGGCCGTCGTGATCCTGGTGTTGTCGGCCCTGCTGAACCGCAGCCGCCGCAAGACGAAAGAGCTGCGCAGCCGCGTCGATACCCGTCAGCAGTTGCTGTCCGGTAGCCGCGAGGCGGTCAAGACGATGTGGCAGACCGCCAACATCCTTCGCAAGGACGGCATCGGTGCTGCGGTCCGCTCGTCGATCGAGGACCTCGCCGACTGGGCCGAGGTGGAACGGCCCGATCTGGCCCGGCTGGCACTGGACGGCAACGTAGCGATCCTGTTCTCCGACATCGAGGAGTCCACCGCGCTCAACGAGCGCATCGGAGACCGGGCCTGGGTCCGGCTGATCAGCAAGCACGACAAACTCATCCGCCGTCACGTGCAGAGCCACAAGGGTCATGTCGTCAAGAGTCAGGGCGACGGGTTCATGGTCGCCTTCGCCGAGGCCGCGCAGGCGGTGCGGTGCAGTGTCGACGTGCAACGGGCACTTCGGAAGCAGCCGAACAGAATCCGGGTTCGTATGGGCATCCATGTGGGCAAGTCGGTGCGGCGCGGCGATGACCTCTTCGGCAGAAATGTCGCGATGGCGGCGCGGGTTGCGGCGCAGGCCGACGGCGGTCAGACACTGGTCAGCGAGCCCGTGCGCGACTCCGTCAGCG
>NZ_JBOGDB010000035.1:0-1861 GCF_050701515.1 Mycobacterium sp. | reverse complement strand
CCGGCGTAGAGCAAGTACCTCAGCCGTAGGTCACTGCCCGGTGCCGACGACCTCCGCGTAGGCGGCGTCGAGTCGTTCGGTCACCGACGGGCCTCGGGTGTCGGGTTTGCGGATGCCGAGGTGGCGTTCGCGCAATTCGTCCATGAACTCCTGCCACATCTCCGGACCGCCGTGGTGCAGCAGTTCGGCCCGCGCCCGTAGCGGAGCGTCGGTGGGGCGATGCCGCAGACCCCACCACGCGAGCTCGGCCAGTACCGGCACGAGTTCGATCGCGGCAGCAGTGAGGCTGTAGGTTGCCCGCCGACCCGCTCCCACATCGTCACGAGTGAGCAGGCCCGCTGCCACCAAATCACGCAGCCGACTGGCCAGGATGTTGGAGGCGATGCCCTCTTCCGAGTCACGCTGTAACTCCCGGAAGTGCCGGAGGTCCTTGAAAATGATGTCGCGGAGCACGACGAGGCTCCATCGGTCCCCGAGCACCTCGACCGCCACGTTGATCGGGCATCCCGACCGTGATTTTTCGCCCACATCGACCTCCCAAACTGCTTGCACTCTACAACCAGTCATGGGTACGTTGGAGTGATTGCAAAACACAAGCGCTTTTAGGAGGCTTGTCATGTCTGATCCGCAGATCACCACCCGCGAGCAGTGGCTATCCGCCCGGCTCGAGCTTCTCGAGAAAGAGAAGGAGCTGACCCGCCAGCGCGACGAGGTGAATGCCGCCCGGCGTCGGCTGCCGATGGTCGAGATATCCAAGGACTATTCGTTCGAGGGGCCGGACGGACCGGCCGGTTTGTTGGACCTGTTCGACGGCCGCAGTCAGCTTCTGATCTACCACTTCATGTTCGGCCCGGACGATGACGAGGGTTGCCCATCCTGCTCGTTCACGATCGACAACGTCGGCCATCTCAACCACCTGCACGCCCGCGACACGTCGTTCGCGCTGGTGTCGCGGGCGTCGCTGGAGAGGCTGGAGCAATACCGACGCCGCATGGGCTGGACCGTCCCGTGGTACTCATCGCACGGCAGCGACTTCAACTACGACTTCCACGTGACCCTCGACGCGTCGGTCGCGCCCGTGGAATACAACTTCAAGGACCAGGCCGAGCTCGAACGGCAGGACCCCGCCTGGCAGGGATGGTCCGGCGAAGAGATGGGTGTAAGCGCATTTCTCCGACGCGGCGATCGGGTGTTCCATACCTACTCCGCCTACGCCCGCGGCACCGAGATCCTGATGGGGACCTACCAGTGGCTCGACCTGACCGCCCTCGGGCGTCAGGAGGATTGGGAACTGGAGCCCCGCCGCGGAGATGACCCCTTCATGAGCTGGTTGCGCCGCCACGACCAATACGAATCGACATCGAACTGAACGACTCCCCTAACGCATCCCTAATCCCCTAACGCTGTCCGACGACAAGGCCCGAGCCCAGCTCGATACGCGAGGGCCTGCGCCCCGTTTCGAATAGGACTGCCGCTCCATACCGTGCTTTGTACGAACCGGGAACTCCCGACGAGTTTCTCGACATCATGCACGAAAGGAATTGGGGCGATGACGCACTGTCGGTATTGCAACCGGTTCTGCTTGGTGCGGGTAGCCGGTTGTGGCGCTTGGCGCTTGGAGTGTGGCCACACCTATTTGCCGCTGCCCAGCGAGGGCCAGCGGTGGGCGGCCTACGCGGCCGATGGTGCGGCGCGACTGACAGCTTCATCGCTGCGCTAGCTAACGGGCCCAAAATCAGCGCTTTGTCGACGGCAACTGAATACTGATCACTGCGCGGCAACTGAATTTTGACCAGCTTCCTGGAGAGCCTTGGCTGAGCGAGCCAAGGAGGAAGCGAGTGTTGAGCGTGGAGGACTGGGC
>NZ_JBOGDB010000034.1:0-14178 GCF_050701515.1 Mycobacterium sp. | reverse complement strand
GGCCGACGGTGGCCAACGCCGCTGCCACCCGCGGGCCGTCGTGCACCGAAAACCCGGCCGCCGAAGCGACCTCGAGGTCGACCCGGCTTCGCATCAGCTGCAGCCGGGATGCCTGGAACGAGATCGCCACCGCGCCGACCTGATCGGACGCCGGCGCGCCGTCGAGCAGGCAGCTGCCGGACGTCGGGACCGTCAGCCCGGCCATGATCCACGCGAGCGTGGACTTTCCCGAACCGTTCAGGCCGTGAATCAAGACGCCGTCGCCCTCATGCACGACGAAGTTGATGTCACGCAACGCGGTTGTCGCCCAGGGTGTCCCGCTGCCGTACTCGTGGTTGACGCCTACGAGTTCGAGCACCGGGGCATCGCTGTGGCGCCTTACCGATGCGGTGGCGGACGGTGCCGCCGCGGTCTCTACCATCTCGGTGTTGTCCGCGAACCCGCCATACCCGGTGAGGTTGATCGCGCGATCGGCCGAGTCGGCCTCGTCGTTGTAATGCGTGATGTGCACCAGGGACATCCGGTGGTGCTGGGTCAATCCGGACAGCACCGACATCAGCCCATCGCGCCCGTCCTGGTCGACCATGCTGGTGACCTCGTCGGCGATCAGCAGCGCCGGCTCGCGGGCCAGTGCCGCGGCCATGGCGAGGCGCTGCAACTCACCCCCGGAGAGGCCGCCGGTGTCGCGTTCGGCCAGGCCGGCCAGGCCGACCTCGATGAGCAGTTGATGTACGTCGGTGGTCTGGCCGGGTGGCAGTCCCCACACGACGTCGTCGGCTACCCGAGTGCCCAGCACCTGGCTTTCCGGGTGCTGCATGATCACCGCGGTGCCGCCGAGTTCGCCCAGGCCGACCGCGCCGGAACGTTCCACGCTGCCCGAGGACGGTTCGCGGCCCGCCAGCACCAGCATCAGCGTGGTCTTGCCGGCGCCGTTGGCGCCGGTCACCGCGACGTGTTCGCCTGGTTCGACGCTCAATGACACCGGCCCGAGCGCATCGTGGTCGGCCTTCGGATAACGGAACCGGACATCGGCCAGCCGCACCGGAACCGGGGCGACCGGTCCGGCGTCCGGCGCGGAATCCAGCTTGTGCACGTCCGGAATCACGAGCAGCCGCGCCAGCACCCGGGACAGCGCCCACCAGCCGATCAGCGTCACGACGGTGATGCTCAGCACCGATGCTCCGCCGATCAAGAATGGCCAGAAGTGCAGCGCGGTGGCAAAATCCCGCTTCAACCGCTCGGCGATGCCTTCCAGGTCGGGGATGCGTGCGAGTACGGCCGCGATTCCGTTGATGTTGGCGGTCAACGACTCGAAGATGAGGTTGCGCAGGCGAACCAGCACCGCCAGCGCCGCCACCGCGGCCACGCCGAACAGCGCCCCTGCCGCCAGCGCCGCGACGAAAACCGTCGGTGTGCCGCGACCGCGCCGCTTGACGATGCCGGTCAGCCCACCGACGTACGCGCAGTTGACGACCGTCATGAAGCCGCCCATGCCGGCGATCAGGAACGCGATCGTTGCGCCGGCGATAGTCGCGGCGATAAGCACCCGAAGCCGGTAGCGGTAGGCCAGCAAGCCCATTGGCACGGTGCCCAACAGCGAGACCCCAGCCGCGAACGGAACCACGACGGCGACGATCGCGGTGGCTGCACACAGCGCCGCCATCACCGAGGCGTGCGCCAACTCAACCGGTTGCAGCGAACCCGCTCGCCGAGTCTCGCTCGTGCGCCGGGTCGTAGTCACTTCTCGATTCTGCCAGTCGGCAGCTGAGAGCCAACACGCCTCCTGGGTTGGCCTACATAGCAAAGCTATGTAACCATGGTCGTGATGGACCAGACCCTCGGTGCCGATCTGCTGGCCGTGGTCGCGCGGCTCAACCGGTTCGCGACGCAGCGTGCCCGCATGTCGCTGTCGTTCGCCCAGGCGCGGCTGCTGTCCACCATCGAGGACCAGGGCGCAGCCCGGATTTCCGATCTGGCCGCCCTCGACCACTGTTCACAGCCGACGATGACCATGCAGGTCCGCCGGCTGGAAGACGCAGGCCTGGTGTCGCGGACCAACGATCCCGACGACGCACGGGCGGTGTTGATCCGGATCACCCCGAAGGGCATTCGCACGCTGCGGCAGGTGCGTGTCGACCGGGGCAGGACCATCGATCCGTACCTGGAACAACTCGACGCCAGGGACCGGCAGACGCTTGCCGCCGCCATCCGCGTGCTGCACCGCCTTCTCGAGGACGCGGCTGCCCCGAAGTCCGGCAAATAGCTCTGGCCAATGTGGCCCGCGGCTCCCGCCAAGAGCGGAAGATAAATCTCGTCGGCAGCAAACAGGCCGAGGGGAACAGCGACACAGAGGGGAGCGATCATGTCTGCGAGTCAGAACGTCGAGACATCCAAGAAAGGGTATGTTGCGTTCGGTAAGGGCGACCTCGAAACGGTGATGAACGACTACGACGACGACGTCGAGTTTGTCCTACCCGGCAACAGCACGCTCAGCGGAACGCATCGCGGCAAGGACGGGGTCAGGGATTTGTTCACGAAGGTGGGCGAGAAGAACTTCAAAATAGACCCGAAGCGATTCGTAGCGGACGACGATGTCGTGGTCGTTCTCTCGGAGGTCAGCGTGGGCGGAGAATCCGGACTCCAAGCCGATGCGTTCACCTACCGCAACGGCAAGATCGTGAGCGTCCAGGACTACGGGGACACCGCGATGTTCGAAAGGGTCTTCGGCACCAAGTAGCCGGCGGCCAGCTAAATCGCGAACGCGAGGAACTGCGTGATCTGTCGCGGCGAGAAGTTGTCGTCGCTGACCATCACCACCGATTGACGCCCATCGGGCAGCGTCGGTCCGAGCGTGATGCCCTCGATGTTGTCTACCGGCGAGAGGCTTGGCGTGGTCGTCAGGTCGGCCAATAGGGTCTTGGTCATCGGCTTGACCGGTGCGGTGTTCAGCGACGGTTGTGCCGAAACATCATCGGCGTCACCGATTTCAGCACGGTAGACACGGGCGGCGACGTGTGTGCCGTAGCCCCGTTCGAGGACAAGGAAGTCATCGTCGTTCAGGGCGACCAGGTCCGTCAGGCCGTTGTCTCCACCCGGTCCGGCGGAGACCTTGTCGACCGGATAGGCATATTGAGCCGTGGGCTCGCCGGTGTCGACGTCGAATCTGGTGATTCGGGTCAGCGCTCCGTGCGCCTCGGTGGGTGGCTCGCCGTCGTCGTACCCCGGGCCCTCCATCGCCGCCCACAACGCCGACCCGTCCGGCGTCAATGCCAGCCCCTCCAGCCCGTGGTTCTGCCGTGGCCCTCTTTGGGCCGCCGACATTTTCAGCACCGGTGGCAGCGAGAACTGGCCTTGGTAGCTGCCATCGAGTCCGGCGACGCGGATCCACGGGTCGAGCAGCACGGGTCCGCCGGGCGCATCGGTCAGCCGCTCCCCCTCGCTCGACCAGTAGAACCGTTGGCGTCGGCTGTCGACCGCGATTCCCTCCGAGTCGGGTGGGACCACCGGTGGCCGGATGTTGGTGTCGAGCGCGCCGAACGGCTTGCCGTCGCGCGTGAGAAGCGGGTGGGTCGACGTGAATTCGAGATCACGAATACCATTGTCGGACAACGACACCTGCACGGTATAGAAGCGCGCCGGATTCCTTGCCGAGCGGTCGTCACTGATCACGAAATACCGATTGCTCGGTCGGTCATAGCTGATGCCGGACAGGCCGCCGATGACCGTGCCGTCGAGCGTCGCGCCGGGCGACACCCGGAACTGGCCGAGGTAGGCCAGACCGACAGCCGTGGCGTCCGGGGCACCGCAGGACGCCACCAGCAGGCAGCAGGACAGCAGCAAGGAGCGCAATATCATCGTCAGCTGGTGACCGTGCCGACAAGGGTTCCGACGACATAGGTGGCGGCAATCGCAACCGCCCCGAATGCCAATTGCCGCGACGCCGCCCACCACACCGGCTTACTGGTGAACCGTGCCGCGACGGCGCCCGCGATCAGCAGGCCGGCGCCGCCGCAAAGCAAGCCGGCCCAGAGCGATTCGAACCCCAACAAGTACGGGATCAGCGGGACGATCGCGCCGATCGCGAACATGACAAACGACGATGCCGCCGCGACGAGTGCGGAGGGCTTCTCCCGCGGGTCGACGCCCAGTTCCTGGACCAGATGGAAGTTCAGCGCACGATTTTCGTCCCGATGAACTTCCTCGGTCGCCTTTCGGGCGGTTTCCGGTGTCATCCCCATCTCGACGAGCATCCCGACCAGTTCTGTCCGTTCCGCCTGCGGATGCTTGTGGAAGGCGCGGCGCTCGACGCCGACCTCCGATTCGATCTGCTCGTTGGCGGTGGTCACGGAGGTGTACTCGCCGAGTGCCATCGAGAACGCCCCGGCCAGCAGGCCGGCGACACCGCTGAGCACAACGGTGTGGGCGCTGGCGCTGGCGGCCACACCGGCGATCAGTGCGGTGTTGCTGACCAACCCGTCCATTGCGCCGAACGTCGCGGCGCGCAACCAACCGCCGGAGACATCCGAGTGCCGGTGGTCGATCTGATGCGGCAGGCCGGTGGAGGTCGCCGGCTCCCGCGCGTCCGGGGCGCTCATTCCCTGATTCAACGCCACGGCTTTCGCCTGGTCTAGCCAGGTTTGCCTACGTTTGCCACATCACAGTTTCTCCCGTGCCGAGAAGGGCTACCGTCGGGGGTATGACCACTACTGCGGAGCATCTACGCAACACGCTGGACGGCCGTTGGCGTGACGTCAAGAACAGGATGCGGCAAGAGCTCTCGAACGAGATCTTCCGCCCCCACTACACCCCAAACACCGTCATCGCCCGTACCAAGGTGGCAGAGCAGATGAAAATCATGGCCGCCCACGGAGCCGCCGAGGACGGATTCAAGAAGGAGCACGGCGGCAACGGCGACGTCGCGGCCGCGGTCACCCGGATCGAGATGCTCGCGATGTCCGACCTGTCACTCATGGTCAAGGCGGGCGTGCAGTGGGGCCTCTTCGGCGGCGCCATCGAAAACCTCGGTACCGAACGGCATCACAAGGCATACGTTCAACAGATCATTGACCTCGACCTGCTTGGCTGTTTCGCGATGACCGAGACCGGCCACGGCAGCGACGTGCAGGCGCTCGAGACGACCGCCACCTACGACGTCTCCACTCAAGAGTTTGTCATCGACTCCCCCACCCGCACGTCGCGCAAGGACTACATTGGCGGTGCGGCTGAAACCGCGAGCGTAGCAGCTGTTTTCGCGCAGCTGATTACCAGCGAGGACGGGGAACCGGTCAATCACGGTGTGCATTGTTTCGTCGTCCCGATCCGCGACGACGAAGGCAACGACCTGCCGGGCGTCACGACGGGAGACTGCCATTACAAGGGTGGCCTGCCCGGCGTCGACAACGGACGCATCCAGTTCGACCACGTCCGGATTCCGCGGGAGAACCTGCTGAACAAGTACGCCGACGTGGCCGAGGACGGCACCTATTCGTCGCCGATCGAGAATCCGAGCCGGCGGTTCTTCACCATGCTGGGCACGCTGATCCGCGGCCGGGTCACGGTCGGTGGCAGCGCTGGCGCCGCGGCGCGCGTCGCGCTCGACATCGCTACCCGGTATGCGCTGCAGCGCAGGCAATTCACCGCGCCGGGTGAAGACGACGAAGTGCTCCTAATGGATTACTTAGTGCATCAGCGCCGGCTGTATCCGCTCATCGCACGGTCGTACGCTTTGCAATTCGCTCAGAACGAGCTGGTTGCCAAGTGTCATGACCTACAGACCGCCGACGACCCCGACGCCGAGGAACAACGCGAGCTGGAGTCCCGGGCGGCGGGATTGAAGGCGACCAACACCTGGCATGCGACCCGGACCGTCCAGGAGGCCCGCGAAGCCTGTGGCGGCGCAGGCTATCTCGCCGAAAACCGGCTGATCGCTCTCAAGGCCGACACCGACGTGTTCACCACCTTCGAGGGCGACAACCACGTGCTGATCCAGTTGGTCGCCAAGGAACTGCTCACCGCCTACGCCGACGACATCAAGGGCATGAGCCCGGTGGAGTGGGTGCGTTTCGCCGCAAACTTCGCCGGTGAGCGGGTGCTGAAACGCACTGCGGCCGAAACGATTATGCAGACCATCCTCGACACCCGGCAGGACAACGAGGAAGAGGGCAGCCTGTTCAACCGCGGCACGCAGGTCAAGTTGTTCGAGGACCGCGAGGAGTACATCCTCTCCACCGTGGCGCGCCGCCTGCAGGGTAAGTCCAAAGAGATGAGCGCGTTCGATGCGTTCAATGCGGTCCAGGACCATGTGTTGCACGCCGCGCGGGCACACATCGATCGCGTCATCCTCGAGGCGTTCGTCGCGGGCATCGACTCGTGCGAGGACGACGAGGCTCGCGAGATTCTCGGCATGGTATGCGACCTCTACGCGCTGTCGGTGATCGAGGAGGACAGGGGGTGGTTCATGGAACACCGCTTTTTGTCCACCGAGCGCGCCAAGGCGGTGACCCGCGGCATCAACGAACGCTGCCGCACGCTACGTCCGTACGCCGAGACACTGGTGGACGGATTCGGGATACCCGAGCAGTTGCGCTACGCCGAGATGCTGCATCCCGAGAAAATCGTCGACACCTGATCAGGGCTTCGGGATCGGGTCGAGCGCGTTGAGCTTGCCGTCGTCGCCGACACGAAAGCGCACCGTGCCGATGCCGGTCGGGCAGCAAGGTTCGTCCCCGCCCTGCCGCCATTGGTATTGCACGTTGACGGTGTCATCGCCCAGTGTCGTCACGGTGATGTACGGACGGGGCTCTGGGGTGGCTGACCCCAATGGGTTGTTTCGGTCGAAGAACAGCACCTGTTGTGGGCTGTCTGGCCCCCCCTTTTCCCCGGTCGCCACCACCCAGTTCAACCGGCAGTCGGGAGTGTGGCCGCGAGAGCTCTCGCGCCATGGCAGACCGGGCGGAAGACCCGCAATCGCCTGCTGAACGGTCTCCGCGCTGGGCGCGTCCGACGGCGCGCAGGCCTGGGTCTTGGGTGGCGGCGCAGACGGTGGGCTCCAGCCACAGCCGACGGCAAGGAGGCCAAAAGTAATCAGGACCGTGATCAGGCGAGAATGCAGCATGGAATCGAGCTTACGGGCGCGAGCCACGGCCCCAGGAACTCCTGCTCCCCCGGCTGGACTCGAACCAGCAACCCTTCGGTTAACAGCCGAACGCTCTGCCAATTGAGCTACAGGGGATCGCCCTTCCCCGGGCTGATCGCGCCGCGGGCGAGGGTTGACTCTAGCGTACAAGCGGTTGTCCTGGGTATCGGCGGTCAAACCGGCAGTCGGCCCGGCGCGAACCCCGGTGGGTGAGGCAGGATGGACACCAACGCACCGTCGTCTGGAGGGGACCTGTGATCCGTTATCTCGTCGTGTTGGCAGTCGGCTACGTATTGGGGACAAAGGCGGGCCGACGCCGGTATGAGCAGATCGCGAGCACGTATCGGGCAGTGACGGGCAGCCCGGCGGCCAAGGCCCTGATCGAATCCGGTCGCCGCAAGATCGCGAACAGGGTGTCGCCGGATCCGGAGATGGTGACGTTGACGCCGATCGACTCCGAGACCGCGGTGTTCAAGCCGCAGGCGATGACGACCGCGGACGAACGTTAATCAACCGATCGGCTCATCGATCGTGGTGCCGGGCACCAGCGGCCCGGTGCTCACGCCGCAGTCGCTGTCCTGGCGGTTCACGCCCGGCGAGCAGTAGTTGAACGTCGGGGATTGCACGTTGATGCCGTTGCCGTTCGAGTAGGACAGGCACTTGCCGTCCTCCTTGTTGCCGAACCACGCCAGGCACGGGGGCGCAGCCAGCTGATCCCCCGGCGCAGTGTCGGTGGTCATGGTCGCGAAGGCCGGCCCGGCCGCGGCGGCGACCGCGAACGCGCCGACAGCGATCAGTCGCCGAGTTCTCGATGCCACCTGCTTGCCTTTCACCAGTGGGCGGACAGCGTCTAACACCTTAGCGTGCACAGGCTGTTCACGCAGTAAGGTCGTCGCCGCTGGCCTGTTCCAACAGGCTGCGCCGATAGGCCTCCATCGCGACCAGGTCGCCGAACAGCGCGTGATATTCATCGCCCTGTTCCACCGGAGACATGCGCTGCAGCTTGGACTTCACCTCGGCGATCTGGCGGCCGACCCAGACCTCCTGCAGGCGGGCGAGCACTCCGCTGATGTAGCGCGGCAGCCTTTCGTCGTCTTCGACGCTGATGGCTTCCACTCCGAGCTCGTTGACGAGGCTGGCGGCCGCCTCCGACCGGGTGTGCTGGCGCACCGCCTCGATCCATTCCGCGCCGGAGACGCCGGCCGATGCGCCGCCAGCTGCCGAGATCGCGGCACGAACCGCGGCGTAACCGGGATGGGTGAAGCTCTCCACCGTGAGGGCGTCGAACACCGGACCGGCCAGCGCCGGGTACTGCAGCGCGGACTTGAGCGCCTCCCGCTGCGGCCACAGCGTCGGATCACGTGGATCGGGTCGTGCCACCGCCGGCGCGGCGCGCCGCTCAGGCTGGGTCGCGGGGGTCGACGATCGTCGGCCGCCGCCCTTCGCCTGGCCGCGGACCCGCCCGACCACCTGCGCCACGTCGTCCCAGCCCACCCAGCCGGCCAGCTGACGCCCGTACTCGTCGCGCAGGGTCGGGTCCTTGATGCGGGCCGCCATCGGCACGCACCGGCGTAGCGCGGCGACGCGACCCTCCGCGTTGTCCAGGTCGTGTTCGGCCAGCGCGGTGCGAATTGCGAACTCGAACAACGGGGTTCGGCGCGCGACCAGATCGCGCAGGGCTCCGTCACCGGACTTCAGCCGCAGATCGCAGGGGTCCATGCCGTCCGAGGCCACCGCGACGAACGATTGTCCCGCCAAGTTCTGTTCGCCGTCGAAAGCCTTGACTGCTGCCGCACGGCCGGCGGCGTCGCCGTCGAACACATAGATCAGCTCGCCGCGAAAGAAGTTGTCGTCCATCATCAATCGCCGCAGCATCCCGAGGTGCTCGTCGCCGAACGCGGTGCCGCACGACGCCACCGCGGTGGTCACCCCGGCCAGATGCATCGCCATCACGTCGGTATAGCCCTCGACCACCACCGCCTGATGGCCCTTGGCGATGTCGCGCTTGGCCAGGTCGAGACCAAACAGCACCGACGACTTCTTGTACAGCACGGTCTCGGGAGTGTTGACGTACTTCGCCTCGTTCTGGTCATCGTCGAACAACCGGCGCGCGCCGAACCCGATGACCTCGCCGCTGGACACCCGAATCGGCCAGAGCAGCCGACGGTGGAATCGGTCCATCGGGCCGCGCCGGCCTTCCCGGGAAAGCCCCGCGGCTTCCAGCTCTTTGAACTCAAACCCCTTGCGCAGCATGTGCTTCGTCAGCATGTCCCAGCCCGATGGCGCGAACCCGCAGCCGTAACGTGCGGCGGTCTCGGCGTCGAAGTTGCGGTCCAGCAGGTATTGGCGCGCGGGCGCCGCCTCTTCTGACTGCAGCCTCTCGGCGTAGAACTCCTGGGCGGCGGCGTTGGCGGCGATCAGCCGGCTGCGACTGCCGCGGTCGCGCTGCACGCTGGTGGCGGCGCCGGAGTAAGTGACGGTGTAGCCGATGCGGTCGGCGAGCAGCTCGACGGCCTCTACGAAGTTGACGTGCTCGATCTTCTGGACGAACGCGTACACGTCGCCGCCCTCGCCGCAGCCGAAGCAGTGGAAGTGACCGTGGTTGGGTCGCACGTGGAAGGACGGCGACTTCTCGTCGTGAAACGGACACAGACCCTTCAGCGAATCGGCGCCGGCGCGGCGCAGTTGCACGTAGTCGCCGACGACCTCTTCGATGCGGACGCGTTCACGGATGGCCGCGATATCGCGATCAGGGATGCGGCCGGGCACCGAATCAGTCTAAAGCCGGTTCGAGGCGCTCCAACCGCCCTTCGGTGAACGACGCGATCTGGTCGACGATGACCCGCACCCGCCCGCCGTCGTCGACTGCCGCGTTGAAGGCGGGCACGAAGATCGGGTCGAGTGTGGCCGGTGCGCCGGCCAGCAGCCAGTGCGCGATGCGGTGAATGCGTTCCCGCTGTCGGGCCTGCAGGTCCAGGTGTCGAGGGTCGGACATGATGAACTGCAGCGCCAGAATCTTCAGCACAGCGACCTCGGCGCGGACCAGTGCGGGTACCCGCAGGTCGGCCGCGTACCGCACCAGCGGCCCCGGCCCGGCGGCTTCCCGGGTGGCGGTGATGGCGGCCGACGCGAACCGGCCGACCAGCTCGCTGGTCAGCCGTTTCAGCGAGACCGACGCGGCCAAGGTCGCGTCGTACTTGCCCACGGCTGCGACCACGGGCAGCTCGGACAGCCGCTTGGCCGCGGACACCAGGTCGTCGGCATCCAGTCCGCCGCCCATGCCGCTCGATTCGCCGAGCCGGCCCAACTCGGCAGCGGCGTCGTCGTCGGCCAGCACTCGCAGGTCGATCCGGCCGGAGACCACTCCGTCTTCGACGTCGTGCACCGAGTAGGCCACGTCATCGGCCCAGTTCATCACCTGGGCCTCCAGGCACGGCCGGGATTCCGGCGCCCCCGCACGCACCCAGTCCGCGGCGGCCGTGTCGTCGGCGTAGAAGCCGAACTTGCGCGGCGGCTGACCCCGCTGCCACGGGTATTTCGTGACCGCGTCCAGCGCCGCTCGTGTCAGGTTCAATCCGGCGCTATGGTCCTGCGTGTCAAGCACTTTGGGCTCGAGGCGGGTGAGGATGCGAAAGTTCTGCGCGTTGCCTTCGAAGCCGCCGTGCTTGTCGGCGAACTCGTCGAGCGCACGTTCACCGTTGTGTCCGTACGGCGGGTGGCCGATGTCGTGGGCCAGCCCGGCCATGTCCACCAGGTCGGCGTCGCAGCCCAGCCCGATCGCCATGCCGCGGCCGATCTGCGCCACCTCCAACGAATGCGTCAGCCGGGTGCGCGGGGTGTCACTCTGGCGGGGCCCGACCACCTGCGTCTTGTCGGCAAGCCGCCGCAGCGCGGCACTGTGCAGCACCCGCGCCCGGTCCCGGGCGAAGTCGGTGCGATGTTCGGAGTCGGTGCCGGGCAGGGCGGCACCCTTCGGCGGCTCGACCACCAGCCGCTGCCGGTCGAACTCGTCGTAGGGGTCGTCGTGCGTGGCCACCGACGCACAGTCTGCCAGGAGTGTTCGTCAGTACCGGGTGGCTCCGCCGCGCACCCCACTAGATTGACGATCATGCGCATCGCCCGCTTGCTCAGTCTGGTCCTCGCGATCCTGACCGCCGGTGTCCTGCTGGCACCCGCCGCGGCGGGCCGGCCGCCGTTCCGGCTGCCCAGTTATGTCACCGACGAGGCGAACGCACTGAGCAGTTCCGGGTTCAGCAACGTGCAGCAGGCGGTCGAGGGGCTTTACAACGACCGCCGGATCAGGTTGTGGGTGGTCTACGTCGACACGTTCTCCGGTCAGGGCGCGGTCAGCTGGGCCGAAAGCACCATGCGCGCCAGCGACTTCGGCAGCGAGGACGCCATTCTGGCTGTGGCGACGACGGACCGCTCCTACGCGTTCAGGGTGCCCCCGGCCAGCGGCGTGCGCCCGAACACGGTGGACGATCTGCGCCGCAACGAGATCGAGCCCGCACTGCGCCGCGGCGACTGGGCCGGTGCGGCCGTCGCGGCCGCCGACGGGTTGGGCACATCGACGTCGACCGGCTCGGGCACCGGGATCTCCGGGTTCGGGCTGCTGATTGCGTTGGGCATCATCGCCGTGCTGGTGCTGCTGCTGTGGCTGTGGATGCGACGGCGGCAACGCAAGCGCCGGGAGGCCGAGTTCGCCGCGGCGCGTCGGGTGGATCCCGCCGACCCGAACGCGTTGGCGTCGGTGTCCATCGACGCGCTGGACGATCTGTCCAAGTCGATCGTGGTGGACGTCGATAACGCCGTGCGCACCAGCGACAACGAATTGGCTTTGGCCGTTGAGGAATTCGGCGACAAGCAGACGGCTCCGTTCACTGAGGCGGTCGGCAATGCGAAGACGACGCTGGCACAGGCGTTCAACGTCCGCCAGATCCTCGACGATGCCGTCCCCGAGACCCCGCTGAAGCGGCGCGACCTGCTGACCCGGGTGGTTGTCGCGGCGGCGAAGGCCGACCGTGAGCTGGACGCGCAGCGGGAAGCGTTCGAGGATCTGCGGGATCTGGTGATCAACGCGCCGACCCGGCTGGACGCGATGACCCAGCAGATGGTCGACCTGACCGCCCGCCTCCAGGCATCCGAGCAGGCGCTGGCCGAACTGCACAAGCAATTCTCCGAAGCCGCACTGGTTTCCGTGGCCGGCAATGTCGAGACCGCCAAGCAGCGGCTGGCCTTCGCGGATCAGAACATCACCAACGCCCGCAACCTGGTCTCCCGGCCGGTGGGACGCCAAACCGGACTGGTGGACGCCGTCCGCGCGGCGGAATCGGCGCTGGGCCAGGCACGCACGCTGCTGGACGGCGTGGACAGCGCCGCCACCGACATCAACCGCGCGATGGCCACCCTGCCGTCGGCCATTGCCGACATCCAGAACGGGATCAACGCCGCGGGCGGTCAGCTGGCTGATGGCAACATCTCTCATGCCGACGAACTCAGCGCCGCCCGCGACGCCGCGGTGAAGGCGGTCGCCGACGCGCAGAGCACCGGCACCGCCGATCCGCTGGGTGCGTTCACCAAGTTGACTCAGGCCGATGCCGAACTGGACCGGCTGCTGGCCAGTGTCGCGGAGGAACGGGAGGCGGCCGAGCGGCTCAGCCGGGCATTCGATCAGGCGCTGTTCACCGCGCAGTCCCGGGTGCGGGCGGTGTCGGACTACATCGACGTGCGTCGCGGCAGCATCGGTCCCGAGGCCCGGACTCGGCTGGCCGAAGCGGTGCGTCAACTTCAGGCCGCGCTGGACAAGCGGTCGATCAACCTAACCGAGGCGATCGGCCATGCGAACGGCGCGGCGATGCTGGCGTCGCAGGCGCAGTCGATGGCGCATGCCGACGTGCAGGCCTCCCAACGGTCCTACTACGGGAGGTATGGCAGCAGCAGCGGATCGAACATGGGCGCGATGCTCGGCGGCATCATCATCGGCAACATCTTGGGCGGCGCGATGCGCGGCGGCCTGGGCGGCGGCATCGGCGGCGGTTGGAGCCCAACCTCATTCGGTGGTTCCGGCGGCGGCTACATGGGCGGCGGCGGGCGCTTCTAACTGCACTTCAGCCGTGCCGCCAGATGGTCAGACACCGCGTCGATGCCGACCCGGTCCTGCGTCATGGCGTCGCGCTCCCGGATCGTGACGGCTTGATCGTCGAGCGACTCGAAGTCGACAGTGATGCAGAACGGCGTGCCGATCTCATCCTGGCGGCGATAGCGCCGACCGATCGCGCCGGCGTCGTCGAACTCGACGTTCCACGACTTGCGCAGGTCGGCCGCGAGGTCGCGAGCCTTGGGCGACAGGTCGGCGTGTCGTGACAGCGGCAGCACCGCCGCCTTGACCGGAGCCAGCCGCGGATCCAGCCGCAGCACGGTGCGCTTGTCGACGCCGCCCTTGGCGTTGGGCGCCTCGTCCTCGGCGTAGGCGTCGACCAAGAACGCCATGAACGAGCGGGTCAGGCCGGCCGCGGGTTCGATCACGTATGGCACGTACCGGGTGTCGGTGGCCTGGTCGTAGAACGATAGGTCGACGCCGGAGTGTTTGGTATGCGTCGAAAGGTCGAAGTCGGTGCGATTGGCCACCCCCTCCAGTTCGCCCCACGGGTTGCCCTGGAATCCGAACTTGTACTCGATGTCGACGGTGCGGTCGGAGTAGTGCGACAGCTTGTCCTTCGGGTGTTCGAACAGCCGCAGGCTGTCGCGGTCGATGCCGAGGTCGACGTACCAAGCCAGCCGTTCGTCGATCCAGTACTGGTGCCACTCCTTGGCGGTGGACGGCTCGACGAAGAACTCCATCTCCATCTGCTCGAACTCGCGGGTGCGGAAGATGAAGTTGCCCGGGGTGATCTCGTTGCGAAAGCTCTTACCGGTCTGCGCGATACCGAACGGCGGCTTGCAGCGCGCGGTGGTCACCACGTTGGTGAAATTGACGAAGATGCCCTGCGCGGTCTCCGGCCGCAGGTAATGCAGGCCCTCCTCGGTCTCGATCGGCCCGAGGT
>NZ_JBOGDB010000033.1:0-2157 GCF_050701515.1 Mycobacterium sp. | reverse complement strand
ACAATCCGCGACCCGCCGCAACGCCAAATTCGACCGCGTAGATCTTGTCGATAGCAAGCTCCTTCGCGAAGTCCGCCGCCTTCAAGATACCGAACGCGCTGTGCCGCGGCCTGATCAGATCAAATTCTACCTTCGCTCGGTAACCACCCAATAGGTACACAGCCACAGAGATCAGATTGAGATGCATAGGTTCGGACAGCCGGTCCGCAAGATTTTGCTTCCAGAACGTGGTGGATGCCAGTCGACTAAGCATCTCTGCTTTCCGTTTGCTCGTCCATGAGGTGTGACCCGCCCGGTCCGGCGCGATCAGGTGCGGCAGGGCCTGGCATCAGCGTGGCTCCGCCCTCGGTGCCGCCGAACCGGGCGAGGCCGACGAGGGATCCGATGTTAACGAGTATCCTGCCCTTGAACCGCAGGATGGTCCAAAGACAGGTCATCGCGGCGCCGACCCGGCCGAGCGCGAGCTCATGGCGCGCGAGACGGCCAACCGCGTGCGCGAAGTAGCGATGCGCGAAGCGCTGACCCTCGCGTTCGCCAATCCAAACCTCCCAAACGGGCTGCCATTTGTCGATGAAAGCCCGCACGCCGACGATGCGGCGCGGCGTATCGGTGGTCATCTGGAGTCGCCGCCCCGACGCATAGGTCACGACCAGGGCGTCGCGCAGGGTGAGAGCATGGCCGCCGCTCGCGGCCAGGCTCATCCACAAGTCGTGGTCGATCGAGGACGGCAGCGCCTCGTCGAAGCCACCGAGCGCACGCAACGTCTCGGTTCGGAACAGGTAACTGGAAGGCAACGTACGCAGGCGTCGCCGGGCGACGATCGAGGCGCGCAGGTCGCCTTCGTTGAGCTGCTCGATCACGCGGACGGTGCGGCGCGCCGGGTCGTGCACCTCGACAGCGCAGCCGACGACCGCGATCTTGGGGCGGTGCTCCGGCGCGAGCGCGCGCAGCCGGTCGACCTGCCGAGCGAAGCGCTCGGGTTTCCACTCGTCGTCGTCGTCCAGATAGGCAATGTACTCGCCGGCGGCCGCGGCCAGGCCAGTATTGCGGGCCGCCGCGAGACCGCGGTTGCGGTCGTGCCGGAGATACCGCACGCCACCATAGCCTTCGACCGAGAGCCACTGCGGCAGACCGCTTTCGGAGCCATCTTCGACCACGATCACCTCGAGCGGCGCATAGCTTTGGGTACAGGCGCTGCGAATCGCCTGGCGCACCTGCGCCGAACGCTGGTAGGTCGTGATCACGGCGGTGATGGTCGGCTGCCAAAGCCCGTCGGCAGCGGACAACGCGGGCGGGTCGCTCAATGCCTATCGCACCTCGGCTCTGATCAGGGCGATGTCCGGATCGACCGGCTGCCGCGCCCCGACAGACCTTTCAGCCTACGCAGCAGCGACGCCTTGACGGCGCGCAGCACCGGCCGCCAGGCCCCGGGGTAGAGCGGCTGACTGCTGAGGCCGCGCCAGAACCACGCCTGTGCCTCGCGCCACTCGCCGAGCAGGCTGTGGTGGAAGCCGATCGAGCCATAGATCGCCGCCCGTTGGCGCGGGTACCGCTCCAGCTCGCGCTCGAACTTTCGCAGCTTGGCGCGATCGGCGGCCAGCGCGTTGGCGACTCCCTTGCGGTCGTAATCGGTGATCCGGGCAAGACCGTGCCCGACGTCGACGTGGACCAGGACCTCGGGAACGTAGCGAATCTCGTGATCGAGGGCGACGCGCCGGATGAAGTCGCCGTCGTTGCCGCGCGGCAGGTCGGCATCGAAGCCGCCGACCGTCTCCGCCACGGATCTCGGGACCAGAAGCGTCGAGCTGTTGCCGAGCGGTTGCCGCTCCAGAAGGTGCTCGAAGATCCGGCCCTCCAGCTTCGGGCTGCGTCCGGACACGACCTTCTCGCCGATGCGGTAGTCGAACCAGCAGTACACCAGGCCGACCGACGACGGGCTGGCGTCCAGCAGAGCCATCTGCTTCTCGAGCTTGCCCGGCAGCCAATAGTCGTCGTCGTCGAGAAAGGCGACGTAGCGGCCCCGGGCGGTCGCAAGTCCTGTGTTCCGGGCCGCCGAGGCGCCCCGGGGGCGATCGTGCCGGAGCCAGCGCAGGCGCTCGTCAGCGCGCGAGAGTCGATCGAGCAGGCGCTCCGTCGGCGGCGACGACGCGTCGTCCA
>NZ_JBOGDB010000032.1:0-11547 GCF_050701515.1 Mycobacterium sp. | reverse complement strand
CGTTGATACTGTCCAGTGCCGGGATCTTGTCGGCGACGAGCTCGACAACCAGCAGCACCGCCACGATCGTCAGCACCCAGCCGTTCTCCAGCCAGGCCCAACCGTGCGGCAACGTGATCAGGTCGGTGAACCGCGACAGCAGACCCAGCGCCAATAGCGGGATGTAGGCGTTGAGCCCCGCCGCGGTTGCCAGCCCCAGACCGGTCAGTAGTTCCACCTATGCATTATGAGCGCGGATCAGCGTGTGGCGGGTGATCCGCCCTCACCAGACGTAGGGCACCAACCGACAGTGAACTTTCTGCATGTACTCGCGGTATCCGGCCAACTCCTGTGTCAGCAAGGCCTCTTCGTCGCGGATGCGAACAGCGAGCATCCCAACGCCGGCGATGACCACGAGTAGACCCCAATACGAGCCCAGTGCAAGGGGGACGCCGAACATCATGATCACGTTCCCGAAGTACATTGGGTGCCGGACGAATCCATACCAACCCGTCGACGACAGCTGCTGGCCCGACTCGACGGTGACATTGGCCGCGGCATAGCCGTTCTGGATAGTCACAAGCATCGCAATGGTGAGGCCGACCGCCACCAACACGTCTCCGACGACCGAAACAGCGGCAGGCACCGCCGACCACTTGAAGCGAAAGTCCAACGCGCTGATCACCATCAGGGCCGCCAGCGACCCGAACGCCGCCGCGCTGACAACCTTCTGCATGGGCCGGGTCTCCGCGCCGGGGCCGGCCTGCATGCGTCGGCGCAGGGCTTCCGGATTCCTCACTGCCAGATAGACACTCGGTATCAGGGTCGCGACGGCGAACACCGCGATGAAGGCCCATCCCTGCCAGTAATCGAATGTGCCGGCCGGCCAGAACACCAGCACCCCGAATACGACGAGACCGATGGGAACCGAAACCGCCGCTTGGATGAGAGTTTTCATCGGTCACCACACCCCCGGCATCAGGCGGTAATGCACTTTATCCGTGTACTCGTCGTACCCGCCGAGCTCCTGGCGCAGCACCTTCTCCTCGTCGTTGATGCGGAGTGCAAAGACCAGCACGCCCGGGACGACCGCGGCCAGGCCCCAATACGAGTCCAGGGCAAGCGGCATGCCGATCATCATGATCAGCGCCCCGACATACATCGGGTGACGCACCAGGCCGTAGAGGCCCGTGGACACCACCTTTTGCTCCGCCTCCACAGTGATGGTCGCCGCCGCATAGTTGTTTCTGGATGATAACGATTTCTGCGATCCCTAGTCCTACTGCAATGAGCACATTGCCGAGCACGACGACCGGCGTCGGCACTGTCGACCAACCGAACCGGTGGTCCAGAGCACTGACTACCGCCACCGCGACAACCATCAGGATGATGCCGACGTTGATGAATTTCTGCACCAGCCGGGTCTCAGCAAACGGCCCAGAATGCATGCGCCGCCGGAGCGCATCCGGATACTTCACGGCCAGATAGATGGTCGGCACCATGGTGGCGACGATGAACACGGCGATGAAAACCCACGCCTGCCAGTAGTCGAAGGTGCCTGCAGGCCAGAACAACAGCAGTCCGAAGAAGACGATTCCGAAGACTCCGGACGCCAGCATCTGAAGACCGATCTTCATGATTGCTCCCATCCGACTTAAAGGGCGTCGCGGCGGCGATAGATCGCCCCTGCGACGAGGGTGAGGGCCGCCGCGGCCACGAGCATGACCGCCAGCGCAACGACCGAGTATTCGGTCGGCGCCTTGGTCTGGCCGACCGGCGACGCGTCCAGCAGCCACTGTGGCAGTCGCAGCAGGGCGCCGAGGTACAGCGAGATGATTACGAAAGTCACTGCCAGCCAGCCGATCCACGCGTGCCGCAGCGCCACAGCCAAAGCCGCGATTCCGGCCATCGCCGCCATCGCGGGCACGAAGGCCAGGCCGGCCAGTGTCAACCGCGAGACGGTCTCCGGCTCGCCGAGGGTGATGCCCGCGCCGAGACCGTTGCCGAGACCGGCGAAGAACATCAGCACTGTCGCCCCGACAATCGCGGCCGCGACTGCGGTGAGCAGCCACCGCCACCGTGACACCGCACCGGCCAGCACCGCCTCGCCGAGACCGGACTGCTCGTCGCCCCATACCAGCAGCACTGCGCTGACGACGTAGGCGGTTGCCGCGGCGGCCAGGAACTGCGTCATGGTGGTGTACATGCCGTCGGTGCCCTGCTGGGCCAACACGCGCTGAAGCAGTTCGTTGTCCTGCGCCGCATCCAGCAGCGACTTCGTCATCGACCCGAATGCCAAGCCGGACAGGAACAATCCGACGGTCCAGCCGATCGTCTGACCGCGTTGCAGCGTCCAATGCAGGCCGAATACGCTCGCGATCGGGCGTGCGTTCGGTCGCTCGCCGGTGGACGGGATCACGCCGTCGTCGTACTGGCGTCTACCCTCCAGCACGGCGGCGAACACCATGAGACCGACGGCGAGTCCGACCAACAAGGCGAACGGCCACCACCGCAGTTCGACGAACGGACGCATCTGCTGGGCCCAGGCGATGGGGGAGAACCAGGACAGCGCGCTGCCGGAATTGTTGATGACGTCGCCGATGCCGCGCACCAGTGCGGCCAGCGCGAGCACGCCCATGGCCGCCCCTGTTGCGGCGCGCGACTGCCGCCAGAGTTGGACG
Source organism: Mycobacterium sp. (assembly GCF_050701515.1). Lineage (GTDB taxonomy): Bacteria > Actinomycetota > Actinomycetes > Mycobacteriales > Mycobacteriaceae > Mycobacterium. The sequence continues at coordinate 8,887 of NZ_JBOGDB010000032.1, read as the reverse complement.
GTGACCGCCGCGACGGCGCCGAACACCATCGACACCCCGGTGACGCCAAGACACATCGCTGCGGTATCGGCCACGGCGAAGCCGCTCGGAACCATCGCCAGCGTCATGGTCAGGGCGAGTATCGCGTTGACGCCGCCGACCAGGATCAGCGCGGCATACGTCCGGGCATACCGACCGACAACCGACGACAGCACCAATTCCGCTGCACCGCTTTCCTCCTCGGTGCGAGTGTGTCGAATGACGGTGAGGATGGACAGGATTGACGCGGCGATGATCAGGGTCAGCATCAGCTCGTTGGCCATCATCGCGCCAAGGTCGGTCTCGTTGCTGCCGAACATTGGGCCGCCCATGATCATTGCCGCGGGCGTCTTCATCAGATTCACCCGGGCCAGGCGTTGTGCTTCTTCCGGATAGGCCAGTTTGATCGCGTTGGGTGCGTACACCATCATCAGCGTGAGAATGGCGATCCATACGCTGAGCCGAACGCGGTCGCGGCGCAATGCCAGCCGGATGAGGCTCCCGACGCCGGTGAACGGTGAGCCACCGGGCGCCGCCTGGTGTCGTCCGACACGCGGGGCGACATCTGCCGTCGTCATCAGTTCGCCCCCTCGTACTCACGCAGGAACATGTCCTCCAGCGACGCCGGCGTCACCGTCAACTCTTCGATGCCGAGTTCGGTGAGCTGACCCATGGCCCGATCCAGATCGGCGCGATCGACCGAGAACCTGACCTGGCCGTCTCGGCGATTGAAGTCGTGTACGTGCGAGGAGCGCTGCAGGGCTTGGCTGTCGCCGCGGGTGCGCACCGTGACGGTGGTGCGCATCAGGTGACGCAACTCCTCGAGCGTGCCCGAACGCACCGCCTTGCCGGCGCGGATGATCGTGACGTTGTGGCACAGCTTCTCCACTTCCGCCAGGATGTGACTGGACAGCAGCACCGCGGCGCCGCGATCGGCCACTTCCCGGACACATTCCTGAAAAGCCTTCTCCATCAAGGGATCCAGGCCCGCGGTAGGCTCGTCGAGGATGTAGAGCTCGGCGTTGCAGCTGAACGCGGCGACGAGGGCCACCTTCTGCCGGTTGCCCTTGGAGTAGGTGCGTGCCTTTTTGTGCGGGTCGAGTTCGAACCGCTCAAACAGTTGGTCGCGCCGCTGGGTGTCGATCGCGCCATCGCCGCGCAGGCGTGCGAGGAAGTCGATGGCCTGCTGCCCGGTCAGGTTGGGCCACAATGTGACATCGCCCGGCACGTAAGCGATTCGGCGGTGCAGCCGGACCGCGTCGCGCCAGGGATCGCCGCCCAGCAGCCGCACGGTACCGCCGTCTGCGCGGAGCAGTCCGAGAAGCACCCGGAGGGTGGTGGACTTGCCCGCTCCGTTCGGTCCGAGGAAGCCGGTGATGTCGCCGGGGGCGACGGCCAGGTCCAGGCCGTCGAGGGCCTTGGTGCGGCCGAATGACTTGGCCAGGTCCCGGATTTCGACCGCGAGCTGCGACCGCTCGGTGGTGTCAGCCCGCTGCAGGGACGTTGCCGTCATCGTGATCTCCTTCGGTGCGAGTCGAAGTGCTGAACGGAATGCCTTGTTCGTGTCGCGCGAGGAACGCCTCGTACATGGTCGAGTCGGTCATCAGGCCGTGGGAGTACAGCTCCAGCGCCGGCAGCATCATGTCTTCGCCGTAGTCGCGTAGCACTGCGCGCAGATCGGTGGGGTTGTCGTGCATCTGTAGGTACAGCAGGAATCCGCCGCCGCCGATCATGCCGAGGAACTTGGCCCGGGCCTTCGGGTCCCGGGTGGGTTTGAGGGTGCCGGCGCGAACGCCCTCCTCGAGGTACTGCTCGGCGTTGTTGATCATGCGCTGCCAGAACTGCTTGGCGAGGTCGCTGCCGGACTGCATGCTGCGCACCAGGTAGGCCATCATCGGCGCGTACGTCTCGATCTCGGCCATCTGGCTGAGCCAGGTCGCCGGATCGGCGGAGCGCAGTGACTCGGTCTTCGCCTGGTAAATCTGCTCGGCGATGTATTCGTCGCAGGCCCGCAGCAGGCCGTCCTTGGACCCGAAATGGTGGATGACCAGCGCGGCGCTGACGCCTGCGGCTCGGGCGATGGCCCGAAGCCCGACGTTGAACCCGTGCTGGCCGACCTGCTCGATCGCGGCGTCGCGGATCCGGGCGACCGCCGTGAGATCGTCCACTGAACGCATGTTTAGAACACTAAACGCGCGTTCAGCACAGCGTCAAGAACGCGGACGGTCAGGATTCCGTAAAATCCCGCCAATCGCCGAAATGGGATTCCCGGTCGTGAATTCGCGCCGAGAACGACAGGGAATCTCGTTTCGCGGGGAAGAGCTAATCACGGGCGGCGGCGAGCAGGCCGTCGCCCAGCGGCACCAGCACCGGTGTCAGCCGCTCGTCCTCCGCGATCAGCCGGGCCGCCTCCCGCACCGCGGTGACTTCCGCATCACGTGCGCTCGCGTCGCCGGCCCGACCGCCGAGCGCCGCCCGGTGCACGACGATCACACCGCCGGACCGCAGCAGCCGCACGCCTTCGACGACGAAATCGGGCTGGTCGATCGGATCGGCGTCGATGAAAACCAGGTCGTAGGACTCGTCGGCCAACCGGGTCAGCACCTCCTGGGCCCGCCCGCTGATCAGCCGGGTCCGCGACGGCCCGATGCCGGCCTCGGTGAACGCCTGCTTGGCGATGCGCTGGTGCTCGGGTTCGACGTCGATCGTCGTCAGCACGCCGTCCTCGCGCATGCCGGAGAGCAGCCACAACCCGCTGACGCCCGCGCCGGTGCCGACCTCGACGACGGACTTGGCGCCGGTGAGTTTGGCAAGCACGCTCAGCAGCGCCCCGACCGCGGGAGTGATGGCGCCGGCACCGGTATCGTCCGCGCGTTCGCGCGCCGCGGCGACGATGGCGTCCTCGGAGATCGACTGTTCGGCGTGCGTGACGATCGACTCGGCGCGGCTGGGCCGCGGGCTCGCCGGGTCGTCGGTGCTGGCCATGCCCGCAGCGTAGAGCGGCGCCGTTCGGGCACCACCGCGACACGCCCGCGCCGCAACACCCAAATGGGGCCGAAATCGTGTGGTTTGCCCTGGTTGCGCGGCGGGTAGCCAGGTTTCTCAGGAAATGTTCAGTGTGCTCATATGCCAACCACACCAGGGTCGGGGACGGTATCTCGCATGGAACACGGCGGAAGCTGGGGCGCTGGGAATACCGGCGGCGGTCGTCGTGTTGCCGTCGATGTCGCGTTGCCGACACTCGATGTCCGCTGTGATCTGGAGGATCCGACGAGCACAACGACCACGGCCCCTCAGTTGGCCCCCGCTTCGATGTCCCATCTCGAGCAGTACACGGATGGCGACTGGGTAGAGGCTTCCGATGAGCTGCAGGGCACCGCGGTGTTTGACGCCACCGGTGGCCAGGCCGCCATGCCGTCGTGGGACGAGCTGGTGCGTCAGCATGCCGATCGGGTGTACCGACTGGCGTACCGCCTGTCGGGCAATCAGCATGACGCCGAGGACCTGACCCAGGAGACGTTCATCCGCGTCTTCCGGTCCGTGCAGAACTATCAGCCCGGCACGTTCGAGGGCTGGCTGCACCGCATCACCACGAACTTGTTCCTCGACATGGTGCGTCGCCGCGGCCGCATCCGGATGGAGGCCCTGCCCGACGACTACGACCGGGTGCCCGCCGACGAGCCGAACCCCGAGCAGATCTACCACGATTCGCGGCTGGGCCCCGACCTGCAGGCCGCGCTCGACTCGCTGCCGCCGGAGTTCCGCGCGGCGGTGGTGCTCTGCGACATCGAGGGTTTGTCCTACGAGGAGATCGGCGCCACGCTGGGCGTCAAGCTGGGCACCGTGCGCAGCCGGATCCACCGGGGTCGGCAGGCGCTGCGGGACTATTTGGCCAGCCACTCCGACGACACGGCCAGGTCAGCCTGACCGTTCACGGGTGTCGGACATCGCGTCCCGCGCTACATTCAAGTGAGCACGGTATGTCGCGACGTGGATACGCCGAGAGGAGCGGGATGATGGCCGACCCGGGTCATGTGTTTCGCCGGGCGTTCTCCTGGCTGCCTACCCACTTCGCCTCGCAGAGCGATGCACCGGTCGGTTCGCCGCGTCAGTTCGGCTCTACCGAGCATTTGTCCACCGAGGCCATCGCCGCCTTCGTCGACGGCGAACTGCGGATGACCGCGCATCTGCGCGCCGCACACCACCTGTCGCTGTGCCCGCAGTGCGCCGCCGAGGTGGACGCCCAGCGTCAGGCCCGCGCCGCGCTGCGTGATTCCCGCCCCATCGACATCCCGACTTCGCTGCTGGGCACGCTGTCTCAGATTCCCCACGACGCTCCGCAGGTCGAGTCCGACGACACCGATCCGCCCCAGGTTGCTGACGGCACATCCCGTGACCGGCGTAAGCGCCGGTAGGCTTGATGCGGAGTAACCAGCGACGCGCGCCGGCGAATAGCGGGCGATCAAAAGAGAGTGATACAACGGTGACCAAGCAGGACCAGTCCGGCGGTAGCCACCGGTTGGCGCCGCGCCCTGTCTCGCGGCCGTCGGTGGATCCGGCCGCCCGCAAGGCGTTCGGTCGGCCCGATGGCGTCAACGGCTCCTTCGTGGGTCTGGAGCGCTATCGCGACCAGGGCGAATTCACACCGACCGATCAGAAACCCGACCCCGTGCTCGCCGAGGCGTTCGGCCGGGTCGGCGACGACACACTGCAACGCCATCCCGCCGACATCGGCGCGCTGGAGGCCGAACGCGACAGGGATATGCCTGAGGAGCCCGAGGACCCGTGGCGCGATCCCGGCGCGGCCGCCGCGCTTGGTACCCCGGCGATGCCGAAACCGGCTATGGCGCCGGCCGCCGCGAACCTCGGCCAGCTCGGTGTGCGCGACGTGTTGTTCGGCGGCAGGGTCTCGTATGTCGCGTTGGCGGTGCTGGCGATCATTGCGCTGGTGATCGGCTTCGCCGGCGGCTGGGTGGGCCGCAAGACCGCCGAGGTGGTTGAGGCGTTCACCACGTCGAAGGTGACGCTGTCGACCGAAGGCAATCCCGAGGTCCCCGCCGGTCGGTTCGCCAAAGTTGCTGACTCGGTTGCGAATTCGGTCGTCACCGTCGAAGCCACCGACGAAGCGGAGGGTTCACAGGGTTCCGGCGTCGTCATCGACGGCCGCGGCTACATCGTCACCAACAACCACGTGATCTCCGAGGCGGCCAGCAACCCGAGCCAGTACAAGATGAAGGTGGTCTTCAACGACGGCAAGGAGGTGCCGGCCAACCTGGTCGGCCGTGACCCGAAGACCGACCTGGCCGTGCTGAAGGTCGACAATGTCGACAACCTGACCGTGGCGCGCCTCGGTGATTCGGACAAGCTGAGGGTCGGTGAGGAAGTGATCGCGGCCGGCGCTCCGCTCGGGCTGCGCAGCACGGTCACCGTGGGCATCATCAGCGCCCTGCACCGACCGGTTCCGCTGTCCGGCGACGGTTCGGACACCGACACCGTGATCGACGGTGTTCAGACCGACGCCGCGATCAACCACGGCAACTCGGGCGGGCCGCTGATCAACATGAACTCCGAGGTGATCGGCGTCAACACGGCCGGCAAGTCGCTATCGGAAAGCGCGAGTGGCCTGGGATTCGCGATCCCGGTCAACGAGGTGAAGACCGTCGCCGAGACGCTGATCAAGGACGGCAAGATCGCCCACCCGACGCTCGGTCTGACCGCCCGGTCGGTCAGCAACGACCTGGCGTCGGGGGCCCAGGTGGCCAATGTGAAGGCCGGCGGGCCCGCCGAGAAGGCCGGGATCCTGGAGAACGATGTCGTGGTCAAGGTCGGCGACCGGACGGTCGCCGACGCCGACGAGTTCGTCGTCGCGGTCCGGCAGTTGAAGGTCGGACAGGACGCCCCGATCGAGGTGGTCCGCGAAGGCCGCCCCGTGACGCTCACCGTCAACCCCGGCGCCGACAACAGCACGTAATGTTCGCCAACTTCGGCTGGGGCGAGATGCTGGTCCTGGTGGTCGCCGGTTTGGTGATCCTGGGTCCGGAGCGACTGCCCGGTGCCATCCGCTGGAGCGCCGGCGCGCTGCGTCAGGCGCGGGACTACATCAGCGGGGCGACCAGTCAGCTGCGCGAAGACCTCGGCCCGGAATTCGATGATCTCCGCGAGCCGCTGGGTGAGTTGCGCAAGCTGCGTGGCATGACCCCGCGCGCTGCGCTGACCAAGCACCTGCTCGACGGCGACGACTCCTTCTTCACCGGCAAGTTCGACCGGCCCGAACCGACACCGGCGTCGCCGGTTGCCCCGTCGGCAGTGCCGCCCCCGACAACGAGTCAGCCGGCGGCAACGCCCTACGACAGCGACGCCACCTAACAGTGCTATGCGCCGCCGCGGCGTCCTGCGCGAGCGGCAAAGGCATCCAGAACGGTCAGCACCTCGCTCGACTGCCACATTCGGTTGCGCGCGAAGCCGGTGAATTCAGTTAGCACCCCCGCTTCCACCAGCGGATCGACGGCTCGGAGCACGTTCTTAGTGGGCGTGTCCAGCTCCGTTGCAACCGTGGCTGCGTCTACAACAGGTTGGCGGATAAGCACATCAGCCAGTCGCCAGGCACTGGCGTCACGCCGGGCTCGAATCTGTTGGTTCCAACCCTCTCGGATTGCGCGGAGTTCCAGGACAAGCCGTCGGCCATTAGCGATCGCCGCGAATGATGCCCGCGCTAACTTCTCGACGATTGATGCCGGATCGCCTTCACGATAAGCAGTAAGGCTCTCGAAGTAGCCGGTCTTATCGACGAGGAGGCCCGCAGAAACCGGGATAGTGACATTGCGAGTGAGGCCGTGGCCGCGAAACATTGCGTGAATCAAGGCACGTCCGGTGCGCCCATTGCCATCCCCGAAAGGATGGACCGTTTCGAATTGCGCGTGGGCGATCGCGGCTTGCGACAGAAGCGGCAGGTCGGTCCGGCCGGTGAACTTAACTAGGTCGTCCATCAATGTCGGTATGTGTTCGTGATGCGGTGGCACAAACTCTGCGCCGTGTGGCCCGAATGAGTCGCCACCTATCCATACCTGTTCATCCCGCCATCGGCCCGCGATGCTGGGGTCTTGTTGGACAATCAACGCACGTTGCATGGCAAGGATCGCGTGATTATCAAGACGGTCTGCCAGCTCTAACGCGGCTCTCATGGCGGCGACATTGCCCACGATCTCGGTGGCGTTGCGCTTCGCAGTACTGCCCAGTTCTGCGAGCGCAATCGCCTTCGCGCCTGATGTCAGATTCTCAATCTTTGATGACGATGCAGATTCAGAGCGCAACAATACTGAGGCAAACGGCGCAACTTCGTTCCCAAGTTCCGCATCAAAGCGTGCTATCTCAACCGATGCCTCTTCGGCGAGGGAAAGGATGTCTGAGGGAAATTGCGGTGTGCAATTAGCAATCGGTGAAACGAGCGCCGACTGGTATGTGCCTTCGTGGCGCTTCCGTACACTCGCCGAGACCATCTCGGCCGGGATTTTGGGAGTCCAATTGCGCTCCTCCCAGTCGAGGGCTGGCCACTTGGCCTCCGCGTCAACTTCCGCCATGCGGCCCTGACTGTCGCGAGCATCTGAGGGCATACATCTACTGTACACTCAGATCCTTCAATAAATGAGGATAAGGATCATGCGTGCCTTCAGTTTCGCGCCGACCCGCCGCAGCGACACGCGCTTTTGCGACTGCTCGCCGCGGGAGACTCAGCGCCCGGCGGGATCCAGACCGAGTGACATGCCTGCCAGCCCGCGCTTGCGGGCGGACAGCGCGTCGGCGACACTGCGTAATTCCTTGCCGGCGGCCGAATCTGGCGCGCTGAGCACCAACGGCACCCCGGAATCGCCGGCTGACACCAGCGCCGGGTCCAACGGAACCTGGCCGAGCAGCGGAACGTCGGCGCCCACCGCCTGGGTGAGCCGCTCGGCGACCTGGCGGCCGCCGCCTTCACCGAACACCTGCATCGTCGACCCGTCCGGCAACACCAATCCGGCCATGTTCTCCACCACGCCGACGATGCGCTGACGGGTCTGCAGCGCGACCGCGCCGGCCCGCTCGGCGACCTCGGCCGCGGCCAGCTGCGGCGTCGTCACCACCAGGATCTCGGCGCCCGGGATCAGCTGCGCCACCGAAATCGCGATGTCTCCGGTTCCCGGCGGCAGGTCCAGCAGCAGTACGTCGAGTTCACCCCAGTACACGTCGGCCAGGAACTGCTGCAGCGCCCGGTGCAGCATCGGTCCGCGCCACACCACCGGGGTATTGCCCTGGGTGAACTGGGCGATCGAGATCACCCGCACGTCGTGGGCGATCGGCGGCAGGATCATCGACTCGACCTGGGTGGGCCGGTCGGTGGTGCCCATCATCCGCGGGATCGAATGGCCGTAGATGTCGGCGTCGAGCACGCCAACGGACAGCCCGCGCACGGCCATCGCCGCGGCCAGGTTGACCGTCACGCTGGACTTGCCGACCCCGCCCTTGCCCGACGCGACCGCGTACACCCGGGTCAGCGAGCCAGGCTGGGCGAATGGAATGACCGGTTCGCCGGCGTCGCCACGCAGCTGCTTGCGCAGCTCTGTGCGCTGCTCGTCGCTCATGACGTCGAGGCTGACCTTGACCGCGCCGGTACCCGGCACGTCGGCGACCGCCGCCGCGACGCGCTCGGAGATCTCGGTCTTCTTCGGGCATGCCGAGATGGTCAGATACACCTCGACGTGCACGCCGCACTCGGCGTCCACCGTGACGCTCTTGACCATGCCGAGCTCGGTGATCGGCCGTCGCAGTTCGGGGTCGATCACCTTGGCCAGCCCGGCGCGGACCGCGCTTTCCAGCTCGGCGGGATGTTGTGACA
>NZ_JBOGDB010000031.1:0-19817 GCF_050701515.1 Mycobacterium sp. | reverse complement strand
TCTACGAACTCGAGCGCGAGGCGATCTTCCGAAGGACGTGGCTGAATGTCGGGCGGATCGAGCAGCTCCCGAAGGTCGGGAGCTACTTCACGAAGGAGCTTGATGTCGCCGGCACGTCGATCGTCATCGTGCGGGCGTCGGCGGACGACGTGCGAGCCTTCCACAACATCTGCCGGCACCGCGGCAACAAGCTGGGGTGGAACGACATGCCGCTGGAGGAGACCAGCGGCGTCTGTCGCCAGTTCACCTGCAAATACCACGCCTGGCGCTACGACCTCGACGGCAATCTGACCTTCGTGCAGCAGGAGGAAGAGTTCTTCGACCTGGACAAGAGCCGCTACGGCCTGGTGAGCGTGCACTGCGACGTCTGGGAGGGGTTCATCTTCGTCAACCTCGCCGGCAACACCGAAGCACCCGAGCAGACGCTTCGAGACTTCCTCGGCCCGATGATCACGGGCCTGGAGGGTTATCCGTTCGATCAGATGACCTCGCGGTGGTACTACCGCTCAGAGGTGAAGGCCAACTGGAAGCTCTACATGGACGCGTTCCAGGAGTTCTACCACGCTCCGGTGCTGCACGCGAACCAGTCGCCGTCGAAGTATTCGAAGGCCGCCGCAGAAGCCGGTTTCGAGGCACCGCACTACCGCATCGACGGGCCACATCGGCTGGTGAGCACATCGGGTGTGCGCGCGTGGGAGATGGACCCCGAGATGCGCAAGCCGATGGAGGACATCTGCCAGAGTGGTCTGTTCGGGCCGTGGGACAAGCCGGACTTGGGGGAGATGCCCGCGGGCCTCAATCCGGCGAAATGCGATCCGTGGGGCCTCGATTCCTTCCAGCTGTTCCCGAACTTCGTCATCCTGGTGTGGGGTCAGGGCTGGTACTTGACCTACCACTACTGGCCGACCTCGCATAACTCGCACATCTTCGAAGGGACGCTGTACTTCCCGCAGCCGCGCACGCCGCGGGAGCGCATCGCGCAGGAACTGGCGGCGGTGTCGTTCAAGGAGTACGGGCTGCAGGACGCCAACACGTTGGAGGCCACCCAGACGATGGTCGAATCCCAGGTCGTCGACAAGTTCTTGCTTTGCGACCAGGAGGTGCTCATTCGTCATCTGCACCAGGAGACCGCCGCATGGGTGGACGATTACCAGCGCAAGACGGCGGGGGTGTGAGTGCGATGACCGCCATGCTGCCGGCTGAATTCGCCGATCTGAAACGGTTCTCGGAGTGGTGCCTGCCGACCGAACCGGAGCGCTACGCCAAGCGCCTGGCCACTCCGATGGCCGAGATGCAGGCCTTCTACGACGCCATCGCGCCGCGGGCGGAGGAGGCGATCGCCTTCTGCGACAAGTTTCCGCTCGACGACCTGCCGGAGGACGTGCTCAATCTGATGCACCTGGTCTACTCGATGATCATGGTGTCGTTCCCCGTCGAGTGCTGGAAGCAACCGCGGGTCCCCGATTCCGGTGCCGCGGCGCTGGATTGCCTGTCCGAACCCGTGCCGTGACCGATCTGACCGTCCTGCGCGCCGAGCGCTGGGCCGATGTCGATGCGGGCGAGGTGTGCTCGCCCGCCGTGGTGGTCGTCGACGGCGACCGCATCGCTGCGGTGAATCCGGCTGAGCTGCCCGCTGATTCGACCGACATCGATCTTGGCGATGTGACGCTGTTGCCGGGCCTGATGGACATGGAGCTCAACCTGCTGATCGGAGGGCCTGGCGGTCCTGAAGGCCTGCCCAATCCCATGCACGGCGTGCAGGACGACCCCGCCTATCGCACGCTGCGCGGCGCGGTGAACGCGCGGACCACACTCGAGGCTGGCTTCACGACCGTGCGCAACCTCGGGCTGATGGTGAAGACCGGTGGCTATCTGCTCGACGTCGCACTGCAGCGCGCAATCGATCAGGGCTGGCACGTCGGGCCCCGAATCTTTCCGGCCGGGCATGCTGTCACCCCATACGGCGGCCACCTCGACCCCACCGTGTTCCAACGACTCGCGCCGGGCATCATGCCGCTCTCCGTCGCGGAGGGCATCGCCAACGGCGTCGACGATGTGCGCGCGTGCGTGCGCTACCAGATTCGCCACGGCGCCAAGCTGATCAAGGTGTCCGCGTCCGGCGGCGTGATGTCGCACAGCACCGCCCCCGGCGCGCAGCAGTACTCCGACGACGAGTTCGCCGCGATCGCCGACGAGGCGCACCGGGCCGGAGTGCGTGTCGCAGCGCACGCCATCGGGGATGGCGCCATCCGCGCATGCATCCGGGCCGGCATCGACTGCATCGAACACGGCTTCCTCGCCTCCGACGAGACCATTCAGATGATGGTCGATCACGACACGTTCCTGGTGTCGACCACTTATCTCACCGAAGCAATGGCCGTCGACCGGATCGCCCCCGAATTGCGCAAGAAGGCCGAAGAGGTGTTTCCGCGGGCGCAGGCGATGCTGCCGAAGGCGATCGCCGCGGGGGTGCGGATCGCGTGCGGAACCGACGCCCCGGCAATCCCGCACGGTCAGAACGCCAAAGAACTGTGCGCGCTGGTGGATCGGGGCATGACGCCGATGGCGGCGATCCGGGCCGCGACGATCACCAGCGCGGAACTCATCGCGGCCGACGACGAGCTCGGCCGCCTCGCCCCGGGCTACCTCGCCGACATCGTCGCCGTGCCCGGAGATCCGTCGCGCGACATCGCCACCACACTCGACGTGCGGTTCGTGATGAAAAACGGCGTGGTGTACAAGCGCTGACATTTCAGCAAGGAGCGAGCGTGGAACAAACGGACAACATTCTGTGGCTGCTCAAGCAGGCGTGGTACTTCTCGTTGACGACGGTGAATGACGCGGTGAGCGAGCACGGCGTCAGCACGGCGCAGATCGGGATGCTGCGGCAACTGGCCACCGAGCCCGGACTGTCCGGGGCCGACCTGGCCCGTCGGCTGCTCATCAGCCCGCAGGGCGTGCAACTGGCCCTGAAGGAGCTCGAGCGTCGCGGGCTGGTGCAGCGCAAACAGGATCCACAACACGGCCGGATACTCCAGGCCTTCCTGACCGAGGCGGGGCGCAAGGTGGCCGAAGCCGTTGTCAGCGACGCGATCGCCGCGCATGCCAAGGTTTTCGGCGTGCTCAGTAGCGCCGAGCAGAAAACGCTCCGTGAACTGCTCGGTCGCGTGATCGAACAGGGCACCGGCCACGAGCTGTACACCGATCACATCGGTCCCGGCGCATGACCCGCGTGGCGGTGGTCACCGGCGGCGCGTCCGGCATGGGTGAAGCGACCTGCCACGAACTGGGCAGGCGCGGGCACAAGGTGGCGGTGCTGGACATCGATGGCCAAGCGGCACAACGGGTTTCGGAAGAGTTACGCGCCGAAGACGTGACGGCGCTTGCCGTCGCGGCCGATGTCAGCGACCGCCAGGCCGTCGAGGAGGCGTTCGCCAAGGTACGTTCCGAGCTCGGGCCGGTGCACATCCTGGTCACCAGCGCGGGCCTGGTGGATTTCGCGCCGTTCACCGACATCACTGCTGAGGCCTGGGACCGCCTGATCGCGGTGAACCTGACCGGTACCTTCCATTGCTGTCAGGCCGCAGTGCCGGACATGGTGGCCGCGGAATGGGGACGCATCGTGATGATCTCGTCGTCGAGCGCCCAACGCGGCTCGCCCAAGATGGCGCACTATGCCGCATCCAAGGGCGCACTGTTGTCGTTGACCAAATCGCTTGCCCGTGAATACGGTCCGGTGGGCATCACGGTGAACAACGTTCCGCCCTCGGGCATCGAGACGCCGATGCAGCACCAGTCGCAGGCCGCCGGGTTACTGCCCTCCAATGAGCAGATGGCCGCGAGCATTCCGATCGGTCACCTGGGTACCGGCGATGACATCGCCGCCGCGGTCGGATTCCTCTGTTCGGAGCAAGCCGGTTTCATCACGGGTCAAGTCCTGGGCGTCAACGGCGGGCAAGTGCTGTGACACAACAAGGAGGTTGGCATGGGACAGTGGCCTAAGCCGGCGGAGGGAAGCTGGACCGAACACTACCCGGCGCTCGGCACCGGCCCGGTATCGTTCCGCGACTCGACGTCACCCGAGTTCTACGAAATCGAGCGCGAGGCGGTCTTCAAACGCGCATGGCTCAACGTCGGCCGGGTGGAGGAACTGCCCCGCGTCGGCAGCTACTTCACCAAGGAGGTCGACGTCGCCAAGACCTCGGTGATCGTGGTGAAGGACAAAGACCAGAAGATCCGCGCCTTCTACAACATCTGCCGCCATCGCGGAAACAAGCTGGTGTGGAATGACTTTCCCAACGAAGAGGTCAACGGCAGCTGCCGCCAGTTCACCTGTAAGTACCATGGCTGGCGCTACGATCTCGAGGGCGCGCTGACCTTCGTGCAGCAGCCCGGCGAGTTCTTCGACCTCGACAGCAACCAGTACGGGCTGAGCCCGGTGCACTGCGACGTGTGGAACGGGTTCATCTTCATCAATTTCGATGCAGAGCCTCGCCAGAGCCTGCGCGAGTTCCTCGGTCCGATGATCACCGGGCTGGACGACTACCCGTTCGAACAACTCACCGAGCGCTACGATTTCGTCGCCCACAACAACAGCAATTGGAAGATCTTCGCCGACGCCTTCCAGGAGTACTACCACGTCCCGTCGCTGCATCCGCAGCAAGTGCCATCGGCGGTTCGACAGCCCAACGCAGCATTCCAATGCGCACACTTCCAGATCGACGGCCCTCATCGCGTGGTGTCCACGGCCGGCACTCGCCGTTGGCTGATGGCTCCCGAGTACATGTATCCGATCGAACGGGTGACGCGTAGCGGCTTGGTCGGTCCGTGGCGCACGCCGGACACCCATCTACCCGCCGGGCTCAACCCGGGTGGCATCGAGTCGTGGGGGATCAGCAACTTTCAGATCTTCCCGAACCTGGAGATCCTCATCTACGGCGGCTGGTACCTGCTCTACCGGTACTGGCCGACGTCGCACAACACCCACAAGTTCGAGGCGTACACGGCGTTTCATCCCGCACGCAGCGTGCGCGAGCGCATCGAACATGAGGTGGCAGCGGTGGTGCTCAAGGAGTTCGCGCTGCAGGACGCCGGCATGCTCGGCGGCACGCAGGCCGCACTCGAGACCGGCATCGTCGACGAGTTCCCACTCAACGACCAGGAGATCCTGGTCCGGCATTTGCACAAAGTGGTCGTCGACTGGGTCGACGAGTACCAGGCACAGCGCGTTCCCGCGGGGGTGTGACGTGGCCGAGACCCGACTCCCCAGCGCGTTCGCCGAGCTTGAGCCGTACGCGGAAAAGTGGTGCCTGGCAACCGAAGCCGAACGCTGGGACATGCGCATGGCCACCCCCATGTTGGTGATGCGGGAGTTCTACGACGCGTTCTCGCCGCGGCTGGAAGAAGCGATCGATTACTGCGACAAGTTCCCCCTCGATGACATGCCCGACGATGCCCTAAATCTGCTGCAGCTCATCTACTCGATGATTATGGTTTCGATGGCCATCGAGATCTTCGGCCAACATAAGCCCACCGATTCCGCCGATGCCGTTATCGACCGCGTTGGGCAGCCGGTTCCGTGACGCGCACGCTCACAGTCAACAAGCTGACCGAATCGGTCGGCGCCGAGGTGGTCGGCATCGACCCCGACCGGCTCGCTGCCGATGATCTTTTGGGCAAAGCGGTGCTCGAGGCGCTGGAAGACTATGGCGTGCTGGTGTTTTCAGGGCTCGACCTCGACCCGCACGCGCAGGTGGCGTTCTGCCGGCGGCTGGGCGAGGTCGACCACACCTCCGACGGGCATCATCCGGTCGCGGGCATCTACCCGATCACCCTCGACAAGTCAAAGAACTCCTCTGCGGAGTACCTGCGCGCTACGTTCGACTGGCACATCGACGGCTGCACCCCGATCGAAGACACGTTTCCTCAGATGGCCACCGTGTTGTCGGCCGTCCAGGTCGCCGACCGGGGCGGGGAGACCGAGTTCGCGAGCTCCTATGCGGCCTATGACGTGTTGAGCGACGACGAAAAGAAGCGGTACGGGTCGTTGCGGGTCGTGCACTCGTTGGAGGCCTCCCAGCGCCGGGTCACCCCGGATCCCTCGCCGGAAGTCCTGGCAAGGTGGCGGGCTCGCCGCACGCACGAGCATCCATTGGTGTGGACGCACCGCAGCGGCCGCAGGTCACTTGTGCTCGGTGCGTCGGCCGATTACATCGCCGGGATGGATAACGACGAGGGCAGGGCGCTGCTGGCGGAGCTGCTTGACCGGGCAACCGGGCCCGACAAGGTGTACAGCCACACGTGGGCGGTCGGCGACACCGTCGTCTGGGACAACCGCGGTGTCCTGCACCGCGCGGCGCCGTACGACCCGAGCTCGCCGCGGGAGATGCTGCGCACGACGGTGCTCGGCGACGAGCCGATCCAGTAGCCGCCCGCTGACCTCGGTCGTTGACGCCGGACTGCCGCTATGGAAATGTAATACTCAAAGATGAGAGTCACGTTCTCGCAGATCGAGATCGCTGATGGGAGAGGCGCATGGACAACGACCTCACCGGAATCGACTATTTCCGGGACGAGCGGCTGGTCGACGACCCGTACCCGATCTACCAGGCTCTTCGCAGCAAGTGCCCCGTCGAGCGGGAGGACCACTACGGCGTGGCGATGGTCACCGGCTGGCAGGAAGCCGTCGACGTGTACAACGACGCCGAGACGTTCTCGTCGTGCATCTCGGTGACCGGCCCGTTTCCGGGATTCCCCGTACCCTTGGAGGATCTAGATGGCGCAGTTGTCACCGAGCTGATCGAGAAGCACCGCGACGAGATTCCGTTCAGCGACCAGTTGCCGACGCTCGACCCGCCCACTCATACCAATCACCGTGCCCTGCTGATGCGGCTGATCACGCCGAAGCGTCTCAAGGAGAACGAGGACGCGATGTGGCAGCTCGCCGACGACATCCTCGATGACTTCCTGGCGCCGGGTGAGGGTGAGTTCATCACGGGTTTCGCGGGCCCGTTCACGTTGCGGGTCATCGCCGACCTGCTCGGTGTGCCCGATGAGGACCGGGACGAGCTTCTCGAGCGGCTCGCCCGCGGCACCCACGGCGGCGGCCTCGGCAACGCCGAGAAGACGTTGACCAAGACCCCGTTGGAGTATCTCTACGAGGTCTTCGCGACCTACGTGGAGGACCGACGCCGCGAACCTCGCGATGACGTGCTCACCGGCCTGGCGACCGCGACTTTCCCCGACGGGTCTCTGCCCGAAGTCGGCGACGTGGTGCGGGTCGGGACCAATGTGTTCTCCGCCGGCCAGGAGACGACGGTGCGACTGCTCAGCACGGCGCTGAAGGTGATCGGGGACCGGCCGGACATCCAGCAGCAGTTGCGAGAGGACCGAAGCCTGCTGCCGAACTTCATCGAGGAGGCGCTGCGCATCGAGAGCCCGGTCAAGGGTGACTTCCGGCTGTCGCGGGTCCCGACGACCGTCGGTGAGACGGGCATCGCGGCCGGGACGACATTGATGGTGCTGAACGGCGCAGCCAACCGGGACCCGCGCCGGTTCGAAGACCCGGACACCTTCGATCCTCAACGCAAGAACGCCCGTCAGCACCTGTCTTTCGGCCGGGGCATTCACAGTTGCCCGGGGGCACCGCTGGCCCGGGCCGAAACCCGGGTCGGGCTCGAACGCCTGCTGGACCGAACCACCGACATCAGGATCAGTGAAGCCAAGCACGGGCCCGCCGATAACCGTCGCTACCAATACATTCCGACCTATATCCTGCGCGGGCTCACCGAACTGCACGTCGAGTTCGACCTCGCCGAGGAGGGCTCGTGAAGGTCACGGTCGACGAGGACCGCTGCCGCGGCCACGGCATGTGCCTGACGCTGTGTCCGGAGGTGTTCAACATGACCAACGACGGCTATGCGGTCGCCGATCCCGAGGAGGTGCCGGACGGTCTGGAAGCTGCCGCCCAGGACGCCATCGAGAACTGTCCCGAACAAGCCATTAGCGAAACCGACTGAAAACCAAGGAGTTTCGAGTGACTGCAGGACCTAAGGGGTACATAGTCATCACCGAGGACGTCAAGGATCCCGCCGGGATGGGCGAGTACGCCAAACTGGCCGGGAAGGCGATGGCGGGTGCGACGCTGCTGTCGTTCGACCAGTCGCCCCAGGTGCTTGAGGGAGAGTGGCACGGCAGCCAGACCGTGCTGCTGGAGTTCGAGTCGGTGGAAGCGGCCCGCGCCTGGTACGAGTCGGAGGACTACCAAAAAGCGGTCAAGCTCCGGCAGGCCGCCGCCGACTGCAACGGAGCCATCCTCTCCGGCCTCGGTTAGTTGTACTGACCACACACTTGCGCCGAAACGGGATTCCCGGTCGTCGATTGAGGAGGTTTGCAGCCGGGAATCCCATTTCGCGGGGTAGTCAGTGGGGGATGAGCGGGCCGGTCGGCTTGGTGGTGGTGGCGCGCACCAGCAACTCGGCGAGTTCCCGCGGGCGGCTGAGGAACGGCGAGTGTGACGTGTCGATCGTCAACTGCTCCACACCGAGACGGCGCGCGACCGTATCGGCCAGCCAGCGCGGCATCGCCCGATCCTGCAGGCACAGGATGAAGCTGCGGGGCAGGTCGGCCGCCCAGAACCGCGGGATAGACACCGGCGTGACCGTGGTGTCGCCGAACCGCTCCGGTCCCAGCCGCTCGAACGCCCAGCGGGCGGTTGCCTCATCGCAGTCGTGGTAGAAGTACTTCCACGCGCCCTCGAAGTCGGCGAACGTCATCGCACCGTCATCGTCGAAATGCAGGTACCGCAACATCTCTCCGACGTCGCCATCGAAATCGCCGTCTTCGGAGTCGCGCATCGCCATCGCCTCCGGATAGGTGCGTCCTTCCCGCGGCAGCGCGGCGGCCAGGTAAATGATGTGGCTGATCAGCTCGGGGGCGGCGTCGGCGGCGAGCGTGGCATCGAACCCGCCGCCGGAATGCCCGACGAGCACGTTCTTTGTCTGGCCGCCGGGCTGCAGCGCGGAGACGATCGCATCCCGACGATTGGCGAGTGTCGACTCCTCGTCGACCCGAGCTCCGTGTCCGGGAAGGTCGACGGCGATGCCCTGATGCCCCAGCCGTTGCAGCTCCGCAACCGTGAAGTCCCAGCACCACCCGGCGTGAAAACCGCCGTGTACGAAGACGAATCGCATCTAGATGCGTCTCACTCTTCGCGAATGGAGATGGCCTGCCGCGGACACTGGCGCACCGCTTCGCGGATCTGCTGCTCGTTCTCCGGCGTCACGTCATCCTGCAGGATGTGCAGGTAATCCTCGTCGTCGAGGTCGAACACCTCCGGGATGATCCCCATGCAGACGCCGTTGCTCTCACACAACCCGAAGTCGACTTCCACCTTCTTTGTCATCGCAGCACCTTCACCGGGACGTTCTTCCAGCCGACCACATTCTGCATCTGAACGCGTTTGCAGCCATCGAAGTCGACTTCGTAGCCCGGCATGAAGTCGAGCAGTTTGTCCAGTGCGATCGCACTTTCCATGCGGGCCAGGGCCGCGCCGAGGCAGCTGTGAATGCCGTAGCCGAAGCCGAGGTTCTGCGCTTCGCCGCGGTCGCGATCGATGTCGAATTTGTCGGCATCGGTCCATGCCAGGTGGTCGCGGTTGGCCGAACCGCCGATCAGGAAGACGGGCTTGCCCTCAGGAATCGTGGTTCCGTGCAGGTGCACATCCTTCATGGAACGGCGCACGTTGTACTGAGCCGGTGCTTCATAGCGCAGCAGTTCCTCGACGGCTGCCGGGATCTTGCTGCGGTCGTCGAGCAGCTTCTGCCATTGGTCGGGGTTCTTGGCGAACATGTACACCGCGTTGCCGACCAGCTTGGTCACTGTCTCAGCACCTGCTGCACCGAGCAGCGTTGCAAAAGCAGCGATTTCGAGATCGTCAAGCCTCTCTTTTCCGCCATCCTCGCGCTCGATCTCAGCGGCGACGAGTTGGCTGAATAGATCGTCCTGCGGATCCGCACGCCGCTTCGCCACAAAGTCGTAATAGAACATGCCCTGCTCCATGCTGGCCTGCATGGCTTTTTCCGACATTTCGACCTGGCCGACCTCTTTATAGAGCGACTCGTCGACCCAGTGTCGGATCCGCTGCGCGTGCTCCTCAGGCACGCCCAGCATGGTGGTGATCACCTCGACGGGGAATGGCCCGGTGAACTCCTGTACGGCGTCGAAACCGTCCGGGTTTACCTGGCCGAGATATTTCTCGATCTTCTGGGTGGCCATCTCCTTCTGCGCCTGAATCGCTCGCGGGGTGAAGACCTTGTTGAGCAGGCTGCGCATATTTCGATGCGCCGGGGGGTCCATGAAGATGATCATTCTCGGCCCCGTTTCGGTCGGTAACGTCCCGGTCCTCACCGACGGAAGGTCGACGCCGTACGCCGACGAATATGTGTCGAAGTCCTTGAAGGCCGGCGCGACGTCTTCGTGCCGGGTCAGCGCGTAGAAGTCGTGCTCCTCGCTGTAGTAAACGGGCGCTTCCTCACGCATCCGGCGATACGTCTCGTAGGCCCCATTGAAGAAGTCTTCGGAAAACGGGTCGAAAACGAGTTTCGCCTTGGTCATTTACATCCTCCTCATCGCGGGTGCTCCATCAAGTTCAACGCCGCGTCGGCCGCGTCGAACACCGCGCCCTGCGGCGCCGCCGCGTTATCGGCGAGGCTCGCGGCGTGCCGGACGTCCTTTTGCAGCAATGCGCCGGCGATCGACGCGAGCGCCTCCACGCTGCCCCCGAAGGTCGCGATGCTGCCGAGCGCCTTGCTGTTGGCGGAGCCGCCGGCGAGCACCTCGCAGAGCCGGTCGCGGGGGATGCCGAGGGATTGGGCTAATTCCAGGGTGCTGATCGCGGCGCCGAGGTTGGCGGTGAACAGCAGATTGTTCAGGATCTTGGTGACCTGGCCGCTGCCCAGCGGACCGAGGTGGACGATCGGGTCGGCATACGTCGCGAATACCGGACGGCAGCGCTCCACCACCTCCTCCTCCCCGCCGGCCATCACCAGCAGACGCCCTTGCTGCACGGCGGGACCCCCGCCGCTCACCGGTGCGTCGATCACCGAAACGCCTTGTCCGGCAGCCGATTCTGCGACCTCGCGGCAGGTGTCGGGATGCACAGTGCTGTGGATGGCGACGGTCCCGCCGGAAGCCAGTCCGGCCAGGACGCCGGTGTCACCCTGGAGCACGTCTCTGACGTCATCGTCGCCGACCACGCACAGGCAGACCAGGTCGCTGGCGGCGGCCAACTCGGCCGGCGACCCAACAGCCTTCGCGGCGGTGTCGGCGAACGGCTCGAGCGTGGCCTCCCTGCGCGCCCACAGCGTCAGTTCGTAGCCGGCTTCGACGATCCGCCGTGCCATGGGACCGCCCTGGCTGCCTAGCCCGATGAATCCGACGCGCATCAACCGGCACTGCCCCTCGCGGCGACACATTCCTCGACGAACGACAGCACCCTCTTGTGGTAGGTGTCGGCGTTCAGGCCGACGCTGAGATTGTGTCCGCTGTCGGGCATTTCGTTCACCACGACGCGGGGCGAGGAGGTGAACAACGCGGCGATGGCGGTGAGCGCCTCCGGTGTCGACTCCCAGACCCGCTCATGATCGCCCGCGCTGAACTCGACGCGCACACCGACGCGCGCTGCGACGTCGGGGAAGTCGCGCCGCGGCCAGTTCGCCGTGACGTCGGATTCATACGCCGCACCCGGCGCCGAGAGGCCACCGGCCAGCACCTCCGGGGGATAGAGGTCGGTCGGCTGCCACAGCAGATCCCGCAGACCTGCCGGACGGGCGGTCGCGGTGGCCTCGCTGATGACGGCTTTCGCCTCCGGGCTGTAGCGCAGACCAGTGCCCGCCAGTTCGATGCCGAGCACGTCGGCTGCCCGCTCGTCGACCGCCATGCGGAGCGCGAGCTCACAGCCCGCGGAGTGCGCGAGGAGGAAAAGACCTGCACCGCGCGCACCGTCGCCGAGTATCTTGTGCACGGCGCCGAACGCGAAGGCCACCCGCTTGCCGGGGTCGGCCATGTCGTCGTGATAGAGCGCCGACGCGCCGTAACCCGGCCGGTCCAGCGCGATCGCCGTGAAGCCCTGGGCGGTGGCCGACCGCAACAATGACAGTCGGGGGTGGCCAGGGCAGTCGAAATACGTCGACGATGTGGCACCGCCGTGGATCGCGACGATAACTGCCCTCGGGTCCGGCGCGGATGCGACCAGCGCCGACATCGGTACGCCGTCGACCATCACCACCCTGGGACGGGGATCGCGTTGGCTCATGTGTCAGTCCGCAGCAGCAGGACGCCGCTCGGGGTGAGGCCGCCGCTGCTCACGACGGCGACGCGGGCATCGGCCACCTGGCGTTCGCCGCCCTCGCCGCGCAGCTGGGTGACCGCCTCGTGGATCAGGCCCATGCCATGGGTGCGGCCGTGCGAGAGCTGACCGCCATGAGTGTTCAGGGGTATCACGCCGTCGCGGGCGATGGCCTTGCCGCCGTCGAGAAAATCCTTGGCCTCGCCGATACCGCAGAAACCGAGCGCCTCCAGCCAGGAGAGGCAGTTGAACGAGAAGCCGTCGTAGAGCTCGGCGACGTCGACGTCCTTGGGGCGCAGTGACGTTCGCGTCCACACGTGCGCGGATTGGCCCAGCACCTGAGGCTCGTGGGTCATTGTGGTCTGATCCCAGTCGGTGCGCTCGATGATCTGGGTGCCCACCGCGTCGAAGAGGACGGGCTGCTTCGGCATGTCGCGGGCGACGTCGACGGCCGAGACGATCACCGCAATGGCGCCATCGCACGGCACGTCGCAGTCGTAGAGCCCGAAGGGTGTGGTGATCATCCGGGCATTCAAATAGTCGTCCATGGTCATCGGAGAGCGGTAGATGGCCGTCGGGTTCAGCGCCGCATTTGCGCGCTGGTTCAACGCGATCCAGCCGAGGGTCTCCCTCGTGGTGCCGTACCGAGCGAAGTGACGTTGCGCGTTCAAGGCGAGAACGTGTGCCGCCGACGTGGCGCCGAACGGCATCTGCCAGCTTGAGGTACGGGCGCCCCCCGGCGGGGACATCTTGCCCTCCTTCATCAGCTGCTGGAACGTCGCCTCCCACAGGGTGCGGAAGCACAGCACGTGGCGGGCCATCCCGGTGGCAATGGCCATCACCGCCGCGATGAGCGAGCCGCCGGGACCGAAGGTGTCCATGCCGCCGTTGATCCACGTCGGGCGGAGGCCCAGCGCGCCCTCCAGTGCGGTGACACCGCCTTCGCCCATGCCTGCGATGTCGAGTCCCGGATAGGTTGACAGCCCGTCGATGTCGTCGAACTCCAGACCCGCGTCGGCAACGGCGGCTTCGCAGGCGTCGATGGTCAGCGAGAGGGGTGCGACCATCTGCCGGCGGCCGATCTTGGACATGCCTATCCCGGTGATCGCCGCCCGGTCTTCGAACTTCTCCTTGGTGAGCATCGGCCGAACATGCTTGCCGAAGTCTTGCGGCGCGATCTCGTCTTGAGCTTGCGGTCCAGTCTTCTTCTCGGCCGTGGGCTTGAACAGCGGCAGCCAGACGGCTCCGGCTTTGTCCTCGGCCTTCTCGAACACCACCTCGACGGTCTGACCCAGCGCGAGCTCGTCGGGTTCGCACTCGACGATGTTGGTGGTCAACCGAACTCGGGGGTCCTCGGCGATCGCGACCTGGGCGACCACGTACGGCGGTGGGAGGTCGGGAAAGCCGAAGCGGTGGTTGACGGTGAAGGCCGACAGGGTGCCTTCGCCCGACACGGTGCGGACACCCATGTCGTGGCTGCGGCAGTACCGGCACACCGGCACCGGGGGATGGATCAGCGCCCGGCAGCTCTGGCATTCCTGGATGCGCAGCTGATTGTCTTCGCCTGCGGTCCAGAAGAACTCGTTCTGCTCGGTGACCTCTGGCAGTGGCCTGCGCGGAATGTCCACTTCAGCTCCTGGTGTCCCGCGCGGCGGCGTCGTGGGTCTCGCTCATCTCGATGATCGCGTGCACCGGACAGCCCAGTAGCGCCCGCATGGCCGCGTCATGGTCTTCCTCGGGAATGGTGCCGTTTCCCACCAGCGAGGCATAACCCCAGTCGTCGAGCGAAAAGTACTCCGGCGCATGCTTTGCGCAGACGCCGAAGCCGTCACACATCGTTCGATCGAGACGGATCCTCATGCAGTCACCGCCTCGACTTCGTACGGGCGCACCGCTTTGAACGCGCCGGCTCGGCAAGAATCACAATCGTTTTGCAGGTGGCGATCGACCACTTGCGGGAACGCGGCCAGCAGGCTGGCCGCCACATTCGTCGCCGCGTCCAGCGTCGCGCACGCGCCACGGCCACGGAGCACCACCGACCAACGCTCCAATCGGGCCAGGTCCTCATCGGTGGCCACCCCGTCACGAAGTGCCTCGGTGACCGCCGACATGGCCGCCGTCCCGTTGAAACACGAACCGCACTGGCTGGCGTTCTCGCGATCGAAGTACGCCATGACCGACGCCGCGACGGCCACCGGGCAGTCCTCGGTGAGGACCGTGATCGCGCCGCAGCCGAGGCCACTGTCGAGGCGGCGCAGCGACTCGTGGTCGAGCGTGACGTCGAGGATGTCGCGGTTCAGCAGGCCGGCGAAGTAGCCGCCCATCAGCACGCCGCGCACCTGATCGGCTGGCACGCCGTGGAAATCGAGAAGCTCAGTAAATGCCAGGCCGTGCGGAATCTCGTAGAGCGCCGGGGGCCTGCCCGCGCCGGTGATCGTCGCCAGAAACGTCCCCGGCGACGTCGACGTTCCCTGGCCTCGGAACGCCTCTGCGCCGTGTCGTTGCAGGAACGGGATGAGCGCAAGCGTCTCGACGTTGCTGACCATTGTGGGCAGGCCGCCGATGCCTTCCTCGAACGGGCGCGGCGGCTTGTCCGTCGGCTTGGCCGGACCTCCATTGAGGGCCCGCACCGCCGCCGTCTCCTCGCCCGCGACGTAGCCCCCCTCGACCGTGAATACCGTGACGACAAGGCCGCCGAGCACCTCCGAGTCGACGGCGGCGAGCGCGGTCTGCACGGCTTCGGCCGCACTCGGATCGGAGACATAGACATGCGCGCGCTCGGACGAAAGCATCCGTGCCGCCAGCCGCAGACCGTCGAGCACCAGATGCGGGCGGTGCCGCAACAGCCACCGGTCCTTGATCGACGCCGGTTCGCCCTCTTCGCCATCGGCGACCACCACGGCGCCACCGGCTCGACGGCCGTTGTCGCGGACCGTTTTCAGCTTCACCGCCAGTGGAAACGCCGCGCCGCCACGGCCGAGCGCGCCGGACAGGTCGACCTGGCCGAGCAGGTGGTCCACGTCCTCGAGCGGTCGATAGCCGCCCGAACCCCGGTAGTCGGCATAGTCCTCGACACCCTGACGCAGTAGCCGCGGCTCGATGCCGGGCCACACCGCGACGGCGAGATCCGTTGTGGCTGTCATGGCATCGTCCAGCCCGCGGATAGGGTTGCGGGCATGAGAATCGCGGTGGTGCGTGTCCAGGTGGACCCCGCCGGCCGGCTCACGCCGGAGCAGTTAACCGACGGCATGACGGCCCTCCGCGAACTCGCCGATGCGGCCGGCATCGACGTGCTGGAGAACAATATCGCCGCGATGCCGGTTGGCCGCCGAGAAGTGCAGATGCTGATGGCGGGCAGCGATGCCGAGCGGCTGAAGCGGGACGCGGTTACCTTGTGCGCGAACGCGTTCGGCACTTCGCCTGCGCCAGGCGTGGTCACCTACGTGAGCAGGGGGACCGATGACGACGCCCATGGCGTGCTGGCGGGCTTCGGTATCAGCGGCGAAATCGTCCGCTCGCCGGGAGACGACGGTCTCGACATCGTGCATGTGACGCTCCGCAAGGCGGACCTCGATCGCATTCCGGAGAGCCGGATTCACACCGCGCTCGAGGCGTCGCTCAACTGCGAAGTGCAGATCCGAACCGTGTGACCGCATTACTTGTCCAGGAATTTCAGGATCGCGGGCGCGGCCTGCACCCAGGTGTCGAACATGTTGAAGCGCTTGACCTTGCCCGATGCCCGCGCCTCGCCCGCACGCTCCCAGGCGTCCTCCGGCCACGGCGGGTCGATCAGCTGAGAACCCTTGATCAGGCAGCTCACCTCCAGGGAGGTGCGCTTGGGATGGTCCAGATCGTTCTCACCGCCCCGGATGATCAGTGTGGGCACCTTGATGTTGTCGAACATCTCGTCCTCGACCCCGGGGATGGTCTGGCCCGGCTTCGGCACGAAAGCGTTGAGCCAGCGCAGCATCAGCTTGAGGAACTCGCCTGCGTCCAGCGCGAGGAGCCGGTCGCGGTTGGCGGGATTTTCTTCAATACGCTCCTTCCACTCGTCGACGTGGACAACGCCCTTCATCCCGGCGCCGCGGACCGCGAGGATGCTCGGCACGATGTAGTAGGAGCCCAGGACGAACGATCCGTACACCCCGCCGACGATGTTCCACACCACGAGCTTCTTGACCATCTCGGGATAGAGCATGGTGGTGAGCATCGAGTCCCGCGCCCCGCCGGAGCCGCCCGCGATGATGCAGGGTCCGACGTCCAGCGCGGTGATCAGCTTGTGCAGTGTCTCGGCACGCATATGGGACTCGCTCTGGCCGTAGAACGCCACGTCGGACTTCCCGCAGTTGGGCCGGTCCCACAGCAGTACCCGGTACCCGCCCTTGACCAGTTCCTGCGCCAGCGGGCGTAGGCCCGGGATGTCCTTGCTGAATCGGCCACCCGGTGTCAGGACGATGAAGTCCCCGGTCTTGCCGAGAATCTCGTACACGACGTTGCCGCCGTTGATCTCGACGGTCTTCTCGCCCCGCTTCAACTTCGGGCTCGCTGATTCGGGGCTCGTCTTGGGAGGAGAAGTCACGCCATCACCATGATGTCGTTGCCGACCACCCGGACGGGATAGGTGCGGATGCTCCACTCCGGCTTGACCGGGGTGGAGCCGGTCGCCAGCTCGAAACCCCACTGGTGCCACGGGCAGTAGATGAACTCCAAGTCGCGCACCATCACCGCGTCCCCGGGAACGCTCTCGTCGACGATGGTGCGCCCGCGGGGACGACCCGAACACAGCGGTCCGCCTTCGTGCGGGCAGTAGTTCGCGATCGCGTAGAACGTTCCGTTCACGTTGTACACACCGACGCCGTGCCGGCCGATCGGCACCAACTTGTGTGTGCCCGGCGGGATTTCGTCGACGGTGGCTACGACGTGCTCACGCCCCTGCGCCAGCCGGGGCGGTTTGGTCTCCTCTGGCACTGGTCAGAACACCCGTACTTGGCCCTCGAGGGCCGGGACCGTGTCAGGAAGGTGGTAGGTCGCAATGCCGTTGCGGAACATCACAGCCTCGCGGGCGTGCTCCGGCAGGTGCTTGACCAGCCAGCGGGGGTCGTCGAATGTCCAGTGCGGGTAATCCGACGAGAACAGCAGGATCTTGTCGCACTCCATCCACTCCAGCGCGCGTGTCAGCTCCGTCTTGTCCTCGGGGTAGTCCAGCGGCTGGGTGGTGAACTTGATGTGGTCCTTGACGTACTCCGACGGCTTGCGCTTGATGTCCAGCCACGGCTTGCGCGCCTCGTAGATGGCGTCCATCCGCCACATCAGCGGCAGGATCCAGCTGAACGCGTGCTCCACCAGCACGATCCGCAGGGTTGGGAACCGATCGAAGACCCCGTCGAAGATCAGGCTCATCACCTGATTCGCCGCCAGCAGCGAGTAGGTGACCATGAAGTCGTGGTTGTAGCTCGGGAATCCCACCGGCGGAATGGGCAGCTCCTCGTGGTGGCTGCGGGACAGGTGGCAGCTCACCGTGATGTCGTGCTTGGTGGCGGCTGCCCAGACCGGGTCGTACTTGCGGTCGCCCCATGACGGGCGCGGCTCGGCCTTGATCAGGATCTGACCCATGTACGGGTGCCCGGCCCAGCGCTCGATCTCGCGGGCGCCCGCCTCCGGCTCCTCGATCGCCACGCAGATCGAGCCGCGCCAACGCTCGTGCCAATTGTTATGGCTATCCAGCCAGTGATTGGCCTGCCAGTCGTTCAGCGCGCAACTCAACGCGTGGTTCGGCTCGGGCAGGCGGGCCGGATAGGCGGCCGGCTCCAGAATCGCGATGTCGGAGCCGGCCTCCATGATCAGCTGTCTGAACGCCAGATCCGGATCGCTGCCGGGGAACTGGCCATCGGCGGGAAAGGTGTCGGCGCGCATCGCGTACGCATGCGCGTAATCGGGAGCGTCGTAGTAGATCTGCTCGCCCACCTTGCGGGTGAGGAAGTACTTGCTGCGCCACGGCTCCGGGATGTACTGCACCAGCTCGCCGCCGCGGGGCACCGGATGGACGTCGGCGTCGACGCACCGGACAGCGATACGCTCGGCCGCCGGCTTGCGCTCTGTCGTTGACGTGACCGTTGAAGTCATCGTGGTCTCCCTTGATCGAAACCTCTGCTATTACTGTGCGCCGACACCGGCGCAGGCGTCTATCCCGTAGAGCTGCGCGGCATTGCGCCAGCACAGCTTGTCTCGCTGTTCGGGCGTGAAGGCGCTCGGCACCGTCAGCTCGTTGGACTGCCAGTGCGGATAGCTGGAGCCGAACATCACCATGTCCTCCTTGCCGGTGAAGCCGAACCATTCGCCGGCGAAGTCGGTGTCTCCCGGTCCGTCCATCGCGCCCTGCACGAAATAGACGTGTCCGGGCAGGTAATCGCTCGGAATCCGCGGCGCCCACGGCGTCTGTTCGAGGTGCGGGCGCCCGAAGCAGTCCATCCGCCAGATAACTGGGGTCAGCATGTCGGCGGCACCGTCCGCCCAGACGAACTTCAGCGAGGGCATCCTTTCGAATACCCCTTCGGCGATCATGTTCATCAGGTGATACAGGTAATTCAACGCCATGAAGCTGACGTACTGCTCGTAGGTCCGGGTGGTTCCCGACGGCGTGGGCGAGAATGAGATGCCCGCACCCACTTCTATATGCACGGCCACCGGCAGGTTCGCGTCGACCGCCGCCTCCCACAACGGCCAGAACTGCGGCTTGCCGAAGACCTCGCGCGATTGAAGTGGGACGCCGATCTGGACGACCCGGGGGTGATCCTTGTACCTCTGGACCTCGCGTAACGCACCGGTGATGTCGTCGGGGTTCACCCGGATGGTTCCGCGGAACCGGTCGCCATATGTGCTGTCGTCAAGCCAACGCGACACCAACATCTGGTTGTGTGCGGCCGCGATCGCTGTGCCGAGATGCCGGTCCGGCATGATGCCGCGAGTCATCGGATGCAGAATCGCCACATCCACCCGCCGCTCTTCGAACAAGTGACGTCCGACGACCGACGGATCGGAACCGGGATAGCCGCCGTCGGGTCCCTCGGTGCCCGCTGCGTACTCGCCTCCCGGCGCGCCGTACCAGTCCATCTCGTAATCGGGGAACCCGCGACTGCGGTACGGCTCCTGCATGAAGTTCTTCCGGAGGTCCTTGTTGGACTGCGAGAAGACGTGCACGCTGGCGTCGATGACGGGGGTCTTGGTCCCGTCGCCGTGTTCGATCACGAAAGTCGCCTCCGATGCTTTATCCGACGACCCGTCGGCACACACGCGTCAATCAGGGCGCATCTGAGCGCCACACCTATCCCCAGTGTAAAGGGAAGTTCTTCAATGGCAAGAATATTGTTCTCCAGCAGATCGCTTACATCCGCGCTGGTGAGCGTGTGTGCTGGTCAACTGCACGGTGGCGACAACCCGAAACGTACTAGTTGAATTCGGAGAACGGTTACAA
>NZ_JBOGDB010000030.1:0-5694 GCF_050701515.1 Mycobacterium sp. | reverse complement strand
GACGCTGGCGGTGTTCAGCGTATACGGCGTTTTCGCCGCGGCGGTTCGTCGGCAGGTGTTCTCCCGTCCACGCATCGTGGCGTGGGTGAGGCGCAGCTTCGCCGCCACCTACCTGGTGCTCGCCGGCCGGCTGGCGGCGCAGTCGCGCTGAGCGGCCACCGGCGGATCACTGGCCAGCAACCATGCCGCAAATCTAGGGCTGAGCTGGCCCAGGGGGATCTGAGTAGAGCACTCAAATCTCGGCTGAGGGCCGCCGGGCTTGCCGGGCCTCCTGCACCAAGATTGCGACCAGGCAGACGAGTGCCAGGATCGCGACGGCCACCGCGAAGCTGACTCCCGCGGTGCGCAGTCCCCAGTGCTGGGCGGCCAGGCCCTCACCGACCACCGGCAGCGAAATCCCCACGTAGGCAACGACGAAGTACGCGGAGCTGACCTCGGCGCGCCGAGCCCGCGGCGTCTTTTCGGCGACGGCGGCCAGGCCGCGACTGAAGCTGATGCCCTGGCCGACACCGGCGATGACGGCGGCCGCGATCAACCCCGATAGCGACGAAAAGTACAGTGCGACAGCGAGAATGATCATGCCGACCACCAGAATCGCGCAGCCCAGTGCCACCGCTCGCGGTGGCGGAATGCGGCCGGCGGCCAGTTGCGCGATCGCCGACGCGAAGAATATCGAGCCGGCGATGGCTCCCGCCGCGGCGTGGTTGTGGATACCGACGACATTCGTCACGAAAGCCGGCGCCACCGACGCGAACAGACCGGTGACCGTGAAGCCGGCGAACGCGGCAGTGGCCGCCGTGGCGAACACCGGTCGGACCTCGGCGGGCACCGAAAGCCGTTGCACACCGATGCTTCCGCTGCGCGGGGAGGTTTCGGGCACGACCAGCACCGCGACCGCGGCGAGCGCCACCAGCACGAGGTGCACGATGAAGCTCAGGTGCAGCGGTTGCGGCGCGTACTGCACCAGCACGCCGGCCAACAGCGGCCCGCCACCGAGGCCGCCCATGTTGGCCACGGTCGCCACCGCGGCCGCGCGGGTACGCCAATTCGGCGGCGCCGCCTCGATGACCGCGGCGGTGGCGGTGCCGGTGAAGATGCCGGCCGACAGCCCCGACAGCACCCGGCCGACCAGCAGCAGCGGCACCGAATCGGCGACCAGGAACACCACCGCGCTGGTCAGTGCGAACATGACGCCGGCCAGCAGTATGGGTCGGCGGCCGACGGCGTCGGACCACCGCCCGAACGCCAGCAATGCGAATAGCACCCCGCCGGCGTAGGTGGCGTAGACGACCGTGGTGGTCAGCACCGCGAAATGCATGCGCTCGGCGTAGAGCTCATACATCGGCGTCGGCAGCGTGGTGCCAACCATGATCGCCGCAAAGGCGTATGCCAACAGGCCGAAGGCGAACCGGGTTCTGGGCAACGTCTCGAGCACGTCGTGTGCCAGCGGCGAAGTCGGGGGAGTTATTCCAATGACTCTAGTGCGCGTTCCCGGCCAGCACTGCCGCCAAACCGTCGATCTAGACTGGCGACGTGGCGAAACTGCAGCTTGTGCAAGATCCGGCGGCCGATGCTCTGCTGGAGTCCAATCCGTTTGCGTTGCTGGTCGGCATGCTGCTCGATCAGCAGGTCCCGATGGAGACAGCGTTCGCCGGGCCGAAGAAGATCGCCGACCGCATCGGCGGCGTGGACGCCCGGGAGATCGCCGACTACGACCCGGAGAAGTTCGCTGCGCTGTGTTCGGAAAGGCCTGCGATTCACCGGTTTCCGGGGTCGATGGCCAAGCGGATCCAGACACTGGCGCAAATCATCGTCGACCGCTACGACGGTGACGCCGCGGCGCTGTGGACCGCGGGCGACCCCGATGGGGCAGAGGTGCTGGGGCGGCTGAAGGGATTACCCGGGTTCGGCGAGCAGAAGGCGAAAATCTTCTTGGCGCTGCTGGGAAAGCAGTACGGCGTGACCCCGAAGGGCTGGCGCGAGGCGGCCGGCGACTACGGCAAGGCGGGTGCGCACCTCTCGGTGGCCGACGTCGTCGACGCCGGTTCGCTGGAGCAGGTGCGGTCGTACAAGAAACAGATGAAGGCGGCCGCGAAAGCGTCGAAGAAGGCCTAGGTGCCGAACGGCTGCCCGTCGAACCGCTCGCCGGTGGCGATCTCGGCGACGCCCTTGCGCTTGAGTTTGGTGATTTGCCGGACCGGCTTGCCCAGCGGCAGCAGAGCGGCTATCGCATAGGTGTCCGGTATGCCCAGTAGTTCCTTGACCAGTGGCTCCTCGGCGACCGCCGCAGTGGTGAGCACGCCGCCGAAGCCTTCGCTGCGCGCGGCAAGCAGGATGTTCCAGACGAACGGGTACACCGACGCCCCGGCGATCAGGCCGATTCGGTCGAGGTGTTGGTCGAAGGCCGCGACGACGGCGAGGTCGACACAGACCACCAGCACTACCTCGGCAGTGCGCAATGGCGACTCCGGCGGCACCTCGACAGCCGCGATGGTTTGCGCATCAACGCCGCACGGCCGCAACGGATTCCACGGGCCTTCGCCGTTGCGGAGTTGGGCAATATAGCGCTTCGCTCCGGGGATCGTGCAGTCGATCAGCGCCTCGCGGGTCTGCGGGTCGCGGACGACGATGACATGGTTGCCCTGCCGGTTGCCCCCGCTGGGGGCGAACCGCGCGTTGTCCAGGATGCGCTCGAGAACCTCGTCCGGCAGCGGGTCGCCGGTGAACTCGCGCACCGCGGGAGTGGTGCGCATGACGTCGTACAGTTCCATGCCGCCATCTTCGCTGCCTTGGCTGTGGGATCGTGAAGGGATGAAGACACACCTGAACTGTCCGTGCGGCGAGGCGATCACCGGCAAGGACGAGGACGACCTGGTCGAGAAGGCGCAGGCTCACCTGGCCGAGGCCCATCCCGGTCGCGAGTACGACCGCGACGCCATCTTGTTCATGGCCTACTGACAACCCGCGAAATAGAATTCCCGGTCGTTTCGGCGTAACCGGCAGCTAATCGAACACGTTGCGGCGCAACTAGCCTGAGAGGGCCGGACCAGCCCTAATAGGGTCAGTAAGGCCGCCCTAACCGGCGCTGAGGTGCGCGTTGTCGGCGGCCAGCAAAGCCGCGACGCGCGGGTATTTTGCGGGAGCAACCCGACCGCCGCTGGGCTGGCGCGCAGTAGGTGCTTAGGCCGCAGGCCGCGCCGGTGGGACAGCTCGCTAGGCGAGAGGTCTGGCTTGTCGTCATGGCCAAACGGGTACCACCGCACTGACATCGCTCTACCTCACAGCGCGATCGTCGGCACGTCGTAGCTACCAGCGGCCTTGAGCTGACGACAACCGCCGCGCCACGATGCCGCGTGCCAACGCCTACCGACCGAGCGAAAATGGTGTGGATCAGTGGGTACCGCTGATCACGGCCAGGGATCACCCGGAGCCCTTGATACGCCTTGTACCACCCGAAGTTGTGAACGATCCCGCCAGGGCACCGGCACCGAACGTCACGGTGGGCTCGCCGCGATCAGGAGGATGCGGCGAAGAACCGCGCCAGCAGGTCGGCGACCTGGTCCGGATCCTCCTCCTGCAGGAAGTGGCCGACGTCTGCGAGCGCTGTGACCTCCGCCTGGGGGACGTCGCGGGCGAGCCGGGCCATCGTGTCGGCCACCTCAGGCAGGATGCGATCCTGCACCCCGTAGATGGCGCGGACCGGCATCCGAAGGGTGGGCAGTCCGGCGGCGATCTCGGCGAGGCCTTCGACCGAGAGGCCGATGCCCGCGTTGGCCAGAGCGAGGCGGTCGGCGTCGGTCGTGAACGGGGCGCGGACGCCGGCCAGGACGTCGTCGGTGAGGACGTCGGGGTCCGCGACGCCGAGTCGCATGATCTCGGTCAGGCTTTCGGCGCTGGTGAGCGAGCCACGACGGGCGGGCGAGCCGAGCGTTGCGAGGAAGTCTATGACCGCGTCGGAGAGCTCAGGGTAGAGCAGCGTGTTGAGCAGGGCGATCTTGGTCACACGCGATGGCTGTTGCAGGGCCCAGTGCACGGCGATGGGGCCACCGATGTCGTGTGCGACGACGCCGACCTCACCGATCCCGAGGCCCGAGAGAACGCCGTCGATCGCCCGTTCGAAGAGCCCGAAGTCGTAGTGCACGTCGACCGGTTTGTCGGACCCACCGAAGCCGGGAAGGTCCAGGGCGACGACTCGGCTCTGGGCGGCCAGTCCCGGCATCACCCCACGCCAGAGCAGCGAGGAGGTCGGCCAGCCGTGCAGGAGGAGCACGGCCGGACCAGTCCCCAGCTCGCGATAGGCGACGGTGACCCCATCGTCGAGGGTGATCGTTCGGGCATCCAGGACAGTGGTCATGGCGTGGTCTCCTGTTCGTTTCGTGGGTTCGAGATCGGCGGTCCGCTCGTGCGAACGGACCAAACAAACCGACTGACGGTCTACAAGATAACAGACCGACTGATGGTCCGCTAGTGTCTACATATGGATCGTCGGGTCGAGAAGGGCAAGGCGACCCGGGATGTGTTGATGAGCGCCGCTCGCTCGCTGTTCGGCGAACACGGCTACGACGGCACCTCGATCGACGCGATCCTCCAGGCGAGCGGCGTCGCGCGGGGCGCGCTCTACCACCACTTCGCCACCAAGGAGGCGCTGTTCGACGCGGTCCTCGAACGCGAGGTCGCGACGATCGCGGCAGCTGCCGCCGAGGCCGCCCGCGCCGCGAGCGATCCCGTGGCCAGCCTGCGAGCCGGCTGCGCGACCTGGCTACGCCACGCTCTGGATCCAGCTGTTCAGCGCATCGCCCTGCTCGACTCCCCCGCCGTCGTCGGATGGACGCGCTGGCGAGAGATCGACGAGCAGCACACGCTGGGCCGGCTGCGGGCCAACGTCAAGCGCATCGCCGACGACGGGACGATCCCCGCCGACCAGGTCGACGTGCTGACCAACATGGTCCTGGCGGCCGTCGCCGAGGTGGCGCTCGTCATCGCACGGGACGACGATCCCGACGCCGCTCTCGAGACCGGTTTGCAGGCCCTCGACACGCTCCTCACCCGCGTCTTCGCCGCCGGTGAGGATCATGGCCGGTCGACCGGTCGCAGGGAGTGAGGGTTACCGGTCACTAATCTGGCAGCGATTTCACGACCGGGAATGCTATTTCGGCGAGATCGGGGTTAGGGCACCACCGTCGAGCCGATGGTGGGCATGAACTGGCACTGCTTCTCGGTGGTGGTGACCTGACCGAAGATCGTCGACATGACACTGCCCGAGCCGGTGTCGGCGATCGCCGTCAGCGTGGTCGGGCCCTCCGGGTTGATATCCGGGCGCGGCTTGAGCGTCGCGCCGCCCGACTTGCCGGTGGTCAGGTTGACCCAGGTGACATTGAGCGGCAACTTCTGCTCGGCCGCCGGGCCCGGCGTACCCACCGCGGTGAACACGTAGGCCGTCTGACCCGGACCGGGGCCGGGGGTCGGAATCTTGGCCGGCCCGGCCACCGAAATCGCGGTCGCGAGCACATTGCCGCCATCGGAAAGACACCCATTGCTGATTGACGGATACATGAAGTCCTGCGTCGGCGGGGCATCCGGGCCGAACTCGGGATTCGCGGCCGGTGCCGGTGCCGGTGCGGCCTCGGGAGCAGGCGGCGCCTCCGGTGCGGGTGCTGGAGCGGCCTCCGGAGCGGGGGCGGCCACCGGCGCGGC
>NZ_JBOGDB010000029.1:0-7303 GCF_050701515.1 Mycobacterium sp. | reverse complement strand
AAGCGAACGCACACGACGGCGAGCGATCGAGACCCTGGACAGGCTGCAACAGGAGGACGCGCCAGTCACCGTCGCCGGCCTGGCACGCGCTGCCGGTGTTGCACGCTCCTGGATCTATACCCAGCGGGACTTGCTGGCACGGATCACCACCGAACGTCCAGACACGCGGTCCGTAGCCACGGACCGCACGCGCGCCAGCGACGAATCCTGGCGGCGACGCATCGAGCTGGCCCACCAACGGATCAAGCAACTATCCGACGAGAACCGGCAACTGCGAGACCAGCTTGCGATCGCACATGGTCAACGCCGAGCTGAACAGATCACCGCGTCGAAGACACCGTCTATGACACAAGCTCCCAGGTCATGACCGATACACACACGGGGGACCCTGGGGAACGTATGTTCGCATCGAGGTCCGACGAATCAGCGGGCCTCGCCGTAGATGCTGGTGACCCAGATGTGCACCAGCGTGTCGAGTAGCTGCTGTGGGGCTATCGAGGGCTGCTCTTCGGTGAATGACGTGAACAAGGCGCGTTCGTTCATCAGGTTCAATGCTGTTGCGAGGTCGCGGGCGGGCAGCGTCGTCGGCGCCGCGCCCTGGGCCCGCTCGGCCTCGATGGTGGCGGCGGTGCTATCGATCCACTTCGTCATGAACCTCGCCAGCAGTGCGCGTACGTCGGGGTTCGACGCGCGCACCTCGTGTGCGGCTCGGGTCACGCCCCGGTGCCGAACGAAGGTCTCGAAGAACACGTTGATCCCGGTACGCCAGGCCTGATAACGATCCGCGGGAACGTTCTCGGCGTGCCGTTCAAACGCGGCGTCGGCCTCGGTGATCACCTGCTCGAACAGGGCGAACAGCACGGCGTCCTTGGACGGGAAATAGAAGTAAAAGGTCGGCCGCGACAAGCCGGCCCCTTTGGCAAGGTCGTCCACCGAGATCTCGGCGATGGACCGCTCGGCCAGCAATCGCCTCGCGGTTTCGAGAATGGCCAGCTCGCGTTCGTCGCCCGACGGCCGAACGGCGCGTCGGCCACGGGTTCGGGCCTGGCTGGCGGTGGTCACGGCCGATACTTTACACCATGTCGAATTTTTCAACACACTGTTGACTCACTCGACACCCTGTTGATAATCTCGGGGCATGACCGAACACCTCGACGTTGTCATCGTGGGCGCCGGCATCTCCGGCATCAGCGCCGCCTGGCACCTGCAGGACCGCTGCCCGACCAAGAGCTACGCGATCCTGGAGCGCCGCGACAATCTCGGCGGCACCTGGGACCTGTTCAAATACCCCGGCATCCGGTCCGACTCCGACATGTTCACCCTCGGCTTCCGGTTCAAGCCGTGGACGGCGGAGAAGGCCATCGCCGACGGGCCGTCGATCATGAGCTACCTGAAGGAAACGGTCGCCGAGTCCGGCATCGACAAGCACATCCGCTACGGCCAGAAGGTCGTCGGTGCGGAGTGGTCGGACGCCGACAACCGTTGGACTGTTCGGGTGGAGAGCAACGGCAAAGAGCGTGAGATCACCTGCTCCTTCCTGTTCGCCTGCAGCGGCTACTACAACTACGACGAGGGCTACTCGCCGGAGTTCCCGGGTTCGGAGGACTTCGAGGGCACCATCATTCACCCGCAGCACTGGCCCGAGGACCTCGACTACGCGGGCAAGAAGGTCGTCGTGATCGGCAGCGGTGCCACCGCGGTGACTCTCATTCCGGCGCTGGCGGATTCGGGTGCCGGCCACGTGACGATGCTGCAGCGTTCGCCCACCTACGTCGGCTCGCTGCCCGATATCGACCCGTTCACCGTGCGGATGAACAAGACGCTGCCGGCCAAACCCGCGTACGTGGTCAACCGGTGGAAGAGCATCCTCTTCCAGTCCGCCCAGTACCGGATCAGCCGCCGCTTCCCGAAGTTCATGCGCAAGGCGCTGATGACCATGGCCCAGCGGCGGCTGCCCGAGGGTTATGACGTCGAGAGGCACTTCGGCCCGCGGTACAACCCGTGGGACGAGCGGTTGTGCCTGGCGCCCAATGGCGATCTGTTCAGGACGATCAAAAAGGGCAAGGCCGATGTCGTCACCGACACCATCGACCGGTTCACCAAGACCGGGATCAAGCTGGCCTCCGGTGTGGGGGCACCTCCCGCTTGCGGGGGAGAGCTGCAGGCCGACATCATCGTCACCGCAACGGGTTTGAACCTGCAGCTGTTCGGCGGCGCCGACATCATGCGCAATGGTGTGCCCGTCGACCTCCATGACACCATGGCCTACAAGGGCATGATGCTGACCCACATGCCTAACATGGCGTTCACCATCGGCTACACCAACGCGTCGTGGACGCTGAAGGCCGATCTGGTGTCGGAGTTCGTCTGCCGCGTGCTCAATTACATGGACGCCAACGGCTTTGACACCGTCGAGCCCCAGCATCCGGGCAATAGCGTTGACGAACGCCCGCTGATGGATTTCACTCCCGGCTATGTGCTGCGGGCGCTGGACTACCTGCCGAAGGCCGGACATGTGCCGCCGTGGCGGCTCAAGCAGAACTATCTGCTGGACCTCCGGCTGATCCGGCGCGGCAAGGTCGACGACGAGGCGCTGCAGTTCACCAAACACCATGCGCCGGTGGCGGCTTCGGCCTAATCCCCAGTCCCCAGTCCCCAGTCCCCAGTCCCCAGCTTGCGCGTGGGCCCAGATCAGCCTACGACGACGACGATGCCGTCGTCGTCGCTGTAGCCGATCTCACCGGGCGCGAACGTCACACCACCGAACTCCACGACCACATCGCGCTCGCCGTCGCCGGTCTTGGTGCTCTTGCGAGGATTGGTGCCCAGCGCCTTGATGCCGATGTCGAGCGTGCGCAGTGTCGCCGCGTCGCGCACCGCGCCGTTGATGATCAGCCCGACCCAGCCGTTGTCGCAACCGAGGCCGGCGATGACGTCGCCGACCAGGGCGGCATGCAGCGAACCGTTCCCGTCGATCACCAGCACGCGACCGTTACCCGGTTCGGACAGAACCGATTTCAGCAGCGCGTTGTCCTCGACGCACTTCACTGTGGTGATCGGCCCGGCGAATTCTGACCGGCCGCCGAATTGCCGCAGTTGCAGGTCACAGCTGCGGACGTCGGGGCCGATCTCGTCGACCAGATCGGCGGTGGGGCGCGGCTCGATCGTCATCGATCGATGCTAGCCACCACGATGTCGTGCACGAACTGCGTCAGCCCGGGCTCGACGTCGTCGTAGTACCGGATGAAGCGCTCGTCGGTCAGATACATCTCCACCAGGTTGCGGTGCATCTCGTCGCCGCAGTCGTAGAACCGCTCGATTGACGCGCGGTGACGCGCCGCCAGTTCGTGGGCTCGCGCCGATCCGGGTTCGACGCCGTCCCGCTTGGCTTCCGCCAGCGCGGCCAACAGTGCATCGCCGTCGGCCTTGATCTGCAGCCAGTCATCTTTGGTGAAGCTGGCCGTCCGCTGCTGGGACTGCTTCCAGGCGTCGGTATCGCCCCACCGCTCCTCCGCCTCGGCGGCGTACTCGTCGCTGAAGGCCGTGGTGCCGAAGATCTCGACCTGTTCCTCGGCCGACAGCTGGATGCCGTCGCGGTGTGCGTTCATCAGTTCCTCCACTGCCTTGATGGTGTCCTGCAGCCGCTCGGCTGATTGAGTCAGCAGCGCGTGCTGGTGTTGCAGGTGCGCGAAGACATCGGCGTCCGGGTCATCGAGCAGGGTGCCGATCTCGTCGAGCGGCAGGCCGACGGACCGGTACACCAGCACCAGGTGCAGCCGCTCGATGTCGGCGTCGGTGTAGCCGCGATAGCCCGCCGGGGTACGGACGCTGGGCACCACCAGACCGATGTGGTCGTAGTGGTGCAGTGTGCGCACGGAGGCACCCGTGAGGGTGGCTACCGCACCGACGGTCTTGGCGTCCATCCCGCCACTATCGACCCTGACGTCGCGTGAGGGACAAGTCGACGTGTCAGTCGTCGGAGCGCCGACGCGCAACGAGTATCAGCAGGATCGCCAGCACACCGGCGGCAATGGCCGCGGCCAGCGGCAGCCGCGACTGCTCGGGCCCCACCAGTGGCACGGTGGGCGGCCCCGCCGTCGGGCTGCCGGCCGCGGCGACGGTCGATTTTGCCTGCGCCGCTGTCTCTTTCGCCGCCGCAAGTTGGCCGGCGCCGTTGGTGTCGACCAGTTGCGGTGCGGGTTTCGGCCCGGACTTGGGTGGTGCCTTCTTCGCCGCCGACTTCTTGGCAGCCTTCTTGGCGGGCTTCTTGGCAGCTTTCGCCGGAGCCTTCTTGGCGGCCTTGGCAGCCGACTTTTTGGCCGCGGCTTTCTTGGCGGCCTTCTTGGCCGGCGGGGCCGGCGGCTGAACGCCGGGCGGTGTGGCGTCCGCCGCCTCCGGGCCCGTAGATGCCGGTTCGGCTGCAGGCGGTGCGGCGTCAGGCTTTTCGTCGGGTCGATCCTGCTGGTCTGCCATCTGGCTGCTCCTTTGCAGTGTCTCGTCCTCAGCTTGATCGGGTTGGGTGGTACCCCCCGGCAGTAGTTCCCATCATGCCAGGTCGGATATTTCGCTATCCGGTTACGGAGAGTGCCGCAGCCATGGTCAAGGCCATCGCCATGATTGCCAGCTCGCTCAGCGACCGGGACCGCGACACATCGGCGGTGACTCGATGCGACTTTGCCGCGGGCAGCCAGCCGGCGCGGTTGCGCCATGCCAATATCGTCAGCGCGACCGTCAGAGCGATCTTTGTCAGCAACACCCGGCCGTATCCCGTGGCGAACAACTGCGCGGCCGAATCCACCGTCACCAACGCGCCCGCAGCACCACCGGCCAGCAACGCGATCACACACCACAGCGACAGCTCGGAGAACCGGGGCAGCACCCGCGCCCACTGCCCGCGGTGATCGACGGTCAGCACCAGCGCGGCCAGCGTTCCGCACCACACCGCGGCGGCCAACGTGTGGATCGCGATTGCGACGGCGCCCAGCGAGCTGGCCGCGAGGTGCCCCGCGATCGTGCGGGCCCCAGCCCCGCAGCGGTGATCCCGGCAGCGGCCGTGAGAATCGGTGCAGTCCGCGGTCCGACGGCCACGGCGAGGCACACCAGCGCCGCGGCCGCCGCGCTGAACAGCCCGGACCGTCCGGACGTCGTGCTGAGCGTGAATTCCACCGTCGCGTGCAGATCCAGGCGACCGACCGGGGTCGCCGCCGACTGCGCCGCGGCGACCACGATCCGGGTCAGCTCGGCGAGCAGCCAGACACCGGCCGCCACGGCCAGCGGCGCGGCGGCTCGGCGGGTCAACTCGTCGCGGTGGCGGGCGGCATCGAGCGCCGGCACCACGGTCAACCCGAGCGTGACCACGGCCGCGCAATCCGCGGGCGCCCGGACCACCGTTGCGGTCGGCGAAGCCTGCGGATAGGCCAGCGCCCAGGCGGCCGTCGTCGCGGCCAGCACGACGAGCAGACCGCCGGCCACCGTCAGGTGGCGGGTCACGTCTTTCGTCGTGCCGCCCACCACACTCCGCCGCCGATGATCACCGCGCCGGCCACCAGAAACAGCCACACCGGGAGGGCGCCGCCAGAGGTGCCGGCCGGCTTGGCCGGTGTGGCAGGCGGCCCGGGCGAGCCGGTCGCCGCTGCCGTGAGCCGAAACGACCACGACCCCGACACCGCGTGCCCGTCGGCAGATGTCACGCGGTAGTTGACCGTATAGGTGCCGGCGGGCCCCAGCGGGCGCACGCCGACACTGATCACCGCGCCCTCGACCCGTGGGTCGCCGGTGGACCACAGATTGCCATCCGGCCCCACCACGGTCATCGCGGCGAACGCGGGCTGCAACGCCTCGCTGAATGTTGCGCTGACGCGCTCGGGTCCCTGGTTCAGCGCGGCACCCTCGGCCGGGACGGTCGCGATGCGGGTGGCATGCGCGGACGCGACGCCGGCGCCGCCCAGCGCCAACGAAGCCAGCAGCACACCGAGTAGCGTCGCGAGCGCCGGGCGGATCACAGGATGCTCGATCAGGCCAGGCCGAGCCGGGCCATCAGGTCGGCGTCAATGCCGTCGAGCTGTTGCGAGATCGCGGCGTGGGCGGTGCGCCGACGCGATGCCGGCATGTTCTCCGCGGCGGTCACGGCTGCCGACAGGTCGCTGAGCCGATCTTTGATGGCCGCGACGAACTGTTTGGTCTCGGCGTCCTTCGGCTTCTTCTCGGCCACTAGGCGCAACGACTGCTCGGCGCCGGCGATCCGGGCGGACAGCTGCCCCCCGTGGCCGGAGAATTGGCCGATTTGGCTGAGCGGAACGCCGAGGCGGTCGGCCCGTCGTTCGTCGATCAAACCGCGCGCGGCCATCGCCGCTCGGTAAACCAGCGGCACCACCACCGGGGCCAGCAGCCGCGAAACGGTGAGCAGTCGGCGAATACGAGTCGGCGAGAAAAACTTGCCCTCGCGAGCCGCCTTGAGCTCCGTCTCAGCAACCTTCACCGCGGCCCGGTCGCTGTCCCGTTGCGCTCTCAGCTGCGCCTTGAGCGCGTTGGCCTCCGCCCTGTGGGCGGCCTTGATTCGACGGTTCTCGTTCTTCGCCGCGAGCTTGGCTTCCAGCTTCGCGCGGGCCTTGATGGCGCGGGCCTCAGCTCGACGAGTAGCGCGGCTTTTGCGTCGCGTGAACAGGCCCATCCCGGCCGCCTCCCGATCTTCTCGTCGACATTTCGACCATCCGTGTCTGCGATGGCGCAGCCCAACACTAGCGTCCTCGGTTCCGGCGCCCGCCGGTGTGCCCCCGGCAGATGCGGTTTGCTCCACCAGCAAACCGCCGAGCCGGATTGTGCAACAATCATCGCACCCGTCAGATTCACCGGCGGGTGTGCTGTGAGGAGTGGTGACGAAGTGGTTACCCGAGTGCAAGTCGCCGCTTCTGCCTTTGTTGTGGCCTCCGGCCTGTTCATGTGTGGTCTTGGCGGTGCGTTGGCCGTTGCTGAACCTGGCCATCGGCATTCGGACGGCTCGGCGGGCGAACCGGGCCGCAGCTCGCAGAATGATTCCGATCGTCGTGGCGACCGCGACGGCCGCGATGCAACCAAGAAACCGCGGCCGAAGGAGATCAACCCGCGGCAGAACAACCCCAGGGAGTCCGACCCGAGGGAGATTCCGCCGGAGCTCACGTCGCCCTCGAAGGAACCGCCGGTTACCGAGCCCACTAAGACCCCCACGGAGACCACAAGGCCTCCGACTACTACCGAGACCCCTCCGCCCGGCCAGCCACCCGGTGATGGCGCCGGTGGCGGCGGCGGTGGCGGCGGCGGTGGCGGC
>NZ_JBOGDB010000028.1:0-52374 GCF_050701515.1 Mycobacterium sp. | reverse complement strand
GCCCACGGGCGATCAGCACGCCGGGCACCTCTTCGGCGTGTTGGCAGCCGTATCCGGTCGCGGTCGAATCGCCGAACACCATCAGATGCAGGTCAAACGGCAATCCGCGGTACCACCGCTCGACGGGTCCACCGCCCGGGGCGTAGACGCCATCGGCGCGGGGCGGGATGTCCCAAGCCTTAGGTATGACACGTCGTGCCTGGTCAGCCTGCCCGCTCAATAGGTTGCGGGCCCCGACATAGGCGGAGCCTGTCGACGCGAGCGTGGCCGCGGCCGCCAGAGCGATCGTCGTCCGACGCGGTGAACGGATGCCCACACCACAATTTTAGGTCCCAATTTCGGGGTCATCCGCGTGGCGAGACACGTTCGGCGGTCACGGTGCGGTATCAACTGCAGTAACAAACAAAAGCAGCGAGGTATCGGATCAGTTTCTTTGATTGTTGAACCGAATGGCGGTGTCCAAGCTAAGTTACCGGGATTGCCTGAGTGACGAGGCCGACCGGGCACTACGACGGCGTAGGAAGTGGTGGCGATGACGGCACCAAGTAAGGTCCCTAGAACGCCCCGCGCTGGCATCAGCGCAGCTAGAGCGCATAAATCGCGCAAATTCCCGGTCAGCGACGGCGCGCCGGTAGAGGTCGTCGAAGACGGTCCGAGCCTCGCCGGACGACTCATGGCGCTGGCCGCATTGCTGACAATCAGGCCCACTCTGGCTATCGGCAGCTACGCTCCGCGTTTGCCCTGGCCGTTCGGTCTCGTCGACCTCGTGTGCCGCGTGTTGCGGCCCGCACCGGGCAGCGTCCGGGCGACGATCGCGCTGCCCAACTGCGACGCCCAGCTGGTTCGCGCCGCCGGAGTGCTGCCCGCCGACGGCAAGCGACGCGTCATCGTCTACATGCACGGGGGCGGGTTCCTGACGTGCGGCGCGAACACCCACGGTCGGCTGGTGACGGCGCTGTCGCAATACGCCGACAGCCCCGTGCTGGTGGTCAACTACCGGATGATCCCCAAGCACTCGGTCGGCATGGCTCTCGCCGACTGCTACGACGCCTACCAGTGGCTGCGGCTCAAGGGTTACGAGCCGGAACAGATCGTGCTGGCCGGCGACTCGGCCGGCGGGTACCTCGCGCTCGCCCTCGCCGAGCGGCTACAGCTCGAGGGTGAAGATCCCGCCGCCATGGTGGCGTTGTCGCCGCTGTTCGAGATCGACAACGAGTCCCGAGCGAACCACCCGAACATCCGGTCTGACGCGATGTTCCCGCCGAAGGCTTTCACCGCGCTCGTCGAGCTGGTGGAGGCCGCCGCC
Source organism: Mycobacterium sp. (assembly GCF_050701515.1). Lineage (GTDB taxonomy): Bacteria > Actinomycetota > Actinomycetes > Mycobacteriales > Mycobacteriaceae > Mycobacterium. The sequence goes on along the minus strand of NZ_JBOGDB010000028.1, from coordinate 51,068 downwards.
GAGCGAAACATCGTCGACGGTGAGCCCGAGCAGGTTTACGAGCCGCTCGATCACATCGAGCCCGGGCTGCCCCGGACGCTGATTCATGTGTCGGGATCCGAGGTGCTGCTGAACGACGCCCGCAAGGCCGCGCACATGCTGGCCGCCGCCGGCGTCCCGGTTGAAATTCGGGTGTGGCCGGGACAGATGCACGTGTTCCAGATCGCCGGGCCCGCGGTGCAGGAGGCCGGCCGGTCGCTGCGGCAGGTTGGCGACTACATCCGAGAGGCCACCTGGTAAGCGTTTCGGTGGCCTGAGATCATGGACGTATGCGGATCGCCCGGCACGTCAGTGAGCTCATCGGCAATACGCCTCTGGTTCAGCTGAACTCGGTGGTGCCCGAGAGCGCCGGCGTGGTCGCGGCCAAGATCGAGTACCTGAATCCGGGCGGCAGCGCCAAGGACCGCATCGCGGTGAAGATGATCGACGCCGCGGAGGCCAGCGGGGAGCTGAAGCCCGGCGGCACCATCGTCGAACCCACGTCCGGCAACACCGGTGTCGGCCTGGCGCTGGTCGCCCAGCAGCGCGGCTACAAAACCATCTTCGTCTGCCCGGACAAGGTAAGCGAGGACAAGCAGGATGTGTTGCGCGCCTACGGCGCTGAGGTGGTGGTGTGCCCGACGGCGGTGCCGCCCGATCACCCGGACAGCTACTACAGCGTGTCCAATCGCCTGGTGGAAGAGATCGACGGCGCGTGGAAGCCCGACCAGTACTCCAACCCGATGAATCCGGTCAGCCACTACGAGACGACGGGGCCGGAAGTCTGGGAGGACACCGACGGCAAGGTCACTCACTTCGTCGCCGGCGTCGGCACCGGCGGGACCATCACCGGAGCGGGCCGCTACCTGAAGGAGGTGTCCGACGGCAGGGTGCGGGTCATCGGCGCCGACCCGGAGGGTTCGGTGTATTCGGGCGGAACCGGGCGGCCCTACCTTGTCGAGGGTGTCGGCGAAGACTTCTGGCCGTCGGCCTACGACTCGACGGTGCCCGACGAGATCATTGCGGTCTCCGACGCCGACTCGTTCGACATGACCCGGCGGCTGGCCCGCGAGGAAGCCCTGCTGGTCGGCGGTTCTTGCGGGATGGCCGTGGTGGCCGCGCTCAAGGTGGCCGAGAAATCGGGAGCCGATTCGCTGGTGGTCGTGCTGCTACCCGATGGCGGACGCGGTTACATGTCAAAGGTTTTCAACGACGCGTGGATGTCGTCGTACGGATTCCTGCGCAGCAGGCTCGATGGGTCGATCGAGCAGGCGACGGTCGGACATGTGTTGCGGCGCAAGTCCGGTGCGCTGCCCGACCTGGTGCATACCCACCCGTCGGAAACCGTGCGTGACGCGATCGGCATCCTGCGCGAGTACGGGGTGTCCCAGATGCCGGTAGTCGGTGCCGAGCCGCCGGTGATGGCGGGTGAGGTGGCCGGCAGTGTGTCCGAGCGCGAACTGCTTTCCGCCGTTTTCGAGGGCCGGGCCAAACTCGCCGACGCGGTCGCACAACACATGAGCCCGCCACTGACGATGATCGGCGCCGGCGAGTTGGTCAGCCACGCCGCCAAAGCATTGCGGGACTGCGACGCGGTGATGGTGGTCGAGGAAGGCAAGCCAGTAGGCGTGCTGACCCGCCATGACCTTCTCGGATTCCTCTCCGAGGGCACCACTCGGCGCTAACCGGCCGGATAACCCGGATTACCGCCGGCGGCGGCAAATGCCGGCGTGGATCCTGCCGAAGGCGCTGCTGAGAGCCAATTCTCAGGTACATTGATTCCGCTTGTTCCCAGCTAATGAAACTGGAAGGGCGTCCATGACCGATCAACCGCCACCTCCCCCCGGTAACTACCCGCCTCCACCACCACCGCCAGGTGGGTATCCACCGCCCCCTGGACCGCAGGGTGGCGGTGTACCTCCTCCGCCTCCGCCGCAAGGTGGTCCCGGCTACCCGCAGCCGCCCGCCGGCCCGGTCGCTGCTTTGCCGAAAGAGGCCTATACGCCATGGCTTACGCGGGTACTGGCATGGATCATCGACTACATCCCGGTCTTCATCGTGTGGGGCATCGCATGGGGGGTCTTGGCGGGCACCCAAGAGACGGCCTGCATCACCGACCCGTCCGAGTACGAGCTTGGTGAATTCTGCGCCACCGGTGCTTCCACACTGGGTCAGACAACCCTGTTTGTTATCGCTCCATTGTTGACACTGGCTTATGTGATCTGGAACTTTGGATACCGTCAGGGCACAACGGGCTCAAGCATTGGCAAGTCGATCATGAAATTCAAGGTCATCAGCGAAAAGACCGGACAGCCAATAGGTTTCGGATTGTCCTTCGCGCGCGAACTCATTTACATCGTGGCTTACCTTGCGTGCGGCATCGTTTGGCTCATCGCCGTCCTGTTCCCGCTGTGGGACGAGAAGCGGCAGACGTTGAACGACAAGATCATGAGCACGGTCTGCGTGCCTCTGTAGGAACCCGCCGGCGGACCGCCGGCCCGCAGCGTCAGCGCCGCGGGCCGGTCCCGCCCCAACTATCCAGCAAACCCCTCGACCCGTGGAAGCGTGATGACCGATCAACCGCCAACCCCACCGCCCGGCAACTACCCACCACCGCAGCAGGGCGGCTACCCGCCACCACCGCCGCCAGGTGGTTACCCGCCACCACCGCCGCCAGGTGGTTACCCGCCGCCTCCGCAGCAGGGCGGCTATCCGCCACCGCCACCGCCAGGTGGTTACCCGCCGCCTCCGCAGCAGGGCGGCTATCCGCCACCCCCTCAGGGCGGGTACGCGCCTCCTCCGGCTGGCTATCCGCCCCCCGGCGTACCGGGTTACGGTGGCGCACAAGCGTTCAGCATCGGTGATGCGTTTTCGTGGGCGTGGAACAAATTCGGCAAGAATGCAGGCCCGCTGATCCTCGCCACGTTGGTGTACGGCCTGATCATCATCGTTCTCCAGACGCTCATCAATATCGTGTCGGCCGCGGTGTCTCCCGCGGACAACACCACCTACATGTCGGACGGGAGCAGCTTCTCGTTCTCGTACAGTATGTCGGGGCCCGGCAGCATCATCGTCTCGATCATCGGATGGTTTCTCTCGCTGATCGTCGGTGCCGCGATTCAGTCCGGGTACATCGGCGGCGTGCTCGACATCGCCAACGGGCAGCAGGTATCTTTCGGTTCGTTCTTCCGTCCTCGCAACATCGGCAACGTCATCATCGCCGGGCTCATCGTCGGAATCATCACCACGATCGGATTGTTCCTCTGCGTCATCCCCGGCATCATCGCGAGCATCATGTTGGTCTTCACCATCGTTGCGTTGCTCGACCGCAACCTGTCACCTGTGGACGCGGTGAAGGCGAGTTTCAACATCAGCAAAGCCAACTTCGGCAATGTGCTGCTGGCCTGGATCGTCATGGTCGCGATCGCGGTCGTCGGTGCGCTGCTTTGTGGTGTTGGCCTGCTGGTCGCCGTCCCGGTGGCCACGCTGATCCTGGTCTACACCTATCGGAGGCTCAGCGGCGGTCAGGTCGCGCCGCTTACCCCGTAATTCGGTTCACCGGAAGGCGCTGACACCGGTCAGCGCCTCACCGATGACCAGTTGATGCACCTCGGACGTGCCCTCGTAGGTGAGCACGGATTCCAGGTTGTTGGCGTGCCGGATCACCGGGTACTCCAGGGTGATTCCGTTGGCGCCCAACAGCGTCCGGCACTGCCGGGCGATCTTGATCGCCTCCCGGACGTTGTTGAGCTTGCCGACACTGACCTGCTCCGGCCGGATACGCCCGGCGTCCTTCAGCCGGCCGAGATGCAGGGCCAGCAGCTGCGCCTTGCCCAGCTCGACGGCCATGTCGGCGACCTTGGCTTGTGTCAGTTGGTATCCCGCCAGCGGTTTGTCGAAAACTTCGCGGGTGCCGACGTAGTCCAGTGTGGTCTGCAGGCAGTCTCGGGCGGCGCCCACGCTGCCGAACACGATGCCGAAGCGGGCCTCCGACAGGCAGGCAAGCGGTCCCGACAACCCTCGTGCTTCGGGCAACTGCGCATCGGCGGGCAGCCGCACGTCGTCGAGGTGCAGCTCGGAGGTGACCGACGCGCGCAGCGACAGCTTGTGCGTCATGTCGCGTGCCGTGAATCCCGGTGTCCCGCCGGGCACGAGGAATCCGACGATCCCGTCCTCGGCACGTGCCCACACGATCGAGATGTCGGCGACCGATCCGTTGGTGATCCACATTTTCGAGCCGTTCAGGATCCAGTCCGACCCGTCGCGGCGGGCCGTGGTCCGCATGCCGGCGGGGTTGGAGCCGAAGTCCGGCTCGGTCAGCCCGAAGCAGCCGATGACGTCGCCGGTGGCCATCGCCGGCAGCCATTGCTTGCGCTGGTCCTCGCTGCCGTGCCGATGGATGGCAAACATCGCCAGCGAGCCCTGCACCGACACCAGGCTGCGCAGCCCGCTGTCGACGGCCTCGAGCTCCTGGCAGACCAGCCCGTAGGCGGTGGCCGTCGAGTCACCGCAGCCGTAGCCTTTCAGGTGCATGCCGAGCAGGCCGAGCTTGCCCAGGTCGGAAGCCAACTCGCGGACGGGCACCTCCCCGGCCTCGAACCACTCGGCGATATGGGGCCGAAGTCGCTGCTCGCCGAACCGGCGCACCGTCTGGCGCAGCTCGATGTCCTCGGGCGCGAGCAACGAATCGAGGTCGAGGAGGTCGTCGATCCGGGTGGAAGCCATGGTCCCTGTCTACACCGCAGGGCGCGTCGACCGCGCACCGTTAGGCTGAGCAACGATGAGTGAGCAGCGCAGCCGGTGGCAGGGTTTGGCCACCAAGGCCATCCACGCCGGGTACCGGCCGGATCCGGGCACCGGTGCCGTAAACACCCCGATTTATGCCAGTTCGACATTCGCGCAGGACGGTGTCGGCGGGCTGCGTGGCGGATTCGAATACGCCCGCACCGGCAATCCGACCCGCGCGGCATTGGAGGCGTCGCTGGCTGCGGTGGAAGAGGCCAACTTCGGGCGTGCGTTCAGTTCCGGGATGGCCGCTACCGACTGCGCACTGCGCGCCGTGCTGCATCCCGGCAATCACGTGGTGATGCCCGACGATGTCTACGGCGGCACCTTCCGCCTCATCGACAAGGTGTTCACCAAGTGGGGGATCGACTACACGGCGGTGTCACTGGCCGACCTCGACGCCGTGCGCGCCGCCATCACGTCGCAAACCAGACTGATCTGGGTGGAGACGCCGACCAACCCGTTGCTGTCGATCGCCGACATCGCTGCGATCGCCCAACTTGCCGCCCCGTCGAACATAAAGGTCTTGGTGGACAACACCTTTGCCTCACCCGCAGTGCAGCAGCCGCTACTACTCGGCGCGGACATCGTCCTCCATTCGACGACGAAGTACATCGGCGGCCATTCCGACGTGGTGGGTGGAGCGCTGCTGACCAACGACGAGGAGCTGGACGTGGCGTTCGGTTTCCTGCAGAACGGGGCCGGTGCGGTGCCGGGTCCGTTCGACGCCTACCTGACCATGCGGGGCCTCAAGACGTTGGTGCTGCGCATGCAACGGCACAGCGACAACGCGGCGCTGGTGGCCGAGTTCCTGGAGAACCATCCGGCGATCGAAACCGTGCTGTACCCGGGCCTGCCCAGCCATCCCGGGCACCTGGTGGCCAAGCGGCAGATGACCGCCTTCGGGGGCATGGTGTCGGTGCGATTGCGCGGCGGTCGTCAGGCTGCTCACGACTTATGCTCGCGGACAGAGGTTTTCATTCTGGCTGAGTCGCTCGGCGGGGTGGAGTCGCTGATCGAGCACCCGGGTGCGATGACGCACGCGTCGACCGCAGGCTCGCAACTCGAAGTGCCCGACGACCTGGTCCGGTTGTCGGTGGGTATCGAGGACGTCGCGGACTTGCTCGCCGATTTGGAGCAGGCGCTACGTTAGCGCTGCCCGCACCGCGGACGCGGTAACCGCGAGGTTTACCTCCGGCAGTGCGGTTTCGTACTCGTCAACCCAACTGCCGCTGGCGATTTCACCGGCCCGCATGTGTACCCATCGCCAGCCGCGGTCATTCAGGCTCAGCAGCGCGCCCAGGCCGTCGACGGCGTGCAGCAGCGACACGATAGCCGCTGTGGACGGGGTCGGCGGGCGGCGGTCGAACAACGCCTGCAACAGTGCAGCGCGGGCCTGCTGCACCCGGTCACGGTTGGTCAACGGCCACGCGTAGGGATGGTTGAATCGCTTGGTTTGCAGCCGAACACGGCGGATCTGGCCGGTCCGTTCGAGATGCTGAACGATGTTTTCCTCGGTGTGCCGTCGCAGTTTGGACACCGCCGCGGCCGGGCTGAGAGGACGTCGTACCAGCAGGGTGAACGCCGGCTCGACGATCGGGTCCAGCGGCGTCGGCCCGGCCAGCGCTACCAGCCGGCCGGCAGCGACGGGTTCGCCGTCCATCGCGGGTCGGATTCGGCAGAGGTGCGCCAAATCGAGCAGCACCGCGGCGGCGAGCACGCGATCGCGTCGTGATCGGTCCAAACCGGGCTGCGCGGACGCGTTGTCCAACAGCAGCAGAAACAGGTCCTCGGCGATCTGCGCCACGGTGCGGACTGTAATCCAATCCGATGGCGGCTCGCCGGTCGCGTCAGGAGTGGTAGGGCTCGGCCTTGACCAAGGTGACCTTGACGGTGTTGCCGTTGGGCACCGTGTAGCTGCGCGTCTCGCCCACCTTGGCGTCGATCAGGGCGCCGCCCAGCGGCGAGTTCGGCGAGTACACCTCGAGCTTGCCGTCGCTGACACCCTCCTGCCGGGTGGCGATCAGGAATGTCTCCTTGTCCGACTTGTTGTCGCCGTAGAAGACGGTGACCACCGAGCCGGGCAGAGCGACGCCGGACTGCTTGGGCGCCTCGCCCACCTTGGCGTTGTTCAGCAGCTCCTGCAGCTGACGAATGCGGGCCTCCTGCTGGCCCTGCTCCTCCCGGGCGGCGTGGTAGCCGCCGTTTTCCCGCAGGTCGCCTTCCTCGCGGCGGTCGTTGATCTCCGCGGCGATGACCGGCCGGTTGGCGATCAGCTGGTCAAGCTCCACCTTCAGCCGGTCATATGCCTCCTGGGTCAGCCAGGTGACCTGGGTGTCGGTCATGTCGTCGCGCTCCTGTCGTGTTGTCTTCGCGCTGTTCGCTGAGAAGTCCGTGTCTGGTCGCCGGGAGGTCTTACATGTATTGCCGCATTCGCCAGCGCGCAATCAGCGCGCTAAAGCAGCAATACACGGTCCCAGCGGGATCCGTGTATCCGCCCATGATAGCACCGCCAGGTCAGCCGATTTTCGCGTAATCGCAGCTCGGCGTTTGTTGTGCCGACGCCCTGACCTCGGTAAGCGGCCGCTACGAGGACGTCACCAGGTAGGACGGCACGTTCGTTCCGCATCCGTAGACATCGCCGGCGACCGGGCGGCGAGTGGACTTGACGATGGTGGTCACTTGCACCCTGTCCTGCGAAGACGGTGGCACCAGCACCTCCCGGCGGCCGGTCTCGCTGCCGTCGATGGATCGGGCCCGCACGATGCAGACCACCGGACGCGACGGGTCGTCGCGGGTGACGTTGATCGTCACCGACATCGTCTCGTCGTCGATCAGCTGGTAACCGCCCAACTCGCCCTCGACATCGCCGGTGCCCAGCCGCTGCGACGCCACGATGGCGATCGCCACCCCGGCCACCAGGATCAGTACCGTCAGCCCGATCGCGATCCAGCGACGGGACCGGCGCGACAGGCGCTGCCGCCCGTAGCGGGCGGCGGGACGCTCGATCATGAGAGTTTTGGGTGCCCCGTCGGTCGGTCGGTCGGTCGGGTCGGATACATCTACTAAAGCGTGTCGAACGACTTTGGTGAGTGTTCGCCACTGCCCTTCTCGGGCATCGTCGTTCAGGCCGCTGGTGCGGTGTGAACGTCAGTTCCCGTTTCAACCGGGGCGGTTTCACCGGCACACTTGGGGTGCTGGTCAGCGCCGTCCCGTCGGCGGGCGTTGGTGGCCCGGCCCAGTTGCTTGGGGGTCCGGGGATCGAGGTGAAGATCGTCATCGTGATGGGTCTGGCCCCAACGGGCCAGGTTGGTCGCCGCGTTCGTATCCCTGTCGGCGGTATGTCCGCACCGGCAGGTGAACACTCGATCGGCCAGGGTCAGATCGCTGCGGATGGCCCCGCAAGCCGGGCACAGCCGGCTTGACGGATACCACCGGTCAGCCACCATGAGTTCGCCGCCATGCCAGGCCTGTTTGTAGGCCAGCAGCCGGGCGAATTCGGACCAGCCGGCATCAGAGATTGCGCGGGCCAAACGGTGGTTGCGCAGCATCCCAGTCACGTTGAGGTTCTCGATGACGAGCCGGTCGTGGGTCTTGACCAGCACGTTGGTGACCTGGTGCAGGAAATGCCTTCGGATGTTGGCGACATGATGGTGGTGACGGCCGAGCTTGGCGGCGGCGGCGCGGCGGGTGTGTGATCCTTTCTGCTTGCGTGACAACGATTTCGCGAGCCGTTGTTGTTTTTTGAGCCCGGCGGCCAGCGCTTTGGGGGCATAGCTGATGCGGGCGACCTCAGTCCCATCGGCGGTGGCGGCCACCAGAAACGCCGACAAGCCCCGGTCGACACCAATCCAGCCACCGTCATCGTCGGCCGGATCGCGGGCCGGGTGCTGGCGGGCGGGGTGCAGATCGGCGGCCTCAATATTGAGCGACACCCACCAGCGGCCCGCGTGATGGGAGACCGTGGCGAACAGAACCTTCGCGCGTCCCATGCCCAGCATGCGCCGCAACCGGCGAGTGTCATCGAACACGCCGATCTGCCCGATGCCGGGCAATGTGATCGAGCGGGCCCGGTTGTCATCGCCGACCCGGATCGCGGCCGGACGGCCCTTGGGGTGCTTGTTGCGCAGTCGAAACGACGGCAGTGCTCCGGCTTTCTTCTTGAACTTCGGGAAGCCCACCCGCTTGCCCCTGCGCCTACCGGAGCGCGAATCCGACCAGGCTTTGAGTCCTTTGCCCAGGTCAACGGCCGCTTCCTCGAACACCTGCTGACAGACTTCGCGCCGCCACCCCAGCCCCGTTACAGCCACGGCGGCGGCGCCTTCGGTGTCGACGGCAAAGACCCGGCCGGCGTCCTCGGTTTTCTTCCACGCGTTAAACGCGTTGATCAGATCGAACCCGGTCCACGGCACGGCTGTGTCTGAGTCGCTGCGGCGTTGGGTCAGCGCGGTCTTCACTATCCGTAGGCCTTGGTTGAACGCGAACCGTGACGCACCGGCATGCCGGGCCAGCACCTCGCGCTGCTCGACCGTGGGGTCGAGACAGAAGCGGAACGTGGTGTGCCGAGCCATCACCGCTGAGCATCCCACACCCCACCGACAACGCCCTGACCTGGCGTGACGTGTCGGACGACTCCTCCAGCGTGAAAGCCTCACCCGTGGCCGGGCTGCGTGGCTTCGACGGCGCGAAGAAGGTGGACGGCGTGAAGCGCCACATCCTCGTCGACAGCTCCGGTGTGTTGGTCGCCGCCCTGGTCACCCCGGCGGACGTGGCCGACCGAGCGGCGTTTCCCAAGCTGCTGCGCACGGCCAAGCCGATCGCGCCCACCATCGCCCATGTCTTGCTGGACAAGGGCTACACCGGCGCGACGGTTCGCGACGCCGCCGCCAAGGCCGGCGTACGCATCGACATCGTGTCCGGCCCGAAACCCGCCACCGGGTTCCCAGTCCAGCCGCGCCGCTGGATCCTCGAACGCACCAACGGCTCGATCAACCACTGCCGCCGCCTCGACCGCCACTACGAAATCACCCTCGACGCCCACCAAGGATTCCTCATCCTCAGCCAAATCGCCCCCCTACTGCGACGACTCGACCGCAGCCAGTTGTTCGACACGCTTTAGGACTGGAACTATAGGGCTACTTGAACGGTTGTAACTTCTCGACAGCGACCAGACCAGGTGATGAGGGACCAGTTGACGCAACTGCGGTTGATGGCGATGCACGCCCACCCGGACGACGAGTCCAGCAAGGGTGCCGCCACCACAGCCCGGTACGCCGCCGAAGGCGCACGGGTAATGGTGGTGACGCTGACCGGCGGCGAGCGCGGCGACATCCTCAACCCGGCGATGGACCTGCCGGAGGTGCACGGGCGGATGACCGAGATCCGCCGAGACGAGATGCGCAAGGCCGCCGAGATCCTCGGCGTCGAGCACCACTGGTTGGGTTTCGTCGACTCCGGGCTGCCCGAAGGCGACCCGGCCCCGCCGCTGCCCGAAGACTGCTTCGCGGTGGTGCCGCTGGACGGACCGACCGAGGCGCTGGTGCGGGTGATTCGTGAGTTCAGGCCGCACGTGATAACCACCTATGACGAGAACGGTGGCTATCCGCACCCCGACCACATCCGCTGCCACCAGGTGTCGGTCGCCGCCTTTGAGGCCGCCGCGGTTCCCGAGTGCTACCCCGACGCCGGTGAACCGTGGAGCATCAGCAAGCTGTACTACAACCACGGCTTCCTGCGGCAGCGCATGCAGCTGCTGCAGGATGAGTTCGCCAAGCACGGGCAAAAGGGGCCGTTCGAGAAATGGCTCAAGCACTGGGATCCCGAGCACGACATCTTTGCCGACCGGGTGACCACCCGCGTCGAATGCTCGGCGTACTTCTCCCAGCGCGACGACGCGTTGCGGGCCCATGCCACCCAGATCGACCCGACCGGCGACTTTTTCCACGCGCCCATCGAATGGCAGCAACGGCTTTGGCCGACAGAAGAATTCGAGCTGGCTCGCTCGCGGGTGCCGATCAACCTGCCGGAGACCGAACTGTTCGCCGGGATCGAGGCCGAAAATGACTGACGCACTGGTGTTGATCGTGGGCCTGCTGGCCGAGGAGCCGCCCCGCGACACCGGGCCGGAATTCGGCAAGGCCGCCCCGTTCGGGCTGGCGATCGTCGTTTTGCTGCTGATCGGCACTTTGTTGTTGGTCCGGTCGATGAACCGGCATCTCAAGCGGCTGCCGGAGTCATTCGACCGCGACAACCCCGAACCCGACCAAGCCGCCGACGACGGCACCGTCGAGTCGGACAACGGCCCGAAGGCCTCCGAATGAGACCTGCTGCCACTATGCGGGGAGTTGCGCGATTAATGGCATTAGAGGTGCGGCTAGGTGTACCGGGCTAAGACGTTGGTGACAGTCTGCTGATCGGGGGGTGGCCTCCGATTGCTGAGTGGCGGTAGCACCCCGGTCCTACGCCCGGTAGCGGCCGTGACCGGCGGGTGCTCGACGCCCTAGGCTGAACATTGCTCAGTTCACACGCCGACGCCGAGAAGGGGATCTGTGGTCAACCAGCTCGACAGTGCGACCAGCCCGTATCTGCGCCAGCACGCCGACAACCCGGTGCACTGGCGGCAATGGACGCCAGATGTACTGGCCGAGGCGGCGTCGCGGGACGTGCCGATCCTGCTGTCCATCGGCTACGCGGCCTGCCACTGGTGTCACGTGATGGCCCACGAGTCGTTCGAGGACGCCGAAGTCGCAGCGGCGGCCAATGAGCATTTCGTGTGCATCAAGGTCGACCGCGAAGAGCGGCCAGACCTCGACGCGGTGTACATGAACGCCACGGTCGCGCTGACCGGACACGGCGGTTGGCCGATGACCTGCTTCCTCACCCCCGATGGACGACCGTTCTTCTGCGGCACCTACTACCCGAAGCCCCAGTTCCTGCAGCTGCTGGCCGCCATCGTCGACACCTGGCGGAATCGGCGCGACGAAGTTGAACAGGCCTCCGACCAGATCACCGGCGAGCTGCGGTCGATGGCCTCCGGGCTGCCCGGCGGCGGGCCCGAGGTGCAGCCCGCGTTGTGCGATCAGGCGATCGCGGCCGTGCTGCGCGACGAGGACACCGCTCGCGGCGGGTTCGGCGGTGCGCCCAAGTTTCCGCCATCGGCGGTGCTGGAGGCGCTGCTGCGCAGCCATGAACGCACCGGCGATTCGGCTCCGCTGGCCGCCGTCGAGCGCACCTGCACCGCAATGGCGCGTGGTGGTATCTACGACCAGCTAGCCGGTGGCTTCGCCCGCTACAGCGTCGACGCGTCCTGGGTGGTGCCGCACTTCGAGAAGATGCTCTATGACAACACACTGCTGCTGCGGGTCTACGCGCATTGGGCGCGGCGCACCGCAAACCCGTTGGCGCGCAGGGTCGCCGACGAGACCGCGCGATTCATCATCAATGACCTGGGCGCCGACGACATGTTCACGTCGTCGCTGGACGCCGACGCCGACGGCATAGAGGGTTCGACCTACGTCTGGACACCGGCACAACTGCGCGAAGTGCTCGGTGAGGACGACGGCCGTTGGTCCGCAGAGGTTTTCGGCGTGACCGAGCATGGCACCTTCGAGCACAGCAGCTCGGTGCTGCAGTTACCCGCCGATCCAGACGACCCCGAACGGTTCGACCGGGTCCGCACCACGCTGCTGGCCGCCAGGGCGATCCGACCCCAGCCCGGCCGCGACGACAAGGTCGTCACCGCCTGGAACGGGTGGGCGATCACGGCGCTGGCCGAGGCCAGCGTGGCGCTGGAAAAACCCGAATTCCTCGACGCCGCAAGCCGATGTGCGCGCGCGCTGCTCGGCCTACACGTCGTGGAGGGCCGGCTACGGCGCGCCAGCCTGGGCGGGCGGGTCGGCGACAGCGCAGCCATCCTGGAGGATTACGCGACCCTGGCCACCGGATTGCTGACGCTGCACCAGGTCACCGGCGAGGCGCCGTGGTTGGAGGCGTCCACCGGATTGCTCGACACCGCGCTGGAACACTTCGCCGACCCCGAGCGTCCGGGACGCTGGTTCGACACCGCCGACGACGCCGAGCAGCTGATGGTGCGGCCCGCCGACCCGCTGGACGGGGCGACGCCGTCGGGGGCGTCATCAATCACGGAGGCCCTGCTGATCGCGGCGCACCTGGTGCCCGCGCCCCGGGCCGACCGTTATGCATCGGCCGCGGCCGAGTCGCTTTCCGCGGCGACACCGGTCCTGGCCAGGCTGCCGAGATCCGGCGGGCACTGGCTAACCGTCGCCGAAGCCGCGGTGAGCGGCCCCATCCAGATTGCGGTGGCCACCGATGCTTCCGACTCGCCGCTGCTCGCCGCGGCCCGCACGCTGGCGCCGGGCGGTGCCGTGGTGGTCGGCGGCGCGGTGAATTCCTCGGAGCTGCTGACCGACCGCGACCAAGTCGGCGGCGCCGACGCCGCCTACGTATGCCGCGGCCGGGTCTGCGACCTGCCCGTCACCAGCACCGACCAACTGGCTGCCGCCCTGAATGCGGCCGTGTAGCCTCGCGGCCATGCCGAGCGCCGACGAAATCACCCAGACGGTCAACCGCTACATCGAACTGATCGCCAAAGGGTCAGCCGACGATATCGCCGAGCTCTACGCCGACGACGCCACCGTGGAGGATCCGGTTGGCGGTGAGGTCCACATCGGCCGCAAGGCGATCCACGGCTTCTACGCCACAATCGAAAACCTCAAGCGGGAAAGCGAATTGGTGACGCTTCGGGTCGCGGGCAACGAGGCCGCCTACCACTTCCGACTCGATGTCGACCTCGGCGACAACAGCATGCAGATCGAGCCGATCGGCGTCATGGCCTTCAACGACGAAGGCAAGGTGGCCTCGATGAAGGCCTACTGGTCGCCCGCCGACGCCAAGAACCGCTAGAACACCGCGAACCACATGGCGATGTAGTGACAGATCGCCGCCGCCGCCGTGCAGGCGTGGAAGAACTCGTGGTGACCGAACGTCGTCGGCCACGGGTCGGGCCACTTCACCGCGTACAACACGCCACCGATGCTGTAGAGCGCGCCGCCGACGGCGAGCAGCACCATGGCGGCGACACCCGCACCGTGCAGGATCGTCCCGGCGAACCACACCGCCACCCAGCCCAGCAACAGATACAGCGGCACGCCCACCCAGCGCGGCGCGGACGGCCACAGCATCTTCAGCGCGACACCGGCGATCGCGCCGCCCCACACGATCCACAGCACCAGCGTTCCGGTGTCCGGCGGCATTGCGCATACCGCGAACGGCGTGTAGCTGCCCGCAATGAACACGAAGATCATCGAGTGGTCGAGCCGCGTCATCCACTTGCGCTTGGTCTCGGACTGCCAGTACACCCGGTGGTAGACGCCGCTGACGGTGAACATGGCCACGATCGTCGCGGTGTAGAGCAGCGTGGACAGCCCGGCGCGGGTGGAGTCCACCGCCCAGGAAACCGACACCAGCGCCGCTCCCGCGATCAGGGCGACCACCGCCGAGTAGATATGGATCCAGCCGCGCGCCCGGGGCTTGCCCAGGGCCTGCGCGACGCGGTCGACGACCGCTTCCGGTAGGTCCTCGGCGCCCTGGCCCGGACGGTGGGTGCGATCCGGTTCTTCGGTGTCGATGTCGGCGGTCATGTCACCCCCATTGACTGCTCGGTGATTCCCGAGCGTCACAGTAGTCTGGATCTTCGTGGAGATCATTCCCGCGCGCCTCAAAGAACCGATGTACCGCCTCTATGAGATGCGGTTGCGGCAGGGACTGGCGGCAGCCAAATCCGAACTGCCCCGCCACATCGCGGTGCTCTGCGACGGAAACCGGCGGTGGGCACGTGACGCCGGTCACGATGATGTGAGTGTCGGCTACCGGGTGGGCGCGGCGAAGATCGCCGAGATGTTGCGCTGGTGCCAGGACGCCGGCATCGAGATGGCCACCGTGTATCTGCTCTCGACAGAGAACCTGCAGCGAGATCCGGACGAGCTGTCCTCGCTGATCGAGATCATCACCGACGTCGTCGAGGAGATCTGCACGCCGGCGAACCGGTGGAGCGTGCGAACCGTCGGTGACCTCGAACTGCTCGGCGAGGAGCCCGCCCGCCGGCTGCGCGGCGCCGTGGAATCGACCAACGGGAACGGCGGTTTTCACGTCAACGTCGCTGTCGGCTACGGCGGGCGCCAGGAGATCGTCGACGCGGTACGGGCGCTGCTCGGTAAGGAGCTGGCCAACGGCGTCAGCGGCGAGCAGCTCATCGAAGCCGTCACCGCCGATGCGATCTCGGAGAACCTCTACACCTCCGGGCAGCCCGACCCCGATCTGGTCATCCGGACATCGGGGGAGCAGCGGCTGTCCGGCTTCCTGTTGTGGCAGAGCGCCTATTCGGAGATGTGGTTCACCGAGGCGTACTGGCCCGCGTTTCGGCGGGTGGACTTCCTGCGCGCGCTGCGCGATTACGCCGCGCGCCACCGCCGCTACGGCACGTAAAGGGCGTGCCACACTTGACCCATGGCTGCGCTGTCGGCAGTGGTGTTCACCCTCAGTTGGTGGTTGGGCCTCTACCTGCTGGCCCGTGACCCGCGCAAGCCGGTACTGGTGCTGGCCGCAATCGGCCTGACGAGCTTCGCGACGGTGGTGGCGCTGGACGCCGTGCGGATCGAAAGCGCGGCCAGTGGGTCCGATTTTTTGAGCCGGATCGAGATCTATCTGGTGGCGGTGCCCGGCATCGCCTGGTTCGCGGTGCTGGTCGAACTCTCCCGGCCGCGCGACACCTGGCGCAGCCGGGCCGGCGAAATTGCGCTGATTACCGCCGTGGGTGTGGTGGCGTTCGTCGGCGCGGCGATGGCGGGCAGCGTCGACGGCCCGCTGCGGCCCGGCCACTGGCTGATGTTCGCGGTCATCTCGCTGTCCTCGCTGGGCGCGATGGTAAAGGCGGTGCTGCGGCCCGCGCAGCCCGGTCCGGTGGTGGGCTTCGTGGTGATCGCCACGCTGTTCTTCGCACTCGGCAACGCGATCCTGATCATCCCGCTGGGGTTGGTGCCGAGCTGGCTGGCGCTGGCGTCGACGGGATTCGACCTCGCGCTTCTCGGCATCGCGGTGGCGATCGGGGACGCGTTCGACGAAGGCCAGGCGCTGCGGGCCGACATGCTGCGCTCGTTCGCGGCGACCGCCGTGGTGGCGGTGCTGTTCGGCGGGCAGGCGCTGATCGGCATGGCGGTGACGGGCCAGCGGGCCGCGCTGACGGTGCTGCTGTTCACCAGCCTGGCGATCGCGATCTCGATCAACGTGCTGGCCGACCCGCTGGCCGGGCTGCTCGACCGGATGGCGTTCTCCCGCTCGCCGGACCTGCGGGCCGATCGCGCGGCGCTTCGCCGCACCGAGTCCGCGCTGCCGCTGCGGTCGGCCAACCCGCTCGAGGGGATCGACGACGACACCTTCGCGCGGCTCACCCGCCGCGCCCTGGGCCACTACGGCGACCTCTCCAAGCTCGTCGCCAGCCCGCTGACCGCATTACCGGCCATCGACGAACGGCTGGCCGCGCGCGGCGCACCCGACCAGCCCTTGGAGCGGGCCAACGAGCTCAAGGCCCTGCTGGCCGATCGCATCAACCGGCTCAAGCCGCGCGACGGCGGCGACTTCGGCACCACGGAGCAATGGCGCCACTACAACGCGCTGTACTTCCCCTACGTCGTCGGTGTCCGCGCCTACGCGCAGAACGCGACCGCCGCCGGCCTGGACCCCGTTGCCCGGCAGGCCTGGCAGTGGTTCGTCACCGAGGTGCCGCAGCGGTCGCTGCACAACTGGCAGAACGCCGCGGCCCGGCTGATCGCCGCCGATCTGCGCGGCAATCTGGTCGCAGCGCAAGATTAGAAGGACCGCTGACCTGCGCCTGGCAGTAGCTGGCAGCCCCTGGCGTCGATCTGGCAGTGCCTTCTGCGCAGCATGAGTGACATGACCACAATCACTGCCCGCCCCATATCCGAATCGACCGATTCACTGCTGCGTTTCGCAATGCGCCTCGACGCCACGCTGTCCGCGTTGCTCGGCCTCATCGTGGTGGTGGCGGCCGAACCGCTATCCCGACTAACTGGTCTCTCGCCGACCACCGAGTGGGTCATCGGGGCGAGCTTCGTCGGTATCAGCGCTGCGGTGTACGCCTTGGCGTCGTTGCCGAATGTCCGCTTCACCGGAACCGCTTTGATGGTCGGAAACATCGCATTCTCGGCACTGGTCGTGGCAACGATGCTGGCCGGCTGGCTGCCGCTGACCGAGTTCGGCGTGATGGCCACCGTCGCGACTGCGTTGTACACCCTTGCCATCGGTTCCCTGCAGTACCTCGGAGTGCGCCGTCTGGCGTGACTCCCTCCCCGCCGGTGCGGGGCGCCGCCGTTTTCGAGGTTTAGGTTGGCCGCCCCGCACCCGGCTCACCGATTTCGTCAACAAACCGGAAGGAAAACCATGACCGCCATCTCGACCCGACTGAACGAGTCGACCGACTCCCTGCTGCGCTTCGCGATGCGGGCCGACGCCGTACTGACCGGGCTGGCCGGTATCGCCGCCCTCCCGCTCGCCGGCTGGCTGGCCGAGTTGTCGGGGACAACGCGCGCGTTCGAGTACTCGATGAGCGCCTTCTTCATCGCTTATGGCATCGTCGTGTTCGGTCTGGCGGCGCTGCCGTCGGTCCGAGTCCCGGGCATCGCCGTCATCATCGCCAACGTTCTGTACACCGTTGCGGCCGTGGTTTTTGTGCTGGCTGACTGGATGCCGCTGACCACAACCGGTGTCGTCCTGGCTCTCGCAACCGGTGTCTACACGCTGGTGTTCGCCGAGCTGCAGTACCAGGGCCTGCGCCGGATGAAGGCCTGACTCTTCTCACGAGAGGACGCGAAAGCCCCCGACACGCCGAGTGTTTGGGGGCTTTTGTGACTGCTCGCGCTGATCAGAGCTTGCGCAGCCGCAGCCGGTTGATGGAGTGGTCGGCGTCCTTGCGCAGCACCAGCGTGGCCCGCGGTCGGGTGGGCAGGATGTTGTCGATCAGGTTAGGCCGGTTGATGGAGTTCCAGATGTCGCTGGCAGCGAAGACCGCCTGTTCATCGGTCAGCGTGGCGTAGTGGTGGAAGTGCGATTCCGGGTTGGCGAACGCCGTCGACCGCATCGTCAGGAACCGGGAGATGTACCAGCCCTCGATGTCCTCGATCCGGGCGTCGACGTAGACCGAGAAGTCGAACAGGTCCGAGACCATCAGCGCCGGACCGGTCTGCAGCACGTTGAGGCCCTCGAGGATCAGGATGTCCGGATGGCGGATACTCTGCTTCTCGCCGGGCACGATGTCGTAGAGCAGGTGCGAATACACCGGTGCGCAAACATGATCGGCGCCAGACTTCACCGCGGTGACGAACCGCATCAGCGCCCGGCGGTCATAGCTTTCCGGAAAGCCCTTGCGGTGCATCAGGTTTCGACGATAGAGCTCGGCGTTCGGGTATAGGAACCCATCCGTGGTGACAAGGTCGACCCGCGGATGGTGTTCCCAGCGGGCCAGCAGTGCCTGCAGCACACGAGCAGTGGTGGACTTGCCCACCGCCACGCTGCCGGCGACACCGATGATGAACGGCACCGGCCGGTCCGGGTTCTGTTGCGGCTCACCCAGGAACTCCGAGGTGGCTGCGAACAGCCGCTGCCGGGCCGCGACCTGGAGGTGGATCAACCGGGCCAGCGGCAGATAGACCTCTTCGACCTCGAGCAGGTCCAGTTTCTCGCCGAGACCGCGCAGCTTGACCAGCTCTTCCTGGGTCAGCTTCAGCGGTGTCGACATGCGCAACGCGCGCCACTGACTTCGGTCGAACTCCACGTAGGGGCTCGGCTCGCTCAGCCGCGGCATGGGGCCAGTCTTGCAGTTAGCGTGATCGCCATGGAGTCCGGCACCCTGATCCGCGAGGACCTGCTGCTCGGCCTGCGCTTCGATCGGATCGAGGAAGGTTATGCGAACCGGCGCCCGATCCAGCCGACCTCCCGTCGGCCCCGCGGGCGGCCTGACCGCCCCATCGGTTCGCCACAGCAGCCACACCGATCACTGGCGGCGGTGTTACCCGGGCAACCTCAGACCCCTGCGGCGCAGTGGCATCTGAGGCGCCTGTGGCAGCGGGTGTCGGGAGCCCGATTAGGCTGGACCCATGACTGCAGACTCGTCCGTGACCGGCTCCGCCGCGCCGGGCGCCGAGTACGCCGACACCGCGAGCGTCGCCTACCGGGACATCCTGCAGATCATCGAGTCCGTCGAACCGCGCATCGCGGCTGCCACCCGCAAAGAGCTTGCCGACCAACGAGATTCGCTCAAGCTGATCGCCAGCGAGAACTACGCCTCGCCCGCGGTGCTGCTGACCATGGGCACCTGGCTGTCCGACAAGTACGCCGAGGGCACCATCGGTCACCGGTTCTACGCCGGCTGCCAGAACGTCGACACCGTCGAGGCGGTGGCCGCCGAGCACGCCGAAAAGCTGTTCGGTACGTCACACGCCTACATGCAGCCGCACTCGGGCATCGACGCCAACCTCGTTGCGTACTGGGCCATCCTGGCCACCCGGGTCGAGGCGCCGGGCCTGGCCGAGACGGGCGCCAAGCACGTCAACGACCTGTCCGAGGCGGACTGGGAGCAGCTGCGCGCCGAACTTGGCAACCAGCGACTTCTCGGCATGTCGCTCGACGCCGGCGGCCACCTCACCCACGGCTTCCGGCCCAACATCTCCGGCAAGATGTTCCACCAGCGCAGCTACGGCACGGACCCGGCCACCGGTCTGCTGGACTACGACGCGCTGGCCGCCGCCGCGCGCGAGTTCAAGCCGCTGGTTCTGGTCGGCGGATACTCCGCCTACCCGCGGCGGGTCAACTTCGCCAGGATGCGCGATATCGCCGACGAGGTGGGCGCGACGCTGATGGTCGACATGGCCCATTTCGCCGGGCTGGTGGCGGGCAAGGTGTTCACCGGCGACGAGGACCCGGTGCCGCACGCCCACATCACCACGACCACGACGCACAAGTCGCTGCGCGGGCCGCGCGGCGGGCTGGTGCTGGCCACCCCCGAGTACGCCGACGCCGTCGACAAGGGCTGCCCGATGGTGCTGGGCGGGCCGCTGTCGCACGTGATGGCCGCCAAGGCCGTCGCGCTGGCGGAGGCCCGGCAGCAGTCGTTCCAGGTCTACGCCCAGCGGGTCGCCGACAACGCCAAGGCCCTGGCCGACGGCTTCCTGCGCCGCGGGGCCCGGCTGGTGACCGGCGGCACCGACAACCACATCGTGCTGCTGGACGTGACGTCGTTCGGGTTGACCGGCCGCCAGGCCGAGTCGGCGCTGCTGGACTCCGGTGTCGTCACCAACCGCAACTCCATTCCGGCCGACCCCAACGGCGCCTGGTACACCAGCGGCATCCGGTTCGGCACCCCGGCGCTGACCACCCGCGGCTTCGGTGCCGCCGAATTCGACCGGGTGGCCGAGCTGGTGGTCGAGGTGTTGACCAACACGGCGCCGGAGGGCACCTCGAAGGCCAAGTACCGGCTCGCCGACGGCACCGCAGAGCGCGTGCACGCCGGCGCCGCCGAGCTGCTGGCCGCCAACCCGCTCTACCCCGGCCTGACCTTGTAGTCGCGCGGAGGAGGTAGGGCCCAATTCGCGTGGCCCGAGTGCCAGACTCACGGCCGTGACCGCGACACCCGATATCCGCGCAGCCTCCTCCGTCATGTCGGCCTCGCTGGCCGAGGTCGACCCCGATATCGCAGAGCTGCTCGACAAGGAACTCGGCCGCCAGCGCGACACGCTCGAGATGATCGCGTCGGAGAACTTCGCACCGCGCTCCGTGTTGCAGCTGCAGGGCAGCGTGCTGACCAACAAGTACGCCGAAGGGCTGCCCGGCCGGCGTTACTACGGCGGCTGCGAGCACGTCGACGTCATCGAGAACCTCGCGCGCGATCGCGCCAAGGCGCTCTTCGGTGCCGAATTCGCCAATGTGCAACCGCATTCCGGGGCGCAGGCAAATGCCGCGGTGCTCGCCGCGCTGATGAGCCCGGGCGAGCGGTTGCTCGGTCTGGATCTGGCCAACGGCGGCCACCTGACACACGGCATGCGGCTCAACTTCTCCGGCAAGCTCTACGACACCGCGTTCTACGGGGTGTCCGACAACGGGCGCATCGACATGGAGACGGTGCGAGCAACGGCACGAGAATTCCGGCCCACGGTGATCATCGCCGGCTGGTCGGCCTATCCGCGGGTGCTCGACTTCGCGGCGTTCCGCTCCATCGCCGACGAGGTGGGCGCACACCTGTGGGTGGACATGGCCCACTTCGCCGGCCTGGTCGCCGCCGGGCTGCACGCGTCGCCGGTGCCGCACGCCGACCTGGTCTCCACGACGGTGCACAAAACCCTCGGTGGCGCCCGCTCCGGCCTGATCCTGGGCAGGCGGCAATACGCGAAGCCGATCAACTCGTCGGTCTTCCCGGGCACCCAGGGCGGCCCGGCCATGCAGGTCGTCGCGGCCAAGGCCGTCACCTTCAAGATCGCCGGGACGCCGGAGTTCGCCGACCGCCAGCGGCGGACGCTGTCGGGGGCCCGCATCATCGCCGAGCGGCTGCTGGCCGCCGACGTCGCCAAGGCCGGTGTCAGCGTGGTCAGCGGGGGCACCGACGTGCACTTGGTCCTGGTGGATTTGCGGGACTCGCCGCTGGATGGCCAGGCCGCCGAGGACCTGCTGCACGAGGTCGGCATCACGGTGAACCGCAACGCGGTGCCCAACGACCCGCGGCCGCCGATGGTGACATCGGGCCTGCGCATCGGCACTCCGGCGCTGGCCACCCGCGGCTTCGGTGACCCGGAGTTCACCGAGGTCGCCGACGTCATCGCCACCGCGCTGACGCAGGGTGCGTCGGCAGATGTCGCGGCGCTGCAGGCCCGCGTCACCCGGCTGGCCAGGGAGTTTCCGCTGTACGAGGGCCTGGAGGACTGGGAGCTGCACGGCCGCCGGTGACCCGCCACACCCGATTTCAGGAAGGTGTGAACGTGGGTTACAGTTACTTTCATGGCGCAGAAACCTGTTCCTAACGCACTGATCCTCGAGCTCGAGCCGGTCGTGGCGGAGAACATGGCCCGGCATGTGGAGACCGAGGACCTCTGGAATGCGCACGATTACGTGCCGTTCGACCAGGGCGAGAACTTCGCGTTCCTCGGCGGGCGGGACTGGGATCCATCGCAGGTGACGCTGCCCAAGCACGTCACCGATGCGCTCGAGATCCTGCTCATCACCAAGGACAACATGTCCGGCTACCACCGCGAGCTCGTCGAGCACTTCATCCTCGAGGAGAAGTTCGGCCGATGGCTAGGGCGGTGGACCGCCGAAGAGCATCTCCATGCCATCGCGCTGCGCGAGTACCTGGTCGTCACCCGCGAGATCGACCCGACCGCCAACGAGGACGTCCGCGTCGAGCACGTGATGAAGGGTTACCGGGCCGACAAGTTCAGCCAGATCGAGACGCTGGCGTTCATGGCGTTCTACGAACACGCGCATGCGGTGTTCTGCCGCAAGCTGGCCGCGCAGACCGAAGAGCCGGTGCTGCGGGGCCTGATGGAGAGAATTGCCAAGGACGAGGAGCGCCACGAGGAGTTCTTCGCCAACCTTGTCGCGCACTGTGTGGAGTACGCCCGCGACGAGACGATCGACGCGATTGCGCGGCGCGCGGCCGAACTCGGTGTGGTCGGCGGGGACATCGACGCCTACCAGGACAAGCTTCAGGCCGTCGCCGACGCGGGCGTCTTCGACGCGGCGGCGCTGCGCCGAGTGATCTCCGACCGGATCACGGCGTGGGGCCTGACCGACGAACCGGACCTGCGTCAGTTCGTGATCGGTTGAGTTGCTAGGCGGTTAAGCCTCGGCGCGCCTGCACGGCACGCTTGCCTCCTCGGGAGTAGCGTCATTTTCGATGGCTAGCGACATGCTCTGCTGTCCGGGCGGTACCGATCGATTCGATTCGAGAGGGCCGGCCCCGGCCCTGGTGCCGCAGTGTCCGCCGAGAGGTTCGTGCGGGGCCGCGCGGGCTCGAGGAGCGCTACGTGACCGATTCCTCCATCCGGACCTACGTCCTCGACACGTCCGTGCTGCTGTCCGATCCCTGGGCCTGTACACGGTTCGCCGAGCACGAAGTGGTCGTCCCGCTGGTTGTGATCAGCGAGCTGGAGGCCAAACGCCATCATCACGAGTTGGGCTGGTTCGCTCGACAGGCACTGCGGCTGTTCGACGATCTTCGGCTTGAGCATGGTCGGCTGGATCAGCCGATTCCCGTTGGAACACAGGGCGGCACGCTGCACGTAGAACTCAACCACAGCGACCCTTCAGTTCTGCCGGCGGGCTTCCGGACGGAAAGCAACGATTCGCGAATACTGACCTGCGCGGCCAATCTCGCAGCCGAAGGCAAGCGAGTCACGTTGGTGAGCAAGGACATTCCGCTGCGCGTCAAAGCCGGTGCGGTGGGACTGACGGCGGACGAGTACCACGCTCAGGACGTCATCACGTCGGGCTGGACCGGGATGGACGAGATCGACGTGTCGGCCGGGGTGATTGACTCGCTGTTCGCCGACGGTGAGATCGACCTGGAAACCGCGCGGGATCTACCGTGCCACACCGGGATCCGGCTGCTCGGCGGCACCTCGCATGCGCTGGGCCGGGTAAACCCGGACAAGCGAGTGCAACTGGTTCGCGGCGATCGCGAGGTGTTCGGGCTACGGGGTCGCTCGGCCGAACAACGGGTGGCACTCGACCTGCTGCTCGACGAGGCCGTCGGCATCGTCTCCCTCGGTGGCAAGGCCGGCACCGGGAAGTCCGCGCTGGCACTGTGCGCGGGGCTGGAAGCGGTGCTGGAACGACGCACCCACCGCAAGGTCGTGGTCTTCCGGCCGCTCTACGCCGTCGGCGGCCAGGATCTCGGCTATCTGCCCGGCAGCGAGAGCGAGAAAATGGGGCCATGGGCGCAGGCCGTTTTCGACACCCTCGAAGGGCTGGCCAGCCCCGCGGTGCTCGAAGAGGTGCTGTCGCGCGGCATGCTCGAGGTGCTCCCGCTGACCCACATCCGCGGCCGTTCGCTGCACGACTCGTTCGTCATCGTCGACGAGTCACAGTCGCTGGAACGCAACGTGTTGCTGACGGTGCTGTCCCGGCTGGGTGCCGGATCGCGGGTGGTGCTCACCCATGACGTGGCCCAGCGCGACAACCTGCGCGTCGGTCGGCATGACGGTGTTGGGGCGGTGATCGAAAAGCTCAAGGGCCACCCGCTGTTCGCCCACATCACACTGTTGCGCAGCGAGCGGTCACCGATCGCCGCGCTGGTCACCGAAATGCTCGAGGAGATCAGCCCCGCCGCCCTGCCGTAGTTTGCCAGAACCGATCGAAGACACTATCCGGCGTGGAACGATCTTCCTGTCTCTAGTAGGAGGACCAATGGTCACGCTGAACAATGAACGACTTTATATGTCTCCTGCCCACAAGCGAATGCAGATGAGCGTCGTCCGGGTGGAACCGGGCCTGGCGATCCTGTCGATGCCGCTCAGCGAAGATCTGCGCGGGTATTTCGAAGGCAGCATCCACGGCGGGATGCTGGCCACGTTCGCGGATGCTGCTTCTGCCTCCTGCCTCGCGGGCAACTACGACGTCAGTACTCATTTCACCGTCACGACGGATATTCACGTCCGTTACTACCGGCAGCCCAAGGGTGGCCCGCTGGTCGCGGAAGCCAAGTTGGTGCACGCCGGCCGTAGGCTGCTGAGTACGGACTGTTCGGTCGTTGACGCTCAAGATCGTGTTCTGGTCCGGACGACGGCCACTTTCATGCTTGTTCCCAACACCAACCCCTTATAGCGCGCGAAGGCTCCGTCTGCGCGCTGGCCGGTAAGCTGCGGCCGTGCCGAAGCGACGCGACAGCCAGGCCTGGCGCTACGGGCTGATGGTCTTCGGCGTGGTCGCGGCGGGTCGGAGTCGCCAGCCACACCTGGGAACACCCAACATGACGACGATCCCGCCTGAGTTGATCACCGGGCAGCTGTCGAAGTCCAACGACGCCATCGCGTCCGCGACGGGCCAGAGCCCGAAGCTGTACCGCCCGGCCGGCGGGCTATCCAACGACACCGTCCGGGCAGCGGCGAAAGATCTTGGTATGGCCGAAATACTATGGGACGTGGTTCCTTTCGACTGGATAAACGATTCGAACGCCGCCGAGACGACGCACATGCTCAAGACGCGGATCAAACCGGGGTCGGTGGTGTTGTTCCACGACACCTACTCCAGCACGGTCGATGCGGTGTATCAGTTCCTCCCGGCGCTCAAGGCCAACGGCTACCACCTGGTGACGGTCAGCCAACTACTCGGACCGCGCGAACCCAACTAGCCTTCGCCCTGCTTGACCTTCGCCATCGCCAGCACATCGAGGCGCTTGTCGAGTTCCTCCTCGGACAGCTTGTCGCCGATGAGGCCACGATCGATGACGGTCTGCCGAATCGTCTTGCGCTCCTTGAGCGCTTCCTTGGCTACCGCGGCGGCCTCCTCGTAGCCGATCGCCGAGTTCAGCGGCGTCACGATCGACGGCGACGACTCGGCCAACTCACGCAGGCGCTCCTCGTTGGCCACCAGACCGTCGACGCACCGCTCGGCCAGCAGTCGGGAGCCGTTCGTCAGAATCTTGAACGACTCGAGAATGTTGCGCGCCATCATCGGGATGTACACGTTGAGCTCGAATGCGCCGTTCCCGCCACCCCACACGATCGCGGCGTCGTTGCCAATCACCTGGGCGGCCACCTGCGTGACGGCTTCGGGGATCACCGGGTTGACCTTGCCCGGCATGATCGAGCTGCCCGGTTGCAGATCCGGTAGTTGGATCTCGGCCAGACCGGTCAACGGGCCGGAGCCCATCCAGCGGACGTCATTGGCGATCTTGGTCAATGACACCGCGATCGTGCGCAGTGCGCCGGACGCCTCGACCAACCCGTCACGGGCGGCTTGGGCCTCGAAAGAGTTGACTGCCGTGCGCAATTCGGCCAACCCGGTCTGCTGGACCAGCACCTCGACCACCTTCTCGCCGAACCCGTCGGGTGCGTTGAGCCCGGTGCCCACTGCGGTGCCGCCGATGGCCAGCTCGCCGAGGCGCGGCAGCGTGGCCTTCACCCGCTCGATGCCGGCCTCGACCTGGCGGGCGTAGCCGCTGAACTCCTGGCCCAGCGTCACCGGCACCGCATCCATCAAGTGGGTGCGACCGGACTTGACGACCGTGCGCCACTGCCGGGCCTTAGACGAGAGTGACTCGTGCAGCACCTCGAGTGCCGGAATCAGTTGGCGCACAGCGGCTTCCGTGGCCGCGATGTGGGTCGCGGTCGGAAACGTGTCATTGGACGACTGCGACATGTTCACGTCGTCATTGGGATGCACCGTGACGCCGTTTCGCGCGGCGATGCTGGCGATCACCTCGTTTGTGTTCATGTTCGAGCTGGTGCCCGAGCCGGTCTGGAACACGTCGATCGGAAACTGATCGTCGTGGCGGCCGTCGGCGATCTCGCCGGCCGCGGCCATGATCGCGTCGGCCTTCTCCGCTGCGAGCAGCCCCAGGTCCTTGTTCACCTGCGCGCACGCGCCCTTGAGCAGGCCGAGCGCCCGGATCTGGGCGCGCTCGAGCCCGCGTCCCGAAATCGGAAAGTTCTCCACCGCCCGCTGCGTCTGCGCGCGCCACAGCGCCGCGATCGGCACCCGGACCTCGCCCATGGTGTCGTGTTCGATGCGGTACTCGTCTCCGACGGCAGTCGGAGAAGGGGAGCCGGCGCTCATGTGGGTGTTCCCTCCCATGTCAGTTGGGTTTACGGCAGGGGGTAGATGGCGTTGCTGTCGCCGGTGAAGTCAATCGCGGAGTATTCGTTGAGCTTCGAGAGCCGGTGGTAGGCCTCGATCATTCGGACGGTCCCCGACTTCGAGCGCATCACAATCGACTGGGTGGTGCAGCCACCGCTGTAGAAGTGCACGCCCTTGAGTAGGTCGCCGTCGGTTACGCCGGTGGCGCAGAAAAAGACGTTGTCGCCGGACACCAGATCCTCGGTCACCAAGACCTGGTCGACGTCGTAACCGGCGTCGAGCGCCTTCTGGCGTTCCTCGTCGTCCTTGGGCGCCAGCTGGCCGTGGATCGCGCCGCCCATGCAGCGGATCGCGGCCGCGGCGATGATGCCCTCCGGGGTACCGCCGATGCCGGCCAGCATGTCGGTGCTGGTGTTTGGCCGGCAAGCCGAGATCGCGCCCGCCACGTCACCGTCGGAGATCAGCCGGCACCGGGCACCGGCGGCACGCACATCGTCGATCAGCTGCTTGTGGCGCGGCCGGTCCAGGATGCACACGGTCATATCCGATACCGACATGTTCTTGCCCTTGGCGACCCTGCGGATGTTCTCGCCGATCGGCGCGGTGATGTCGATCGCGTCGACGGCCTCCGGTCCGACCGCGATCTTGTTCATGTAGAACACCGCCGACGGGTCGAACATGGAACCGCGTTCCGAGACCGCCAAAACCGAGATCGCGTTCGCCAGGCCCTTGCTCATCAGCGTGGTGCCGTCGATCGGATCGACCGCGAAGTCGCAGTCCGGCCCGTCGCCGTTGCCGACCTCCTCGCCGTTGTAGAGCATCGGGGCGTTGTCCTTCTCGCCCTCGCCGATCACCACCACGCCGCGCATGGACACCGTGTTGACCAGTTCCCGCATGGCGTCGACCGCCGCGCCGTCGCCGCCCTCCTTGGCGCCGCGACCGACCCAGCGGCCCGCCGCCATCGCGCCGGCCTCGGTGACCCGCACCAGCTCCAGGGCCAGGTTGCGGTCCGGGGCTTCGCGTCTCGGTCGCGTCATGGCTGTGATTGTCCCATTACCGGATCGGTGTTTGAGAGCTGGGATACTGGCACTTGTGACGTCCCAGCCCCAGCCCGCCCCCAGACCCGCCAAGCCGCGGTTGTTGCAGGATGGCCGCGACATGTTCTGGTCGATCGCGCCGCTGGTCGCGGCGTGCATCATCCTGGCGGGCATCCTCGGAATGTGCTCGTTCGCACCTAGCGGCCCAGGTCCAGGCCCGGCGCCCTCCTACGACGCCCCCGGCGCATTGCAGGCCGACGCCGACGCACTGCGCATCCCGATCCGGGTGCCGGTGCTGCCCGAGGGTTGGCAGTCCAATTCCGGCAGTCGCGGCGGCATCGACGGCGGCCGCACCGAGCCGTCCGGGCCGGCGCACGCGGTGACGTCGACGGTCGGCTACCTCGCGCCGAGCGGGATGTATCTGGCCCTCGTGCAGAGCAACGCCGATGAGGACAAGCTGGTCGGCTCCGTCAACACCGACCTGGTCCCGACCGGGACGCAGGACGTGAACGGCGTGCGGTGGGTGGTTTACGAGGGCGGTGACGGAGTCGAACCGGTGTGGACGACCCGGCTGAACGGCCCTACCGGTCCGGCGCAACTTGCGATAACCGGTGCCGCCGGTACCGACGAGTACCGTACGCTGGCGGCGGCCACGCAGAGCCAGCCGCCGCTGCGCGCGAAATAGGACGGAGACGCCATGACCGCACCGGAAGCCGATCTGACCGGATGGACCGCCGCGCCGTTCACCGCTGCCGGCCTCACTCACGACGTCTACCGCAAGGGCCAGGGCCCCGGAGTGGTGTTGATCCCGGAAATGCCCGGCCTGCATCCCGGTGTGCTGGCGTTG
Source organism: Mycobacterium sp. (assembly GCF_050701515.1). Lineage (GTDB taxonomy): Bacteria > Actinomycetota > Actinomycetes > Mycobacteriales > Mycobacteriaceae > Mycobacterium. The sequence goes on along the minus strand of NZ_JBOGDB010000028.1, from coordinate 22,505 downwards.
GGTAATCACTTGGTGGACAACGGATTCACCGTCGCCGCCCCATCGCTTTTCGGCACTCCGGGAGCGCCGGCGGTGCGGCCGGGCGCGGTTCCCACAATGCTGCGTGGCTGCGTCGCAAGGGAATTCGCCGCGTTCGCGACGAACGCCGACCGGCCGGTGGCGCACTACTTGCGTGCGCTGGCCAGAGACCTGAACGAGAAGACGCCGGGCAAGGGCGTCGGGGTGATCGGTCAGTGCTTCACCGGCGGCTTCGCACTGGCGGCCGCGGTGGATGACAGCGTGCTCGCGCCCGTGCTCAGTCAGCCGTCGCTGCCCCTGGCGGTGACGCCGAAACAGCGCCGCGATCCCGGACTGTCCGAAGGGGAACTGCAAGTCATCGGGCAGCGCGCGGCCAACGATGGCCTGTGTGCGTTGGGCCTGCGGTTCAGTGACGATCCGTTGGTCCCGGCGCAGCGGTTCAAGACCCTCAAGGACCGGCTCGGGGACGCGTTCGAGGTCATCGAGATCAGTTCGAAGAAGGGCAACGAGCACGGGTTCGGCAAGATGGCGCACTCGGTGCTCACGCTCGAGGTGCGCGAGCAGGAAGCCCACCCCACCTACCAGGCGCGCAAGCGCGTCGTCGAATTTCTCACCGCGCGTCTGAGCGCGAATTAGACGGAGGCGAGGTTTCCTCTTGGTCCGCTGCGGGGGCGTCCGGCTCCGGCTCGGGGGCCTCGGGTTCGGCCCGTCTGGCCCTGCGAGTGAGCCACCGTAGTCGGCGCTTCTTCCGGGGTGAACTTTCGTCGTCGTCATGCCGTTCAAGCGGCACGCCCTTGTACACCGCCAGATAGACGCTGATCGTGGTAACGATGACGATCATCAGCACCGGGCCGATGATGATGCCGAACGCACCGAACATTCCGATTCCGGCGAACACCGAGAGCAGCATGAGCGCCGGGTCGAGGCGGGCCTCCCGTGGTACCAGTATCGGCCGCAGGAAGTTGTCGATATTCGTCACCACGATGATGTGGAACAAGATGACGAACACCCCGCCGAAAATGTTGCCGAACAGGATCATTCCGATGCCGAATGGAATCGTGATGATGCCGCTGCCGAGCGGAATGACGGAGAGTGCGCTCAAGAGTATTGCGAAGATGAAGAACCCGTCGTGGAAACCGGCGATGTAGATCGAGACCGCTCCCGCGACGCCCTGACAGACGGCGATGATGAACTGCCCTCTGACCGTGCCGCCCACCATCGCGCCCATCTTGGCGAGGTAGAGGTCGGTGACTTCTTCGCCGAGCGGGTTGAGCCGGCGAATCAGGGTCTGCACCGCGTCTTTGTTGGTCAGCAGCGAGATGAACACGTAGAGGAAGAGGATCGCCGCGGTTATCCCGCCGACAACGCCGCCCGCGGCGCCTTGCAGTAACTGCAGCAGCCACTGGCCGACATTCTGGGCGACGGTCGTCATCGCATTCCGGATCATCTCCGGAGTGACCGTCACGTCCGCGAACGGAACCCGTGCCAGCGCTTCGTTGACGAAGCGCAACGTCCTGTCGCCGAGCGCGGACAGGTCGGTCCGCTCGACCCAGCCGGCGACGCTCCTGACCATCTCGGTGATCTGGACGACGGCCAGCAACACGATCAGGCCGACGGGCACGATGACGCTTGCTATCGCGGCCAACAGGGTGAGGGTTGCCGAGGCGCCCTTGCTGAGTCGCTTGTTGAGCCGGTTGTACAGCGGGCCGAACAGGTAGGCGAACACGGCGGCGACCACGATCAGAATGAAGTAGCTCCGCAGGAAGTACGCGCCGAACAGGACGGCGATGACCGTCACGACGGCCAGCGCACGCTTCTGTGTCAGCGTGAACTCGGTCTTCATGGCGAATGCACCTGTTGGCTGGCTCGCTGGCTCTCGATGAAGCGAATCGACATGCGCTGCATCAGTCCAGGAGCCAGCCGTGCCATCAGCCACTGGGCGTGCGCGCGTCGCGGCTTAACCAGCACCGCCTTGTTGCGTTCGATGGCCCGCAGCGTGTCGCGTGCCAGTCGGTCCGGGTCGTACGCCGTCTTCACGCCCTGGCCCCGCAGAAAGTAGTCGCGGCCCACGAAACCGCCGACCGCGCCCTTGTCGAGAATCGGGGTCTCGACTGCCGACGGGCAGACCACCAGCACGCCCACCCCGCGAGCCGCGGCCTCGGACCGCAGCGCCAGCGACAGCCCGACGACGGCGTGCTTGGTCATCACGTAGCTGGTGATCTGTCCGGCCGCGGTCAGCCCGGCCATCGATGCGGTGTTGACGATGTGACCGTGGCCCTGCCGGACCATCAGCGGGTATGCCGCGGCGATGCCGTGAACGACACCGCGGATGTTGACGTCGATGATCGCGTTCCATTGGTCCAGCGTCAGCAGTTCGGTATCGCCGCCCCACACGATGCCGGCGTTGTTGAACATCAGGTCCAGCCTGCCGGTCCGGTCCACCACCTCGTCCACCACTGCCTGGACCGCGGCGGCGTCGGTGACATCGAGGCGGGCGGATCGGGCATTGGCGCCAAGACCGGCGGCCGTCCGCCCGGCTGCGTCGCCGTCGACATCGGTGCACACGACATCGGCCCCGGCACCGGCCAGCGCGCGACACAAGGCCGCGCCTATCCCCGAACCGGCGCCGGTGACAATGGCCTGCTTGCCAGCGAAACTCCTACTCCTCGGCTCTTCGCCCGAGAGGCTCATCGCTGCGCCTCGGCCAGTTTCATCACATGTCCCAGCACGTCGGGATAGCGTTTGACGAGGACTACGTGGAGAACACCGCGCTCGGCCGCGCCGGTGTCGACGAAGCCAGGTGACACGGCGTTGACGCCCTTCGGCCCCAGCTCCAGCGCCGCGACCTGGGTGAGCATCGACAGGCCGGCCTTGGCCGAGCAGTAGGCGCTCATCCCCACGGCCGGCTGCCGCCCGTTCAGCGAGCTGATCGAAACCAGGGATCCACCTTCGCGCAGGTTCTGCCCCGCGTGCTTGGCGACGATGAACGAGCCGGTGAGGCAGACGTCGAAGAGCCGTTGTACCGAGTCCTCATCGGTGACGTCGATGCCCGAGGCTCCGCCGATGACGACCGCGACCCGCTGCTCAGTCATACGCCTCCTGCCTGAAACGTGTTCAGCGCATCTTCGCCTATTCGCGAATTCTGCACCAGGGTCGTTCCGCCGCCGATTGCACAACCATGGCGCAGAACTCGGCGGTTCATCGTTTGACGCAGCGGAAGCCGATGTGGCTCATGCCGGTGTCGATCATCTGCGGCCGGCGGGCGGCGGGGCGGTAGCGCAGGCAATAGTTGTCCGCGCATAGGAACGAGCCACCCTTGATGACCTTGCGCGGCACCCGGAACTGCGGCTGCTGCGGGTCGTAGCTGCCGGCCTCGCAGCACGGGTCGCCTTCTCGCGAGTCGGCGTACCAGTCGGTGGTCCACTCCCACACGTTGCCCGCCATGTCGAACAGGCCGTAGCCGTTGGCCGGGAAGCCGCCGACCGGGGTGGTGCGGCCGTATCCCGGGTCCGGACGCCACGGGAAGTCGCCATGCCAGTAGTTGGCCAGCCGCTGCCCGGGCCGCTCGGGCTCGTCGCCCCAGGTGTAGGCCGCGGCATCGAGCCCGCCGCGCGCAGCGGCTTCCCATTCCGCCTCGGTCGGCAGCGCGAGACCCGCCCACTGCGCGTAGGACTCGGCGTCTTCATAGGCGACGTGCACCACCGGATGGTCGGCGCGGTTGGCGATCGACGAATGCGGCCCCACCGGCCGTCGCCACGACGCGCGCGGCGTCCAGGTCCACCACAGATTGAGGTGCCGCAGGTCCACCGGTCCCTGTGTGCGGGTGAACACCATCGAACCCGGCTGGAGATTCTCCGCGGGCGCGTCGGGATAATCGGCTGGGTTGAGCGGCCGCTCGGCAACCGTGACATAGCCTGTGGCATCGACGAATTCGGCGAACTCGGCATTGGTCACCTGACCTGCGCGCATCCAGAAGCCGTCAACGTTCACCTCGCCGGCGGGAGCTTCTTCGGGGTAGTGGCGATCGGAGCCCAGAACGGTGGCCTGCGCGGAGATCCAGACGAGCCCCTCATTCACTGAAGACGGTGTTCCAGTCGTTCTTCATGCTGACGACCGACCAGCCGTACTGCTTGGCGTGGTCCAAAGCCCGTTCCGCGCCTGCGGTGTAAGCGAACTCGCGCGTGTCATCGTCGTGCAGAACCAGCAGCCGCAGCGACGCTTCGCCTGGCAGGCCCGAGTACATCAGCATCTCGTCATCTCCGTTGGAGTTGCCCGCCGCCAGGATCGGCCGCCGGCCGATGCGGCTCCAAATTCGGACCGGCTTTTCAGGCCCGTCGTCGAAGACATCCAGCGCGGGCTCTATCAGTAGATCGCCAATGCCGTCCTTGCCCTCGAAGCGCAGGTCCTGCGAGCTGCCGACCACTCGTTCGGGCGGAATCCCGTAGATCGTGCTGGTGACCGGACGCATGAAATCACGTCCGCCGCCGGAGACGATGTAGCAGGTGAAACCATTGGCCTCTAGGTAGCGCAGCAATTCGACCATCGGGGGGTAGATACACGCGTGATATGGACGGTCGAGCGTGGGATGCTTGGCCTCGGCGAAGAAGGCGTTCACCAGTGCCGCGTGGTCTTCGACGTTCATCGACTCGTGTAACGACATCACCGCTCCGGCAAGCACTTTAAGATCGGAGTCGTCGCCCTGATAGTGCTTGGTGATCGCACCGCCGAACCAGTTCAGGTCACCCATCGACGCCGCCTTGTACGGCTGCTGCTCGGTCAACGCCGAATCGGCCGCCGCCTTCTCGGCAAGCCGGCGGACGATGAAGTCGAGCTGAATGTACATCGGCTTCTCGCACCACAGCGTGCCATCGTTGTCGAACACCGCGATACGTGCTTCGGGCGCAACGTAATCCGGGCCGCCGTCGGTGGTGACTCGACCCACGAAGTGGACAATCGCCGACTTCGTGGGCCCGTCAACCCATGACGCGAGTTCGGCCATGCTCAGCCGCCCCTAGCCGCCAGGAATTTGTCGAGCTCTTCGACCGCATGATTGATGGTGAACGTCGCAGGTTCCTGACGTGGCGGGAACTCCTTGAAGGTTTCGAGGAACTGGTTCACGACCGCCGAGCCGTAGAACATGAGGAAGATGCGGTCAATCATCCAATCCCAGTAGGTGTTCGACGTGATGTCTGCGCGCTCGTACGGGTCGGTCCGGAGGTTGAACAGCTTCGGCGCACGCAACGGAGTGAAAGGCTCGAACCACACCTGCAGCGTGCCGGGACAGCGTTGCTCCATGAAAACGACCTTCCAGTTCTCCGCCCGGATACCCAGCACGTCGCAGTCGTCGGAGAAGTAGATCATCCCGCGCCGAGGGCTCTTCTCGACTTCGCCGGTCAGGTAAGGCAACAGGTTGTACCCGTCGATGTGGACCTTGTACTTCATGTCACCGGCCTTGTGGCCCTTCTTGAGCTTTTCGACAATGTCCGGTTCGCCCGCGGCGGTCAGGAACGTCGGCAGCCAATCGTGGTGCTGGACGATCTCGTTGGACACGCTGCGCGGCTTGATCTTTCCGGGCCAGCGGATCATCTCGGGAATCCGGAAAGCGCCTTCCCAGTTGGTGGCCTTCTCGCTACGGAACGGGGTGGTGGCGCCGTCCGGCCAACTGTTGGCGTGCGGGCCGTTGTCGGTGCTGTAGATGACGATGGTGTCCTCGGCGATGCCGAGTTCGTCCACCAGATCGAGCAACTGTCCGACATGGCGATCGTGGTCGATCATCGTGTCGTGGTACGGCGACTGCCAGCGGCCGGCCTGCCCCCGGCTTTCCGGCTTGGTGTGAGTCCGGAAGTGCATGTGGGTCATGTTCATCCAGACGAAGAACGGAGTGCCTGCCTCGTGCTGACGCTTGATGAAGTCGATGCAGGCGCCGGTGGTCTCATCGTCGATGGTCTCCATCCGCTTCTTGGTGAGCGGTCCGGTGTCCTCAATGCGTTGATTGCCAACCGGGCCGTACCGGTCGTCGACCTCGCCGCTGTCCTTATCGGTGGCCCACGAATGGATGACCCCGCGCGGCAGTAGCGCTTTGCGCATCAGCGGCGCCTCTTGCTCGGTCGGATAGTCCTCGTGTTCGGGCTCCTCCTCGGCGTTGAGGTGGTACAGGTTGCCGAAGAATTCGTCGAACCCGTGCGCGGTCGGCAGGTAGTTGTTCAGATCGCCGAGGTGGTTCTTGCCGAACTGGCCGGTCGCGTACCCGAGCGGCTTGAGCAACTCGGCGATGGTCGGATCCTCTTTCTGCAGGCCGACGTCCATGCCCGGCATCCCGACCTTGCTCATGCCGGTGCGGTACACGCTCTGGCCGGTGATGAACGACGACCGACCCGCCGTGCAGCTCTGCTCACCATACGAATCGGTGAAAAGCATTCCCTCATCGGCGATCCGGTCGATGTTGGGTGTGAAGTAGCCCATCATCCCCCGGCCGTAACAACTCAGGTTCGAAATTCCGATGTCATCTCCCCAGATGACGAGGATGTTCGGCTGTGAATTCGGCATTTGATCAATCCTTCGCTAGGAATTCGTGCAGCTTCTCAACGACCTGATCGACGCTGAAGCTCGCCGGCGCGTGCCGCGGCGGGAAATCTTTGAACGTCTCGAGGAATTTCGTCGCCATCGCGGTGGCGTAGAACAGGAAGAAGTCGTTGCGCATCAGCCATTCGTAGTAGGTGTTCGAGGTGATGTCGGCGTATTCGTACGGATCGGTGCGGAGATTGAACAGCTTCGGCAAGCGCAGCGGCGTGAACGGTTCGGCCCACAACTGCAGGGTGCCCGGGCAGCGCTGCTCCTGGAAGACGATCTTCCAATTCTCGAATCGCATGGCTACCAGGTCGCCGTCGTCAGAGAAGTAGAAGAAGCCGCGTCGCGGGCTTTCCTCGACCTCGCCGGTCAGATACGGCAGCAGGTTGAAGCCGTCGATGTGGACCTTGTACTTGGTTTTTCCGTCGGCCCCGGCCTTGTGTCCCTTTTTGAGCTTCTCGCTGATGTCGGGGTCGCCGGCGGCGGCCAGCAGGGTGGGCAACCAGTCGTGGTGCTGAATGATCTCGTTGGACACCGTGCCGGCCTTGATTTTGCCGGGCCAGCGGATCAGTTCGGGAATGCGGAAGGCGCCCTCCCAGTTGGTGTTCTTCTCGCTGCGGAACGGCGTGGTGCCGCCGTCGGGCCAGCTGTTGCGGTGCGGGCCGTTGTCGGTGGAGTAGATGACGATGGTGTCCTCGGCGATGCCGAGTTCGTCGAGCACGTCGAGCACTGTGCCCACGTTGCGATCGTGGTCGATCATCGTGTCGTGGTAGGGCGACTGCCATAGCCCGGCCTGACCCCGGCTCTCTGGCTTGGTGTGCGTGTAGAGGTGCATGTGGGTGAAGTTGCACCAGACAAAGAACGGGTTGCCCTCGGCATGCTGACGCTTGATGTAGTCGACGGTGGCATCGGCGATGTCGTCGTCGATGGTTTCCATGCGGCTGGCGGTCAGTGGCCCGGTGTCCTCGATGGTCTGCTTTCCGACCGGCCCGTACTTGGGGTCGTCGGGTTCGGTGGACGCCTCATCGGTGGCCTTGCACTTGAGCACTCCACGGGGCTTGGCGAACTTGTACAGTCGCGGGTAGCGGTCTTCGTGCGGGTAGTTGAAGTTCTCCGGCTCCTCCTCGGCGTTCAGGTGATACAGGTTGCCGAAGAACTCGTCGAACCCGTGCACGGTTGGCAGGTACTTGTTCAAGTCGCCGAAGTGGTTCTTGCCGAACTGGCCGGTGGCGTAGCCCAGCGGCTTGAGCAATTCGGCAATGGTCGGATCCTCGGCGGCCCAACCGATGTCCACGCCCGGCACGCCGACTTTGCTCATGCCGGTCCGGTACACGCTTTGCCCGCTGATGAATGCCGCGCGCCCTGCGGTACAGCTTTGCTCACCGTAGGAATCGGTGAACCGCATGCCCTCGGCGGCGATCCGGTCGATATTCGGGGTGCGATACCCCATCAGGCCGTCGCTATAACAGCTGAGATTGCTGATCCCGATGTCGTCGCCCCAGATCACCAAGATGTTCGGTTTGCCGTCAGGCATGTGACGCCCCTTTGCTTGAGCCCCGACCGAATCAACTGTGCGCCTTGACCTTATTGCGACGACAACTCCTACAATGCGGCTTCAGCAGGCTGCCACCAAATATTTACGGAACCGTTGACGTTTGTGTCGACTGCTATCGTTACGCCAGTCGTGGGTTCGTCGCGTGTCCAGCTCGCTGGTTGCCGTCTGCGATCGCTCTGCTAGCCGACGGGAGCACCACCAATGGTGCAGATCACTTCCCAATTCTCGAGCACCGCCCGGTTGGCATTATGCAGCCGATCGCCCCTTCCGGGCGCCGTTGACGGTGCGTGGTGGCCCAAGAGTGCCGATCTACGAGCCGAGCTGCCGGACCTGGTTGCCGTTATTGGCCTGTCGATCGGCCGAGTCCATCGGGTGGTCTACGACCCGAGCCTGTGGCCGAACGCACCGTCGCGGGTAATTCGGGGCACCGCGGTGACCGCCGTTGATCCCTACGCGTTGGTTGCCCGCGACACGATCTACTTGATGGGTACGCATTCACGCGATGCGGTGCTCTACGTCGTGCCCCCGGCGATCCCACACGCGGCCGTTCATCGCGTTCTACGCGCGGTGTCCAGTGCGACACAATCAATGAGCGTCGCCGTGCTGCGGCAGCTGGTGGACCGTTTCGCAGAAGCCGAACGGTCGCCTACTTCGTAATGCCGGCTGAGACGAAGCCGTCCATTCCCTGGTGCTCAGCCCGGACGGGGCGCACTCTATTAGAGGGAAGGTGACGGCCATGTACGACAAGATTCTGGACAATGTTTGGCATGTCGACATCGGGTTCGACGAGGACGAAACGCACACCCATGCGACGGTCCGCGTCCAGCTCGGTGACGGCGAGACCATGACGACGATTGGCGATGCGTTCCGCAATCCCAAGGACGTCAGCCAGCCGATGATCGGCGAAGAGATCGCGGCGGCCCGCGCGCTGATCGCGTTGGGCACGGACCTGCTGCACCGCGCGGGGGCGCGGATCGAGGCGGTCACCCGCCACCCGGTCCATCTGACCAGCTGACGTGGCCCTGGCCGTCTGCCTGCTGTTCGACCGGCGATCGGAGCGGGCGGTCCGCGCACTGTGGGAACGGCTCGAGCAGGCCGGCGTGCCGAGCCTGCATTCACACACCCATGGCAAGCATGTGCCGCACGTGTCCTATGCGGTGCTGCGGAGCTGGGACCAGACGGCGGTGACCGCCGCGCTGGGCGATCTCGACGGTGGCGCCCCGGTGGAGCTGCAGTTTGACGGGATTGGGTTGTTCCGCCGCGGCCGGACCTGGCTGGTCTCCGGGGTGAGCGCGGAATTCGTGGCACGCCAGCAACGGGTCGTCGATGCCGTCACCGCGACCGGCGCCGAGCTGCACAAGCACTACGTGCCCGGCAGCTGGCTGCCGCACTGCTCGCTGGCGCCGCGAGCGACCTTGGCGCAGCTGCCCGTGGCGGCGGGCGCCGTGCTCGACGTGCTGCCACTACGCGCGACGCTGGATCGTGCCGCGCTGGTCAACAGCGCGACCGGGAAAATCAGCCCGCTGGATGGGCTGCCGTGACGGCCTTGACCGGCGGCGCGCCGTGCGCCTGTGCCTTCATCTCGTTGAAGAGCTCGACGTAATAAGGCAGGCAGTCGCGCATCGCCTCTTCGGTCGTGAACAGCGGCCGATAGCCGAGATCGCGCTCCGCCTTGGCGATCGAGAAGTAATTGTCCAGATACAGCCGTTCGACGGCGAGGGGCTCGATCGGCGGCTTGGGCAGACCGAAGCGGAAGTGCAGCCGCTGCCACACGGTCATCACCCAGCGCACGAAGGCGCCCGAAACGCGGAACCGCGGCCAGCGCTGCCCGCACGCCTCGACCACCGGTCGGGAGAACTCGAACATATTGATCGGCTCGCCGTCGTTGATGAAGTACGCCTGACCCGGTGCGGTCCCGCCGGCCACCAGATGCTGGCCGGCCAGGATGAAGCCGTGAATCAGGTTGTGCACGTATGAGTTGTCCAGCTTGGCGTGCTTGCTGCCGACCAGAACCTTGACGTGGCCGGCGAGCACGCTGTCGAACAGCTTGCGGAACATCGTCTGGTCGCCGCGACCCCAGATGCCGCTGGGCCGGATGGAGCAGGTCAGCATGCCGCCAACACCGTTCTGCGACAACACGAATCGCTCGGCGTGCACCTTCGTCTCGGTGTAGAGGTCGTTGAATCGCTCGGTGTAGGGCAGGGTTTCGTCTCCGCCGGAAATCCGCTTGCCGCCCATCACCACACTGTTGGACGCGGTGTAGACGAACCGCTTCACCCCTGCTGCCTGCCCGGCTTGCACCAGGTTCTCGGTGCCGCCGACGTTGACCGCGAAGCTGCGCCGGCGGTACTCGTCGGTGACCGACGCGCCGCCCATTAGCTCGATGATCGCCGCGGTGTGGAAGACGGTGTCGATGCCGTCGACGGCGGCCGCCACGGTGTCCTTGTCGCAGATGTCGCCTTCGACGACCTCCAGGCCCGGATGGTCCGGCAGCGGGGAGGGCGCGCGGTCGAAGGAGCGCACCTGGTGGCCCCGCTCGAGCAGTTCGGACACCAGGTTGGCCCCGACGAAGCCGGAGCCGCCGGTGACCAGGACACGGCCAAGTTCAGTGGTCAGCGATGCATCAGCCATGCGGCGAGCATAACTGAAACGTGTTTCAGTTTCGACCCCCTAATTCAGAATTGCTTCCACTGTCAAGTTTCCTCGTCGCCTCCTGCGGCCAGTGCGTCCTCGATGCGCTTCCGGGCCCCAGCTAAGTGTTGCTCACAGCGTTTTGCTAGCTCTTCGCCTCTTTCCCATAGTTTCAGCGATGCATCGAGATCCAGCCCGCCCTGCTCGAGCTGACGCACGACCTCGATCAGTTCATCGCGCGCTTCTTCGTACCCCAACTCACTAATAGGCTTCATTGACCACCCTCGCTGACCGCCGTGACGGCTCCGTCGGACACCCGCACCCGCAACCGAGTCCCCGGTGGCGCGTCGTCCACCGTTCGCAGCACCGCACCGTCCGGCATGGCCTGCACGACCGCGTACCCGCGGGCCAGGGTGGCGGCCGGTCCCAGCGTGGTGAGCCGGGCGGCCAGGTGGCCGACCCGGTCGGTTTCCGCGGTCACCAGCCGGGTGATGTCGCGGCGGGCGGAGGACAGGCTCCGGTGAATCTCCTCGGATCGGGCGGTCAGCGCGGCCAGCGGCTGGGCCAGCACCGGCCGGCTGCGCAGCTGGCTCACGATGTGCTCCTCGCGATGTACCCAATTGCGCAGCGCCCGTGCACTGCGGTGGCGCAGGTCGAGAAGCAGCGCTTGTTCGGCGGCCGTGTCGGGGACGATGCGTTTGGCGGCGTCGGTTGGGGTGGCCGCCCGCAAGTCTGCGACCAGATCGCAGAGCGGGTTGTCCGGCTCGTGCCCGACGGCGCTGACCACCGGCGTGGTGCAGGCCGAAATGGCCCGGCACAGCGTCTCGTCGGAGAACGGCAGCAGGTCCTCGACGCTGCCGCCGCCGCGAGCGACGACGATGACGTCGACGGCAGGGTCACCGTCGAGTTCGCGGAGCGCCTCGACGATCTGGGGGACAGCGTTGGGCCCCTGGACCACGGTGTTGCGGACGGCGAAGCGGACGGCCGGCCAGCGTCCCGTCGCGACCGTCATGACGTCACGCTCTGCGGCGCTGGCCCGTCCGGTGATGAGCCCGATGGTGCTGGGCAGGAACGGAATTGGTCGCTTCAGTCGGACGTCGAACAGGCCTTCGGCGTCCAGCAGCCGGCGCAGCCGCTCGATGCGGGCGAGCAGTTCGCCGACCCCGACCGCGCGAATCTCGCTGACCCGCAACCAGAATGAGCCACGCCCGGTGTGGAAATAGGGCTTGCCACACACCACCACCTGGGTACCTTCGGACAGCCGCACCGGCGCATTGCGCACCAGTTCTCGGTGGCAGGTGAGCGACAGCGACATGTCGGCGGCCGGGTCGCGCAGCACCATGAAGACGGTCTTGGAATCCTGCCGAACCTTCAGCTCGGTCAACTGGCCCTCGACCCACACCACGCCAAGGCGATCGATCCACTTCGCCACCCTGGTGGCAACGGCACGGACCGGCCACGGATTTTCCGGGGACTGGCCTTGCGCGGGTTCGGTCACTTGGCGGACGCGCGGGTGATCCTGTTGGCCAGCAGCGTCTGGAATGGCGCACGTGATTTGGTGGCGCCCTCGTAGGCCAGCAGCTCTTCCAGGTCGCCGACGCGCAGCGACGGCAGCCGGGCGCGCAGCTGGGCCAGGGTCAACGTCTCGTAGTCCAGCCGCGCGACGACGTCGGGTGGGTCGGCCGTCTCGGTGGAATCGTCGGGGTCCGCCGCCGCGTCGGGCTCCCCGGTGGTGAACAACGCGAAGCGGCCTTCGGTGCGGCGTTCGCCGTCGGGGCTCGCCGGCTCGGGCGTCTCGTCCTCGACGTCCTCGTCGAAGGTCGCCCACTCCGGCTGTTCCTCCTTGGGCGGGAACAGCTGCTCGAGCGTCTCGTCGCCCTTGATGACCAGATCGGCCACGTCCTGCTGCATCTTCATCACGAAGTGCGCGACCTGGCTGGCGACGGTCATCGGGTACGTGAGGATGGTCTGCGGAAGCTTTCTGGTTTCCTCGATGGCGGTGACCGCCGCACCTACCAGCAGACGGACCCCATAGGGTGCAGTAGCCATGGGCACCAGCCTACGGCTGGTGTGACGAACTGGATCAAGTTGGCTCCTGCTTGGCGGCGGTCGCACCGTCGAGAGTTGGGCGGTTGGGAGTTGGAACGGAACGCTTGGTGCGTTTCGCGAATGGACCCCCTAGCGGTCTACGCGATAGGAGACGATCTATCCGCGCTGAGACGATCCTGATCACGCGCTCGCTGGGCCAGCCGCGGGTCAAACCATCATCCACGTTGGCGACGACGAGCAGGACAGTAGTGGTACCTCCGGGAAGTACTGCTCGCTGATGGCATCGGAATAGGCGATACGAACCTTGTCGGTTCGATCTCGGCTGACAGTGTGAGCGACCAGACGGTCTCCGAGCCAGATATCCAGCTCGTTACTCATTCGACCTTTCCCCTGGGACGGACGGCAAGTTCGAGGTCGAGTGCGATTAAGGCGTCGAAGAGCTGCTCGATCGCGCGTGTCTGGTGGCCGCTCTCAAGCAACGCGACCGCGTAGCGGTTCATTCGCGCGCGTTCTGCGAGCTCTGACTGTGTCCACCCCGCGCGCGCCCGTGCCGACCTGATCGCATGGCCAAGCGCCTCGGGCGATCGGACCGGCGTCTCAGCACCAGCGGATGTTGCCATATGCTCACATTAGACATGTCGGCGCCTGATGCAAATGTTTACTCACATCGGTTCAATCGATGCTCGATGTGAGCGTATGTCAACACAGACGTGCCTGACCCAGACGGAGTCGTATCGACTCCTCGACGGACGATCGACCCCGCAGCCACGTACCCTAGGAACCATGCCGTCGACGATCAACATGGGGATTCCGGGTGCCTCCAGCTCGGTCGCCGGCGGTGTGACCGGCAAGCGGGTGCTGCTGGCCGAGCCGCGGGGGTACTGCGCCGGCGTCGACCGTGCGGTGGAAACTGTCGAGCGTGCGCTGGAGAAGCACGGCGCGCCGGTGTATGTCCGGCACGAGATCGTGCACAACCGGCACGTGGTGGACACGCTGGCCAAGGCTGGCGCGGTGTTCGTCGACGAGACCGACGAGGTCCCCGAGGGCGCCATCGTGGTGTTCTCCGCGCATGGTGTGGCACCGACGGTGCACACCTCGGCGGCGGAGCGAAAGTTGCAGGTCATCGACGCGACCTGCCCGCTGGTCACGAAGGTGCACAACGAGGCGAAGCGGTTCGCCCGCGACGATTACGACATTCTGCTGATCGGCCACGAGGGCCACGAAGAGGTCGTCGGCACCGCCGGCGAGGCGCCCGATCACGTACAGCTGGTGGACGGCCCGAATGCCGTTGACGACGTCACCGTCCGCGACGAGAACAAGGTGATCTGGCTGTCGCAGACCACGCTGTCGGTCGACGAGACGATGGAGACGGTGCAGCGGCTGCGCGAACGCTTCCCCAAGCTGCAGGATCCGCCGAGTGACGACATCTGTTACGCCACCCAGAACCGCCAGGTCGCGGTCAAGGCGATGGCACGCGAATGCCAGCTGGTGATCGTGGTGGGTTCCCGCAACTCTTCGAACTCCGTGCGGCTGGTCGAGGTGGCGCTGAATGCCGGCTCCGAGGCCGCTCACCTAGTCGACTACGCCGGCGACATCGAACCGGCCTGGCTGGAGGGTGTGACCACCGTCGGTGTCACGTCCGGCGCCTCGGTCCCCGAGGTGCTGGTGCGTGGCGTGCTGGAGCGGCTGGCCGAATACGGCTATGACGTGGTGCAGCCGGTGACGACGGCCAACGAGACGTTGGTGTTCGCGTTACCCCGGGAGATCCGCCCGGCGCGCGCGTAGCGGCCTACGCGTCGTACTCCCAGGCTTCGGCCTGCCGTGAGGCACGCGGCCGGGTGCGGTATTCCGGGCGACGATCGCTGTCGTCGCCGCCGCGATAGCGCACCCGAGACACCGGGTGGTGGGTTCCGTTGTTGGATCCGCTCTCGCCGTGCGGTTCGAACGGCTCAAAGCCGTCGAATCGGCTGCGCCGTTCGGGTCGCTGGTAGGGCGACCGGCGATCACTCGGCGGCGGTTGCTGACGAGATTCCCGGGTAGATGGCGTACGGGGTCGCCGGTGCGGCTCGGCCGGCGGTGGCGGCTCGGCCTGACGGACACGGGGCCGACGGGGACGTTCGGCCACCGGATCGATGATCTCGGTCTCCGGCGGGCGGGTGTGCCGCGAGCGTGATGGCTCTGTGCGCCTGATCGGCCGGCCGCCGCGGGTTCGCGCGGTGCCTGCGGCCGGCGGTTTGGCCGCCTTGGTGGGACGGTCGATGGAGTGTTGTCTGCGACGCGGCGCGGGTGCCTCATCGACGGCGTCGTCCTCGGACTCCCGCGTCAGCATGGACGCGATCTTGGATGTGACCGACGAGCGCCGGCCGTCATCGGCCTGCTCGCTGCCCTGCGCCACGCCACGACGGGTCGTCATGCCGTGATACCAGCGGCCCATCCCGATCAGCAGCACGGCGGCCGAGGTGAAGAACATCAGCGGAAAGCGCTCGATCAGCGGGTAGCCGCAATTGATCAGCAGATCCCTGAGTCCGGTGATGGCGGCGCCGTGGAACAGGTAGTACGCGCCCGGCACGCAGACGAAGAGGATCAGCGGCGGCTGGATGACGGCGGCGAAGACTCCGGATTGCCGCACCGCCAGCACGGCGGCGATGCAGCCGAGAACATATGCGCCCGAGAAGACGGCGGTCAGTTCCTTGGCGCCGGAGCCGGCGTCGAAGGCGAAGCCAATGGCGCTGGCGGTGACCGCGATCAGCACGGCACCCCACGACGGCACACCCGGAATGTGGGGGACTACGGAGCGGTGATCGGCCGCCACTGCCGGCCTCGCGCGCTGTCCTGACACATGTAGACCGTACCGGCTCTGGCTTGAAGTGGCTGCCAGCGCGCGCTGGCGTGCCCGTCACAGTCTCCTAGACTCTGGACCCTGTGAGCTTGAACCTGGGAATCGTCGGTTTGCCGAATGTCGGCAAGTCGACGCTGTTCAACGCGCTGACGCGTCACAACGTGCCGGCGGCCAATTACCCATTCGCGACGATCGAGCCGAATGAGGGTGTGGTTCCGTTGCCGGACTCGCGGTTGGCCGAGCTCGCGAAAATGTTTGACTCCGAAAAAATCGTGCACGCGCCGGTGACGTTCATCGACATCGCCGGGATAGTCAAGGGCGCGTCGGAAGGGGCCGGCCTGGGCAACAAGTTCCTGGCCAACATCCGCGAAAGCGATGCGATCTGCCAGGTGGTGCGGGTGTTCACCGACGACGACGTGGCCCATGTCGACGGTCGGATCGATCCCAAGTCCGACATCGAAGTGATCGAGACCGAGCTCATCCTGGCCGACCTGCAGACGCTGGAGCGGGCGATGCCGCGACTGGAGAAGGAGGCGCGCACCCATAAGGATCGCCGGCCTGCTTACCAGGCCGCCGTCGCGGCGCAGGAGATTCTCGATGGCGGCAAGACGCTGTTCGCGGCCGGTGAGGCTGTCGACCCCGCAGTGCTGCGCGAGCTGAGTCTGCTGACGACCAAGCCGTTTTTGTACGTCTTCAACGCCGACGAGGCGGTGCTCACCGACGCCGAGTGGGTGACGGCGCTGCGCGAGATGGTGGCACCGGCTGACGCGGTGTTCCTCGACGCGAAGATCGAGTCGGAGCTGGCCGAGCTCGACGACGAGTCGGCCGCCGAGCTGCTGGAGTCAATCGGCCAGACCGAGCGCGGACTCGACGCGCTGGCCCGCGCCGGTTTCCACACATTGCGCCTGCAGACGTTTCTGACCGCGGGGCCCAAAGAGTCGCGGGCCTGGACGATTCACCAGGGCGACACCGCGCCCACGGCGGCCGGGGTCATCCACACCGACTTCGAGAAGGGCTTCATCAAGGCCGAGATCGTGTCCTACGACGAGCTGATCGCCGCGGGGTCGATGGCCGCCGCCAAAGCCGCGGGCAAGGTCCGCATCGAGGGCAAGGACTATGTGATGGCCGACGGCGATGTGGTCGAGTTCCGGTTCCAAGCAACGTCTGGGCAGAGGTAGTCGCGACCGATGGTGGGAAGTACATTGACGCTGTGAGTGAGGATTGGCGCATTGATCGGGTCGATGAGATTCGGTCGTTGATCAAGCAAGCCGAACCCGACGTTGTTGAGGAGATTAAGTGGCGTAAGCCATCGAACCCTGACGGCGTGCCGGCGTTCTCGTTGGACGGCCTGATCTGCACGCTGGAAACCTACAAGGGCAAGGTCAAGGTGAATTTCGCCAAGGGCTCGTCCGTGAGCGACCCGGATAACCTGTTCAACGCGAGCCTCGAGGCCCCCGTCGGGCGTGCCATTGATCTGCGCGAAGACGATGAGTTGGACGCGGGCGCGTTCAAGGCGGTGATTCAAGAGGCGGTCAGGGTCAACCGCAGTTAGTGCGTTGAACAGACCCAGGGCGGCGTCGGCTGCCGGTCGTCACCGGGACCACATGTGACGTACGGCATCGGGGCGAGTTCCGGTTCAACGTGTAAGGCGGGTCCCACTTATGAGGCAGAATCGCGGAGGTGACGCCGCCGCAACGCCCCGGGCAGCCTGGATGGCGCGGTAGGGGGAAGCCGCCCGAGCCTCCGACGCGACGGCTCCCACGTCCTGGACGCCCGGAACCACCGACCGAACACATCCGCGGGCGGTATCGGCCCCCGGATGCAACGCGGACCGAGCACATCCGCGCCCCGCAGTCGCCCGCCGATGCAGCGCCGACCGAGCGGATCCGGCGGCATCAGCCGCCACCTCCACAGCCACCGCCACCGCCTCCAGCGTTTCCCGGCGGCCGGCAGCCCGCTGTCGAGAAGCCGCGCGGCTCGCGCTTCCTTAACCGGCAGTCGATTGTCCTGATCGCGATCATCATCGTCGCGGTGCTGGCCGGCGGTTTGGCCGGCGCCGAGCTCTATGCGCGGTCCCGGGCGGACAGCATTCTGGTGGAGGTTGCCGAATGCGTCGTGCAAGACGGTGCCACTATCTCGTTCGGTGTGAACCCGCCGTTCTTGTGGCAGCACATCACCGGTCACTACACGAACATCTCGGTCGCCACCGCGGGTGACAACGTTCAGGCCGCCAAGGGGATGACGGCCGAGGTGGCCCTCGCGGACGTGCGGTTGCAGGATTCCGCCGACTCCAAGGGCACCATCGGATCGCTGAACGTAACACTCAGCTGGAAGGCCGACGGCATCAAGGACACCGTGGTCGAAAACCTTCCCGCTGTAGGGGTCACGGGTGTTAGCACGAAACCTGGCTTGAGCGCCATCGTCCTGGAAGCCGGCGACAACAGCGTCACGGCGAAGCCCGTTGTCACCGACGGAGACCTCAATCTGGAGGTTCTCGACGTCACCGGCCCGCTGCCCAAGGACACGGTGCAGACAGCGCTCAACGACCTCACTAAGAAACTGAACGACAACTATCCGCTCGGTATCCATGCCGATAGCGTCGAAGTGACGGAGACCGGAGTCGTCGGCAAGTTTTCCAGCCAGAACGCGTCGATCCCTAAAGAGGACGCCAGTCCCTGTTTCGCGCGCCTTTAACAAAGGTCGGCGAAACAGGGATCCCGCTAGCGTGGCTTGAGGCGGAAGAGGGGGATCTGGCGCCCGATCGGTTCGGTCTTGGCCCGGTAGTCGCCGTAACCGGCGTAGACGTGCTCGGCGAGCCCGTATAGGCGTGTGTACTCGTCGGGATCGGTGACCTCAGTCGCCACAAAACTCTCGCCGCCGAATTCGCATTCCGGGTGCCCCTTGAGGTTGTGATACCACTGCGGGTGTTTCGGTCCGCCGTAGTTGGAGGCCATCAGGATCGGGTCGCGCCCATCGTGAAAGTAGGTGAGCTGCACCTCGCGTGGCTGACCAGACTTGGCACCCGTGCTGATCAATGGGGCTGTGGCAGCCGCGCCAAGGATCCATGGATAGCGCCCGCCGGTTGCGCGGTACAACCACCCGTCGATGCGCGGGGAGACATGTCGCGCAATGAACTGTCCCGCGCGAGAGCGGCCGAAGCGCTCCAGCGTCCTATACACGCGCCCACGCTTCTTGTGCGGATCCACGTAATGCAGCGGCATGGGCGGACCATACCGCGGCGTATGCGCTAGGCACCCATTGTGCGCTGAGCGACGCCGTGGCGGCGTGTCCCGTCGCTGATTGCACGGTCGCGAGCCCCGAGCCGCCCCGCGTACCGTTCAAATCGGCAGCAGGAGGCCGTGATGATCTTCATCGTCGTGAAGTTCGAGACGAATGCCGATTGGACGGAACGCTGGCCCAGCCTGGTCGAGCGGTTCACCAACGCCACCAGGGCCGAGCCCGGCAATCTGTGGTTCGACTGGTCCCGAAGTCTGGAGAACCCGGCGGTATACGTACTGGTCGAGGCGTTCCGAGACGCCGACGCCGGCGCCGCGCACGTCAACAGCGAGCACTTCAAACAGGCACAGAAAGACTTGCCCAAGGCGCTGGCGTCCACGCCCAAGGTCATCAGCGAGACGGTCGAGGCGACCGGCTGGTCGGATCTGGCCGAGATGAAGGTCGATTAATCGAGTACTACGGCGATCTCGTCGCCCAATTCGTATCCAGCGGTCAACGGCAGCGATTCGCCGCTCCAAAACCGGCCGGGGTCGAACCAGCTCGAATGCTTGTCGGTGGTTAGCAGTCCCATCTCCTCGTAGGTGACGGCGACCGTCTCGGCGCAGTACGCGGTCTCCAGGCCCACCTTGCGCTGATCGGCCCTCCTCCGTTGCGCTGACTCGCGAACCTTCTTGTCCACGAGCGGGATTCCCTTCGTCCAGTCACTCGCGGTGGGAACGCGGCCCCGGAACCAACGACCCGTCAGGCGCGCCGTGCTGGGGAACGGTGTGCCGTCCATCCGTGCAATGACGCGCAGCAGCTGGTCTTCCTGCTCGCGGCTGGCGTACGGAGTCAGCTGACGCAACCAGCAGCGCTGGCTGTAGTTGATGATCCAGCGCTCGACGGCGGCTCGCGCGTCGTTGAGCTGAACACCGCGTTGGTTGCTCCCGGTCCACATGTCGGGCAGCTTGTCGCCGAGTTCGGCGTGCCACATCAACGGCGGCAGGTCGTCGATGGCAACGGTCATGCCGACGTGGTTGACCGGGGCATTCGTCATGGCCTGGATCGTGCGGTCTGGCCGGGAGACGCCGCGGAACAGCCAGATATCCCCAGTTCGCGTCTCGTTCAGGGCCTGCTCGAGGGTGACCGTGTTCGCGTCCACCAGCGCAGCTTAGGCACACTTTGTCCATGCGCAGTATTTGGAAATGGATTGGGCTGGCCAGCGTCGCCGGTGTCGTCGCGGGTGGCGTGCTGGTCGCACGCGATCAACGTCGACGTAATTCATACACGCCCGACGACATCCGGGCCCGCCTGCACCAGCGGCTGGCCGAGTCCGGCGAGGCGAAAACGGGAAAATAGCGGTGGGTTAGCGGAACGGGTAAGTGGCCTTCTCACCGACCCAGGCGATCCCCCCAAGAATGCCAATCGCGATGCCGCCGACGGTGTCCCAGAACCCGGATTCGGGCGCGGGTGCTGGCTGTGGTTGCTCCCCGTCCTCGGGCAGGTGCACCTTCATCGTCGTTTCATCGGGGAACCTGATGTCGATCGTCGTTCCTTCGAAGGAGGAGGAGGAGCTTGTTTCCCGGATGCTGATCCGTGTCCCGTCCTCGAGCAGGCGCTCCGTACCCGGATATGAGCTCGGCGGTGCGGGCACGCCGTTCTGGGTCAGGTACTCGTAGAGCGTCCTGATCTCGGCCGAAGTCGGAAGTTCCCGCACATGCGGTTGCTTGCCTGGCGGAAGTGGATCGACGACATCGTGAACGTCTTCGGCATTGCGCACACCCAATGCTTCGTTGGGCGGAGTCTCCCTGAGGCCGCCAAGTTCTGGTCCGAACGAAAGGCTCTGAATCTCGCTGGACGATGGCCCGATGCGCTGCGCCACATCACGATCGGTCGCGGCGAGATGCGTGGCCCGCGTCCAGATGTCTCGCGCCAGGGATTGGGCCTGCGCGCGCCGGGCGGGGGACTTTCCGTCGTCCAAAAAAGTGACGGTGAGGTCGTCGAGCACTTCGAAACCCGCTGCGCGGGTCGCACTCACCGCGGACAGCACCCGCTGCTGTGCGGCGCCGAGTTGTACGGCCCCGGAGCGCCCGGCCCGAACGACTGGCGGGCAACCTGGACGAACCCGTCTTCCCACCGTGTCGCCGCGTCCGTCCACCGTTGAGCGGCGGCGGTGAGGTGGTTTATGTCCCGCGCCTGAACCTCGGACAGCCGCGGCAGGCCGCCGGACACCGCGTGCACCGCTACCCCGCCGCCGCAGTCAGGGTGGTGATCGCATCCCTCGACGCACGTTCGGTCGTCGCGAATGCGGTCCCGCCGGCGGCCATTGCGGATGCGGTCGAGCGCAGTCGGGCGGCCGTCGTGCGGACGGCGGCGTTTGTGGCGGCGTGCACTACGTTGACGGCCGCCGTGGTGGCCTGTGCGCTCAATACCGGGACGTTCGGCGGGCGGGCCGCCGTGAATGTGGCCGCAACGCCATCAATTTGGCCCGCCGCGGCGCGCAGGGCCGCAGGGTCCACGCCAATCACCGCCATTGACCAAACCTAACGCCGCTCAGGTGGGTCGGCATGCGGCAATTTGGTGCCGGCGGCAGGGGTGGCCGCTCTGTCAAATAGGCGACGAAGACCACGTCATGGTCGGTGTAGCGTCGTTGGTATGTCGTGGGCTAGGGACGAGGTGCTATTTCGGGCGCAGTTTGGCCTTTTCGGCTTGGGGGCGGTACACGACCGGGTATTCCGGGAGCAGCCTGACGGGTCGCCGGAGGCGGTGCAGCAGGTGACATTTGACCTCGTGCGCTCGCTGGTGGACGACGGCCTTGCTGTCATCGGTGACCGGACACGGCAGGGTTTCGTGGCGTGGACCATTCCCGTCGCCGACGGGCTTGAGCGCATCCGCGCGGGGTTCGCCGCGCATGTCGCAGACCAGAACGTCGATGCTTTCGATTCACCCTGGCTCCGGCTGACGGAGGCGGGTCGGCGAGCGGCACAGGCGATACCGGTCGACAACGGTGAGGAATCATCGGATAGTGCTGTTAGGCAATGGAATTGGCCGTTTGCAGATGCGGCCCGGGAAGTGCTGCTTTACGGCACCATCGATTGGATAGAGCTCGGACAGATCCACTGGCGTGTGAAGGAAGTCAGCCCGGGCGAACCGGCCGCGGTGTTGCAGCAGCGGACTCTTGAGCTGATCGCCGACCTGATTGGAGGCGGGCTTGCCGGGATAGGCTCGATCGGCAGCGGGGGGCGCGGGTTCATGCCATGGGAGGGCTCGCTGGAGGAGAAACTGAGCCGTATCCGGTCGGTCTACGTCGACGGGTACGACAACACCGACGTGTGGTACTGGTACTGCGTACTGGAATTGACCAGGAAGGGTGAGCTGTTCGCGCGGGCGATCGAAGCCCAGGCGCAGCCGCGGTAACTAAACGACCGTGTACAACCGGTGCTTGCCGGTGAAGCCCTTGAGCTCGACGTCGCGGCCGTCGTCGAAGGCGATACCGTTGTCGCCGCTGACGGAGTCGCGCACGGGCTCGCTGACCAGTGTCTGACCGCCGTCGGCCTGCGCCGCAACCCGCGCCGCCATCGCGACATTTCTGCCGAAGAGGTCATCGCCGCGCCGCACCGACTTGCCCAC
>NZ_JBOGDB010000027.1:0-15075 GCF_050701515.1 Mycobacterium sp. | reverse complement strand
TGGATTTTCTGGGTTGTCACTTCCGGGCGCGCATGTCGGGGCGGTTGTGGGAGCAGAAGCGCATTGTGCGCTACTACCTGCACCGCTGGCCCAGCCAAGCGGCCATGGCCCGGGTGCGGGCCAAGGTCCGCGACCGTACCGGGCGCAACCGGGTCGGGCTCGACATCCGTGATGTGATCGCGGATGTGAATCCGATCCTGCGCGGCTGGGGCAACTACTTTCGCACCGGCAACGCCGCCACCAAGTTCATCCAGATCGACCGGTACGTGGTGTGGCGCCTCCATCGCCTGATGGTGAAGAAGCGTGGCCGCAACTTACGTGCCGGGCAAGCCGATCAATGGACGCCGGAGTGGTTTCGCGGGCATGGCCTGCACAAACTGTCCGGCTCCATCCGCTACCCGCAGGCTGCGTAACCATGTCCAGAAGATCATCGGTAAGCCGTGTGCGGGAAAACCGCACGCACGGATTGAAAGGGGGATGGGGAAACGGATCCGCTACGCGGACACCGCGCCCCTGACTACCAATGGCCTACGACACCGATCTGGCTGACCGGATCCGCGAACTGATCAGCCCCGAGCGCGGGGTCAACGAGAAGCGGATGTTCGGTGGCCTGGCATTCCTGATCAACGGCAACATGTCCGTGGTAGCCAGCGGCCACGGCGGGCTGATGGTGCGTGTTCCACGCGATGAGACCGACAAGCTGGTGACGCGCGAGCACGTCGAGCCGATGGTGATGGCAGGCCGCGAAATGCGCGGGTGGTTACGGGTTTCGACCGACGGTGTCAAGACCAAACGGCAACTGCAGTCCTGGGTGAGCCGCGGCGTCGACTTCGCCAAGACCCTGCCGCCAAAGTGATCCGACGTTTCTGCGCAGCTGCTACGGGTAAGCCACTCGAATGGCACGTTCAGCGCACCAGGAGCTGGTTCGGCGCCTGCTGAAGATTGCCGGAACCACTTACGCCGAGGATGCCGGCATCCAGCTGCGTGACAAGCCGATGCCGCTGTTTCAACTGCTGGTGCTGGCCATGTTGTTCAGCAAGCCGATCGACGCAGCGATCGCCGTGCAGGCTGCAAGGGAGCTGTTTGCGGCCGGCCTGAAGACCCCGCAATCGGTGCTGGATGCTGACCGGGACACCATGATCAAGGCGTTCGGGCGCGCGCACTATGTGCGCTACGACGAAAGCTCGGCCACTCGGCTGACAGATATCGCCACCACCGTCCGCGACGAATACGGTGGTGATCTTAGGGGCCTGGCGGACCAAGGCAAGCGTGACGCGAATGCCGTGAAGCGACTCCTGAAGCAATTCAAGGGAATCGGAGATACCGGCGCAGACATCTTTTTGCGGGAGGTGCAGGACGTATGGACGTGGGTGCGGCCCTACTTCGACCAGCGGGCCGTGGGCGCAGCGCGCAACCTGAATCTACCCACTGATCTTGATGAGCTGGGCAATCTGGCATCGCGCGACGGTGCGAAACTCGCGGCGGCGCTCATCCGCGTCTCGCTTGACAAGAAGCTGCGCGCCGAAGTCCTCGGCGAATCGGGATGATCCGGATCGGCACGTCGGGCTGGTCCTACGACCACTGGACCGACGTGCTCTACGCGCAGGGCACGCCCGCATCGAAACGACTCGCGCTCTATGTCGAGGAGTTCGAAACCGTCGAACTCAACGCCAGCTTCTACCGATGGCCCCGCGACAGCACCTTCGAGGGCTGGCGGAAACGCTTGCCCAAAGGGTTCACCATGGCGGTCAAGGCGCATCGCGGGTTGACCCACTTCCGCCGGCTGAAGTCGCCCGAGCAGTGGGTGGAGCGCTTCGAGCGGTGCTGGAAGGCACTCGGGGATCGAGCTGAAGCGCTGCTGGTCCAGCTGCATCCCGAGCTGGAACGCGACGACGCCCGGCTGGACTCCTTCCTCAGGCTCATGCCGCGACGAATTCCGGTCGCGGTCGAGCTGCGGCATCCGTCCTGGAATGACCCGGCGGTGTTCGCTCTGCTGGAAGGGCACCGCGCCGCCTACGTGGTAATGAGTGGCGCCGAACTGGCCCGTGTGCCGCGGGCGACGAGCAACCTGGTCTACATCCGTATGCACGGGCCCGAGCCGGCTTCGCTGTATACCGGCTCCTATTCCGAGGATGACCTGCGCTGGTGGGCCGATCGCGTCCTGGCGTGGCACGGCGAGGGCAAGCGGGTCGACGTGTACTTCAACAACGACCTCGGCGGGCATGCCGTCCGCAATGCGTGCAGGCTCAGGGAGCTGGTGACCTGACCCCCGCCTGATCCGCCGAAATCGGGTTCCGGCACGCTATTGACGAAATGCGACTTGTAATTCTGATCTCGGCGGCGCTGTTGGCCGTCGCGGGCTGCTCGAACGTTCGTGTAGTGGACACCGGAGAGCCGCCGCCCGACACAGCGACGAATACCGTCACCACGCCGCAGCTCCCGCCCACCAACATCGCGCATCTGGTTGATGCCTTCGACTATGTGTCGCACCCGAACGGTAAGGCCGGCTACTACTTCACCACGCCCAGCGGCCAGTGGGAGTGCGCGATTCTGCCGCGTGTCATGGCCGGATGCCAGTCCGCGGGTGGGGGTTTGGGCATTGCCGGCGAACCGGACACCGTCCCCAATGCCGCGGGCGAGGCGACAACGCCGAACGCGATCGTCATCGAGCCGGAGGGCGACGTCCATTTCGCGGCCCTGGACCAACCTGGGTTCTCGCTGACTCCCGGCCCCGCGAAGGTTCTCGAGTTCAACAGGACCTTGATTGCGGCCCGGTTCCGCTGCAACGTTCAAGAAGAATTAGGGGTGGCGTGCCTTAGTGAGCAAAGCGGCAAGGGCTTCACCTTCAGCGCGGACGGCTTCGCGCCGTCCTATACCGAAGTGCCCGTCGACGCGCCCTAGACAGCGTAGCGTCGGGTCATGTCGTCGAAATCGGGAACTTTCCTCATTGTCGGCGGTGGACTGGCCGGGGCAAAGGCCGCTGAAGCGTTGCGCGACAAAGACTTCGACGGTGATGTCGTGGTTTTCGCCATGGAAGAGCGGCTGCCATACGAGCGTCCTCCGCTGTCGAAGGAATACTTGGCCGGCAAGAAGACGCTCGACGCGTTCACCGTGCAACCGGCCGCCTGGTACCGCGACCATCACGTCGACCTGCGGCTCGGCACGGAGGTGACGTCGATCGACCCCCACGGCCATACCGTCACGCTGCCCGACGAGAGCACCCTGCATTACGACAGGCTGTTGCTGGCCACCGGTTCGGCACCGCGCAGGCCCCCGATCCCGGGCGCCGATGCCGACCGCGTTCATTACCTGAGAACCGTCGACGACTCCGACGCCCTCAACGCCATCTTGACGGACGGATCGTCGCTGGCGATCGTCGGTGGCGGCTGGATCGGCCTCGAGGTGGCCGCAGGCGCCCGCGACCGCGGCGTGAACGTCACCGTGGTCGAGGCGGCCGAACTGCCGCTGCTCGGCGCGCTCGGCCGTGAGAACGCCGAGGTGTTCGCCAAACTGCACCGCGACCACGGGGTCGACCTGCGGCTGGGCGCGACGGTCGAGGAGATCACCACCGACGATGGCGCCGCGACCGGCCTGCGGCTCGGCGACGGGTCCACCGTCGACGCCGACGCCGTCCTGGTCGCCGTCGGCGCGGCACCGAACACCGAGATGGCGCAGCGGGCGGACCTGGCGATGGGCGAAGACGGCGGGGTACTCGTCGACTCGGCGCTGCGCACCAGTGACCCCGACATCTTCGCGGTCGGCGACATCGCCTCGGCCGAGCATCCGCTGTTCGGGACGCGGATCCGCACCGAGCACTGGGCCAATGCGCTCAAGCAGCCCGCGACCGCGGCGGCCGGCATGCTCGGCAAGCACGCCGAATACGACGAGTTGCCTTATTTCTTCACCGACCAGTACGACCTCGGCATGGAGTACGTCGGCCACGCCCCCGAATACCACCGGGTGGTATTCCGCGGCGACGTCGACGGCCGCGAATTCGTGGCGTTCTGGCTCGACGCCGACAACCGGGTGCTGGCCGGGATGAACGTCAACGTCTGGGATGTGCTCGACGACGTCAAGTCACTGATTCGGTCACGATCGCCGGTCGATCCGGAGAGGCTCGCCGATCCGCAGCAGGCGTTGAGCGGCCTGCTCGCTTAGTTGCTGCGCGTCACCGAACGGTAGAACCACCAGGAATAGCCGAGCAGGATCGCGGCGCAGGCCAGCAGCCACCACGGGGACATCGGGGCCAGCCAGTTCGCCGACCACGGCACCAGGGAGGCGATCGTCCAGCCGACGAAGTCCGTGCCCGCCGTCCGCACGGCCAGCACGGCGAACACGGCGAACTGCAGCAGGTAGCCGACGATCCAGACCAGCAGCACATGACCCGACGGGTCCGCCGGATTGATGTCGAAGAAAAAGGCGATGACGAGCGCGGGCACGATCGCCAGCAGGCACCACAACGCCAGTAGCAACGCGACCGTCCGCGGTTTCACCGGGTAACGGTAACGCGATCGGAGTGCAGCGTTACCTCACATCAGGTTGGCGGTGCCGTCGGGATGCACCTGCACCTTCGCCCCCGCGATGTCCTCCCGCACGGTGGTGTCGGCTTCGGCCGCGTCGTCGATCAGCGCCAGCGTCCGGGCGCCGTCCGGGGTGCGGACCGCGAGGAAGGCCTTCTCCGAAGATCCGCTGCGGTCAAACGGCGTCGTCCAGGCTTCGACGGTGCCGACACCGGACCACTCCACCTCGGCGGTTCTCGTCGGCTCAGCGTCGACGACGGATTGGACGTCTTCCCAACGGAATTCGTTCCTGGGCGGTTCGGAGCCGTATACACCGAAGCTGTGCTTCGTCAGGAAGCCGCCGTTCGCGGTGATCAATCCGCGCTGGCCGGGATTGGCCACCAGTTGTTCGGCCATGGTGGCGATCGCGTGCGTGACGTAGTTGTTCCACGGGCCGCCGGCGAACGTCAGCCCGCCGGTCACCGTCAGCGGGCGGTCGGCCTTTCCGATCGGTAGCCCCAGCTCAGCGGCGGCCACCTGGACCGCCGACGGGAAGCACGAGTAGATGTCGATCAGGTCGACCGCGTCGATGCCGGTTCCGGCCAGTTCCAGCGCCCGCTGACCGGCGATCCTGATCGCGGGCGACCGATAGAACTCTGCCCGTTCGCCGATCGCGTAGGTGTCATGCGCGTCGGTTCCCGCGTACGGGAAAACCCAACGCTCGGTGGGGATCTGCAGGTGGGTTGCCTTCTCCGCGGACGCCAGGACGATGACCGCGCCCTGGTCGACCATGTTGTTCGAGTTCATCAGCTTGGTGTAGGGCCAGCTGATCATCCGGTTGTCGGGACTCGGCCGCCAGATCTCCTCCGCAGACCGCGGAGTTCGACTCCACGCGTACGGGTTGGTCGCTGCGACGTCGCTGAACTGTGACCACAGCTCGCCGATGCGGCGGATATGCGTCTCCGACGACTCCCCCGCCGCTATCCGCACCGCCTGCTCGAACATCGGATAGACATGCGCCGGCCGGTCCAGTTTGATGCGGTCCTCGGCGGGCCCGGCCATCGGCACACCCTCGTTCGCGCCCTCGGCGAACGGCACCGACTCGTCCTGCTTGGTCCAGTCCGGCCGGATACCGCGGGCGCGCAAGCGCATTCGGGTGCGCCACGCTTCGGCGCCGGCGATCATGACCAGGTCGGCCCGCCCGGACTGGATGTCCAGGCACGCCTCGCTCACCAGGGTCTGCGGGACATTGCCGCCCACCCCCGTGTAGCGACTGGCCGCATCCTTAGCGCCGAGGCGTTGGGCGAGCAAGCGACCCGGATCGCGGTAACGCCAGGAGAACACGTTGACCACACGAATGGAATCGATGGCCTCCAACACCCGCGGGTCGGTGGCGGCGCGCGCCGCCGCCACCATCAGCTCGACCGGCTCCGCGTCCGGGTTCTCGTCGTGCTGGTTGACTTGTCCGTAGCCGACCAGCACCGGCGTCCTCGGGTCTGTCACGATCGACTCCTCGGTGGATCGGGTGGCTCGGCCGAGGTGAACAACACGCCGTCGGCGATCAGCCGGTCGATCTCCTCGGTGTCAAGAGCCAGCAGCTTCTGGCAGACCTCGCGGGTGTGTTCGCCCGGCATCGGCGCGGGCCGCAACTCGGCGCGCGGAATGTTGGTAAATGGTGCGGGCCCGGTCTCGGTGGGCATCGGCGCGTCGAACAGCGGATGCACCATGTCGGTGAACAACTTTCGGTGTAGCAGCTGTGGATCGGTCAGCACGTCGACGGCACGGTTCATCGGGGCCGCCGGTACACCCGCTCGTTGCAGCGTGTCGGCGACGTCGGCCTTGTCCATAATGGATGTCCACGCCGACACAGCGTCGATCAGATCGGCGCGGTCGCGGGGCAGATCGGAGCGGCCCATGACACCGGCCAGTGCAGCGCGATCGTCGTCGGACCTCAGCGAGATGACGCACCACTCGTCGTCCCCCGCGGAGGCGTACACGCCGTGCACGCCGGGATCGTCGATGACAGGCAACTTTGCGCTACGGGCGGCATCGGTCACATAAGCGGTGGCGAGTTGGTTGACAGCCGCTTCGGCCTGCGCGATGTGCACGTGCGCGCCGATTCCGGTGTGGTCGCGGTGAATCAGCGACGCCAGTGCCGCGATCGCGGTGATCCGCGCGACGACATGATCGGGGAAGATCGTGGTGGCGTCATAGAAATCCGGGGCACCGTCGGACGTCCACAACCGGGTGATGCCGGTGCTGGCGCGGACCAGTGGCCCGTAGCCCATCCGGGCACTCCACGGGCCGCTGGCGCCGTATGCGCTGCTTTCGGCCAGCACGATGCGCGGGTTGAGCTCCTGCAACTGCTGATACGAAAAGCCCAGGGAGGCCAGTGTTCCGGGTTTGAAGTTGGCGAACACCGCGTCGGCACCCGCGACCAGGCGGGAGAAGGTGTCCGCGCCTCCCGGGCTGCGCAGGTCCAGCCCGAGCCCATAGGAGTTCCGGTGCGTCAGCGCCCACGATCTACTCATCACCTGGCCGGGTGGCGTCTGCCGCAGTCCGTCCGGATGGGTCGCGCTCTCGATCTTGACGACCTCGGCGCCCAGATCGCAGAACAGCCGACCTAGTTCGCCGCCCGCCACGATCACGCCGAGATCCAGAATGCGCAGACCGTCGAACGGCCGGTTCGTGGTGGCGGTGTCGGGCGGTGCCGTCGTCGGCTCGGGTCGCGCTGTGGCCCACGCGGCTTCGTCGTCACCCGCCGGCGGCGGGGGCCGAACGAACCCGGCGTGCTGTCCGTCGACCACGAAGGCGCCGACCGGCACCGTGACGCCGGTGCCCGGCGCGATCGTCGCGTCGGTGAGTGCGCCGACCGAGCGGAAGTGATCGGAGTTCAACGTCTCGGCGGGACTGAGCACCGCCGAGATCGGCACCCCGCGCGCCTGCCCGGCCGCTACCAGTCCATCCATCGTCTGCGACGCGAAGAACTTCGCGATGACGGCGTTGATCTCGCGCGATGCGGCATACCGTGCGGCGATCGTGTCGTACTTCGGATCCTGCAACTGCTCGGGCTCGCCCAGCCATGACCGCATGCCTCGCCATTGGCGTGACGACAGCAGGCAGATTCTGACGTAACCGTCGCGGCAGGCGAAAATCGGGTAGATGTGCTGGTTTCGCGGCCGGCCGCGCCAGAGCTCGTTGGTCCGTTTCTGACCAACGGCGGCCTGGCCCTCGGATCCGAACGGTGGATCGAGCGACTGCACGACAGCCTCGAAACGAGAAAAGTCGATGTAATCGCCTGTGCCATAACGCAACCGGTGGTAATACGCGACGAGCGCCGCCCATGCTGCCTGCACCGCGGCGGTTGCCGACGCGATGCCATTGGGCGGCACCACCGGTCGTCCAGCGGTCGGCCCCGACCGCGATAATGCGGTCGACAGGGCATAGAACACCGGATCGGTGGCCTGCCAGGTCGCGCGGGGGCCGTCGGCGCCGAAGTCGGTGACCGACATGGCAACGAGGTGAGCGAACCGCTGCGACAGCTGTGCGCACGACGTGCCGAACGCGGCGGCGCGGCCGGGGCTACCGCTGTCCACAACGATGTCGGCGCCGGCCGCCAATTCGAAGAACCGTTCGCGATCCGCGGCGTCGGCGGGATCGAGGACGGTGCTGCGCTTGTTGGCGTTGTGCAGTGTGAACGGAACGCTGACCCCGGCCACGCTGGGCAGCTCGCTGCGGGCCGGGCTGCCGCCGGGCGGTTCGACCTTCAGCACGTTCGCACCGAGGTCGGCGAACAGCCGGGTCACCGCGTCGGCCTCGCCGTCAGACAGGTCGAGCACCCGCAGGTCCGCCAGCAGCACGACCGTCAGGGTAATAGTGCATAGGTAACCGGGAATCGGGTACTACGTCCCTACATGAGCACAGCCATACAATTCCCGACCGCTCCTCGCCTGTCCGACGACGAACTCCGGACGATCAACGCCTACTGGCGGGCCGCCAATTACCTGTCGGTGGGCCAGATCTACCTATTGGACAATCCGCTCCTGCACGACAAGCTGGCACCGGAGCACATCAAGCCGCGGCTGCTCGGCCATTGGGGCACCACGCCGGGGCTCAACCTGATCTACGCCCACCTCAACCGCATCATCCGCAATCGCGACGCCAACGTCGTCTATATCACCGGACCCGGGCACGGCGGCCCGGGCCTGGTGGCCAACGCCTACCTCGAAGGCACCTACACCGAGGTCTACTCGGGCATCGAAGAGGATGCCGACGGGCTGCGAAAGTTGTTCCGCCAGTTCTCCTTTCCCGGCGGCATCCCCAGCCACGTGGCGTCCGAGACGCCGGGATCGATCCACGAAGGCGGCGAGCTCGGTTACGCACTGGTGCACGCCTACGGCGCGGCGTTCGACAACCCGGACCTGGTGGTGGCGTGTGTGATCGGCGACGGCGAGGCCGAGACCGGACCGCTGGCGGCGAGCTGGCACTCCAACAAGTTCCTCAACCCGGTCACCGACGGCGCGGTGCTGCCGATTCTGCACCTCAACGGCTACAAGATCGCCAACCCGACCGTGCTGGCCCGCATCCCACCGGAGCAACTCGAACAACTGCTGCACGGCTACGGCTACCGGCCGATCACCGTGGCCGGCGACGACCCGAGCAATGTCCACCAGCAGCTCGCCGTCGCCTTCGACGAGGCGTTCGACCAGATCGCCGCCATCCAGCAGGCCGCGCGCGTGGACGGTGTCACGCAGCGTCCGCTGTGGCCGATGATCGTGCTGCGCACCCCGAAAGGGTGGACCGGACCCCGAGAGGTGGACGGCAAGCAGGTGGAAGGCACCTGGCGGTCGCATCAGGTGCCACTGGCCGAGACCCGGACCAACAAGAAGCACCTCACCCAACTCGAAGAGTGGCTGCGCAGCTACCGGCCCGAGGAGTTGTTCGACGACGACGGCGCGCTGCGGCCGGAGTTGCGCGCGCTGGCGCCCAGCGGGCAGCGCCGAATGAGCGCCAACCCACACGCCAACGGCGGCCTGCTGCTCCACGACCTCGACCTGCCCGCTTTCCCCGACTACGCCGTCACCGTCGACAAGCCGGCCACCGACACCGCCGAGGCCACCAAGGTGCTCGGCACCTTCCTGCGCGACGTCATCAGCCGCAACCCCGACCGCTTCCGCGTGATGGGACCCGATGAGACGGCGTCGAACCGGCTCAGCGCGGTGTTCGGGGCCACCGACAAGGTCTGGCTTGCCGGCACCGAACCCGGCGACGAGAACCTCTCCCCCGACGGCCGCGTGATGGAGGTGCTTTCGGAGCACTTGTGCCAGGGCTGGCTGGAGGGTTACCTGCTCACCGGGCGGCACGGGCTGTTCAATTGCTATGAGGCGTTCGTACACATCGTCGACTCAATGCTCAACCAGCATGCCAAATGGCTGTCCAGCAGCGCGCAGCTGTCCTGGCGGCGGCCGATTGCATCGTTGAACTACTTACTGACATCACATGTTTGGCGACAGGATCACAACGGCGCCTCGCACCAGGATCCCGGTTTCATCGATCACGTCGCCAACAAGCGGCCCGAGGTAGTCCGGGTCTACCTGCCGCCGGACGCCAATACGCTGCTCTCGGTGGCCGACCACTGCCTGCGCAGCCGCCACTACGTGAACGTCATCGTCGCCGGCAAGCAGCCCGCGCTCACCTACCTGGACATGGACCAGGCGATCGCACATTGCACTCGGGGCCTTGGCATTTGGGAGTGGGCCAGCAACGCTGGCGGTGAGCCCGATGTGGTGCTGGCCTGCGCCGGCGACGTCCCGACGCTCGAGACACTCGCCGCCGCCGATATCCTGCGCCGCGAGCTGCCCGAACTGGCGGTGCGGGTGATCAACGTCGTCGACATCATGCGGCTGCAGCCGGATTCCGAGCATCCGCACGGCCAATCGGACCGCGAGTTCGACGCACTGTTCACCACCGACAGGCCGGTCATCTTCGCCTACCACGGGTACCCGTGGCTCATTCACCGCTTGACGTATCGACGCACCAACCATGCTCACCTGCATGTGCGGGGATTCAAAGAACG
The DNA here is from genome assembly GCF_050701515.1 of Mycobacterium sp. Lineage (GTDB taxonomy): Bacteria > Actinomycetota > Actinomycetes > Mycobacteriales > Mycobacteriaceae > Mycobacterium. Next base: position 4,500 of record NZ_JBOGDB010000027.1, on the reverse strand, counting down.
CGGTACCACCACGACGCCGTTCGACATGGTGATGCTCAACGACCTCGACCGGTTCCACTTGGTCATGGACGTCGTCGACCGGGTCGAAGGATTGTCCACCCGCGCCGCGACCCTGCGCCAGCGGATGGCTGACGCGCGGTTGGCGGCTCGCCGCTACACCCGCGAGCACGGCGAGGACGACCCCGGCGTCGCCAACTGGACGTGGGACTCCAAGTTCCGGCCGGTCAGCGAAACAGAGTGAGGCGTCGGCCCAGGTAGACTCGGCGCAATGTCCGAGAATGCAGCGGTGGCCCCGCACCCCCACCCGCTGGTCGGGCAGCTCTCCGCGTTGCATCATTTCCGCACGTACATCGACATCGCGGTGGTTGTGGTGGTGCTGGCGCTCACCAATCTCATCGCGCATTTCACGACGCCGTGGGCGAGCATCGCCACCGTGCCTGCGGCGGCCGTCGGCCTGATCGTCCTGGTGCGGTCGCGCGGCCTGGGGTGGGTCGAGCTCGGCCTGAGCCGCGAGCACTGGAAATCGGGCGCCGGCTATGCGCTGGCCGCGGTGGCCGTCGTGATGTCGGTCATCGCGATCGGCGCGCTGCTGCCATGGACCCGGCCGATGTTCATGAACAACAACTACGCCACCGTGTCCGGCGCGCTCATCGCGTCGATGATCATCATCCCGCTGCAGACCGTGATCCCCGAGGAGCTGGCCTTTCGCGGTGTGCTGCACGGCGCGCTGAACCGGGCGTGGGGCTTCCGCGGCGTCGCGGCGGCCGGCTCACTGCTGTTCGGCCTATGGCACATCGCCACCTCGCTCGGGTTGACCAGCAGCAACGTCGGTTTCACACGGATCTTCGGCGGCGGCTTGCTCGGCACAATCGCCGGTGTGGTGCTGGCGGTGGCGGCTACCGCGCTGGCCGGCTTCGTCTTCACCTGGCTACGCCGCCGCAGCGGCAGCCTGCTGGCCCCGATAGCGCTGCACTGGTCGTTGAACGGACTGGGTGCGCTGGCCGCGGCGCTGGTGTGGCACCTGTCAATGTGACTGGGCGCCGCGCTTGCGTGCGCGAAACTCGCGGTTCTTGAGTCTGTTGCCGCATGTCGACATTTCGCACCAGGTGCCGCCGTGGTTGCGGGACCGATCGTAGAACGCCCACTGACACTCGTCGTTCCCACACGCCTTCAGCCGCGCCCAGCTGCCGTCGCGCTGGGCGTCCCTGATGATCAGCAACAAATCGATCAGCGCGGCCGCCACCGAATCCCCTCCTGCCGAGAGTTTCACCTCGCAGCCCGCGCCGACATCGACGCGGGCGATCCCGTCGGCCGCTATCTCACGCAGCGGCTCCAATGCGCGGGCGGTCGGTGCCGGGCCGCCGGCGTTGTGCACGAGCAGTGCGCGCAGCGCCTCGCGGACCCGGCGGACGAGCTCGTGGTCTGCGGGGCGAAGCTCGGCGGTGGGCGCCAGCCAGCCACTGTCCACCAACCACGGCCGAGCATTGGCCGGATCGGCAAGGCGGTCCGGTCCGTCTGGCAGCTCCACGGTGTTGACCAGCGACTGAACCCGGAATAACGGCGCGGGTGCCGGCTTGGACTCGGTGTCGCCCGTCCATTGGGTGTGCGCCGATGACATGCGATCAGGGTAACCCGGAGTGACCGGTAAATCAATTTGACTAGTCATGCATGACTGGTGTAGTGTTTTAGACAGTCACGAGTTTTGAATGGGCTTCCAGTGGAAAAAGGACAGGCACCATGAGTGGGAACAGGATTTCGTTGGGATTTCTTTCAACGGCTCAGATCCAGGCTTCGGTTCGGCGCGACGACTCACCGCGCGCACCGATCGGCGCGCGGGTGCTGGCCCGGCTGCGGGCCGGCAAGTTCGACCGGATGCTCGCCGTCGGCGTGCCCGCGCCCGCGGGCAGTGCCCTTGCCGTGCATGCCGCTCGATTGACGTCGACCGGGGAACGCGAAGCCATCGCCCGGTCGTTGCGCGCCAGCGTCCGTGACGCCCGCGACGGCGATGCGCCGCTGTCGTCGCGCGTGCCGCTGAACGTGCCGAACATCGTGGCGGCCGATGACGTGATCGACGCGGTCACCCTGCGGCTGCACTCGCCGCGTCCGGTGAGCGCGCGCGGGATGGCGCGACTGAGGCAGCTCATGTCCGACGGGGCCGGTCCGATGTACCGCTACGGGCGCGGCGACCTCGAGGGCCGGCTGGGCGCCGCGCTCGCAGCGCTCTAGGACGGGCTTCGCTACACCAACAACACGGCTGCGCCTGCGATGTGTCCAGCGCCGAGATCGGTCAACGCGTCATCGGCGCGGCTGAGTGGATACTCCGGTGTGGTGACGCCGATGCGGTGGCGGCCCGCGAAGGTCAGGAAGTCGCGGGCATCGGCACGGGTGTTTGAGGTCACCGAACGCAACTGTCGCTCGAAGAACAGATGACGTTGATAGTGCAGCGCCGGGATGTCACTGAGATGAATGCCGGCGACGGCCAGCGTGCCCCCCGGGTCGAGCGCTTCCAAGGCGGGCAGCACCAAATCGCCCACCGGCGCGAACAGAATGGCGGCGTCCAGCTCCACCGGCGGGCGGTCGTCGGGGCCCTGCGCCGATGTCGCGCCGAGAGCCAGCGCCAGCTCGCGTGCCGCGGCGCCCCGGGTCATCACATGCACCTCGGCGCCCTGCGCCAGCGCGACCTGGGCGGTGATGTGTGCGCTGCCGCCGAAGCCGTAGATGCCCAGCCGCCCACCAGCCGGCAGGTCGGCACGCAACAGTGAGCGATAGCCGATGATGCCCGCGCACAGCAACGGCGCAAGTTCGGTGTCGGAGTAGCCCGACGGCAACCGGTGGGCGAAAGCCGAAGGAACCGTTGCGAATTCGGCGTATCCCCCGTCGGCGTCCCAGCCGGTGTAGCGGGATCGCGGGCAGAGGTTTTCCTGCCCGCGGACACAGAACTTGCAACGTCCGCAGGTATACCGCAGCCACGCGATGCCGACGCGATCACCGACTGCGAAATCGCCGTCGGAATCCGGCGCTAGCGAAACGACTTCACCGACGACTTCATGGCCCGGTATGACGGCACGCCGATGAACCGGCAGGTCGCCCTCGGCGATATGGAGATCGGTGCGGCACACCCCGCACGCATGCACGGCGACAAGGAGCTCACCCGGTCCGGGTGACGGCACGGGGACGGTGACGCGTTCCAGCGGATTCGTGTTCATCGGGCCCGGGCGGTGGACCCGCCACGCGCTCATCGTCCTGCCGGTCGTCATGACCCCATGGTGACGCGCGAGGAATACGGCCGTCGAATCCGGCCGCATTCCAACGAGTTAACGCACTCTACTTCTGCGCTGCACCAACCCGACGATCCACAGCAAGATCACCGATCCGAGGACTGCGGTGAACAACGTGAACCACCATCCGCCCTCGGCCGTGTCGAACCAGAAGCTGAGGAGGAAGCCACCGATCAGCGCGCCGATGATGCCGATCACGATGTTCATCAGAATGCCTGAGCCGCTGCCCTTCACGATCTTCCCGGCGATCCAGCCGGCGATTGCCCCGATGATGATGTAACCGATCCAGCCAACGCTGGTCAGTGTGGTTGACCGAGCGAGAAACTCGGTCGTTGCAATGGCATCCATCTCTGCGATCTCCTGCCTGTCGCCGCCCAGCGCGGCCGCTGAGCCACTCTTCGGTATACCGGTCGTGCGTAACGATTCGACAGCAAAATCGGACACGATCAAGATCACAACGTCGGGCAAACGAACCGGTCGACCCGAATGTGGGTCGGCCGCTTCGCCTTGCCATCAAGGCGGCGGCATCATCCCCGGCGCCGTAGCCGGGTCAACCGGAACGCCGACTCCCACCGGCGGCCGCGCCGGCGGCGCATTCGGGTCCGGCGGCGGGGCATTCGGATCCGGCGGAGGTGGCGGCGCATTCGGGTCCGGCGGCGGCGGTGCGGCCGGCGGTGTCCACTGCCGGATGGACTGCGCGAGCGCAGTGGCCGCGGCCTTGTCCACCGGGTTGTTGGCCGAGCCCAGCCACACCACGAACCAACGTTCGTTCCGCTCGCCACGTGGAGTTATTGGCGTGCCGGGCGCGACGGTGGGCGTCGCCGTGCCGACCACGCCGGCCCAGATCTGACCGCTGGGCTTGTTCGGGTCGGTGAACTTGACCTCATAGGACGACGCGGCGCCGGGCATATCTCCGGCATCGAGGGACCCGTTCTCCTGGTTGACCCGGGTTCCCGGGAACGGCATGAAGAACTCGCCCATATCGGAGGCCAGCCGGCTTGCGGCCTTGGCGTTGTCGGGCTCAGCGCCGGCGAACAGCTTCATGTCCAGCCTGCCCAGCAGGATGCTGGTGTCGGTGGGCGGTTCGGGCGTTCCTTGCGGCGGAATTCTGGTCAACAGCGCTTGGCCGTACGACAGCTGGGTGGCGTCGGACACCCGCCATCCGGCCGGCACCACATAGCTGAAGCCCCCCGCGGCGTTGTCGACGCGATCGGGCTCGGCG
>NZ_JBOGDB010000026.1:0-43009 GCF_050701515.1 Mycobacterium sp. | reverse complement strand
GCCGAGCGACGCTCGACGGCCGTTGCGCGCCGCGCTGCGTCTCGCGCGGGCGTGTGGTGCCCTGCCGATCGCACAGCGCGCCAACGACGAATTGGCCGCCACCGGCGCGCACCTGCGCAAGATCGTGCGCGGTGGCCCCGACGCGCTGACGTCGACCGAGCGCCGCGTCGCGGCGTTGGCTGCCGACGGGATGACCACGCCGCAGATCGCGCGCGACCTCGTCATCAGCCCGCGCACCGTTGAGAGTCATCTCACCCATATCTATCAGAAGCTCGATATCGCTGGGCGCCAACAGCTTTCCGCCGCGCTGTCCGGCGATCCGCAGGCCCCGCACGCCGGTGGCTGACCCGGCGGCGCCAACGGACTCGGGCTCACTGCGAGCGTGCGCAAAATGCCACAAATCACCGGCGTGTCGGCCGCAGACACGCGCGCTCGCCGAAGGAGCCTACGGCGCGAACGACTGATCGAGGATTTCCTGCTGCTCGACCGCGTGCACCTTCGAAGAGCCTGAGGACGGAGCCGACATCGCCCGCCGGGAGATCCGCTTGAGGCCACTCAACTTGTCGGGCAGCAGCTCGGGCAGCGTCAGGCCGAACGTCGGCCAGGCTCCCTGGTTGGCCGGCTCCTCCTGCACCCAGAAGTACTGCTCGGCGTTGGGGTAGCGGTCCAGCGTCTCGTTCAGTCGCCGCTTGGGCAGCGGGGCGAGCTGCTCGATCCGCACGATCGCGACGTCCTCACGGTTGGCCTTGGCCTTGCGGGCCACCAGCTCGTAGTAGATCTTGCCGCTGGTCAACAGGATCCGCCTGACCTTGTCGCGGTCACCGTCCCCGTCGGTGTAGGTCGGCTCCTCCAGCACCGAGCGGAACTTCTGCTCGGTGAAATCCCGGATGTCGCTGACCGCGGCCTTGTTGCGCAGCATCGACTTCGGCGTGAAGACGATCAACGGCCGGTGGATGGCGTCCAGCGCGTGGCGCCGCAGCAGGTGGAAGTAGTTGGCCGGCGTCGACGGCACCGCGATCGTCATCGAGCCCTCGGCCCACAGCAGCAGGAACCGCTCGATACGGCCCGAGGTGTGGTCGGGGCCCTGTCCCTCGTGGCCGTGCGGGAGAAGCAGCACGACATCGGACAGCTGACCCCACTTGGCCTCGCCGGAGGAGATGAACTCATCGATGATCGCCTGCGCGCCGTTGACGAAGTCGCCAAACTGGGCTTCCCACAACACCAGTGCTTCGGTGTTGCCGACCGAATAGCCGTATTCGAAGCCCACCGCGGCGAATTCGGACAGCGCCGAGTCGTAGACCATCAGCTTGCCGCCGGTCGGCTTCCCGTCGGAGTTGGCCAGCAGCTGCAAGGGCGTGAACTCGGCGCCGGTCTTGCGGTCGATGATCACCGAATGTCGCTGGGTGAAGGTGCCGCGCCGGGTGTCCTGGCCGGACAGCCGCACCAGCGTGCCCTCGGCGATCAGCGAACCCAGCGCCAGCAGTTCGGCGAACGCCCAGTCGATCTTGCCCTCGTAGGCCATCTCCCGGCGCTTCTCCAGCACCGGTTTCACCCTGGGGTGCACGGTGAATCCGTCCGGGACAGCGATGTGGGCATCGCCGATGCGGGCCAGCAGCGACTTGTCCACGGCGGTGGTCATGCCGACGGGCAGCATCTGGTCGGTCTCCACCGACTCGCTGGGTTCGATTTCGTGCTTCTCGAGTTCGCGGACCTCGTTGAACACCTGCTCCAGCTGGCCCTGGTAGTCGCGCAGGGCGTCCTCGGCTTCCTTCATCGAGATGTCGCCGCGGCCGATCAGCGCTTCGGTGTAGGTCTTGCGGGCACCGCGCTTGGTGTCGATGGCGTCGTACATCGCCGGCTGCGTCATCGACGGATCGTCGCCCTCGTTGTGCCCGCGGCGGCGATAGCACAGCATGTCGATGACGACGTCCTTCTTGAACTTCTGCCGAAAGTCCATTGCCAGCCGCGCCACCCACACCGCGGCCTCCGGGTCGTCGCCGTTGACGTGGAAGATCGGCGCGCCGATCATCTTCGCGACGTCGGTGCAGTACTCCGACGACTTGGCGTCGGACGGCGATGTGGTGAAGCCGATCTGGTTGTTGACGATGATGTGAATGGTGCCGCCGGTGCGGTAGCCGCGCAGCAGCGCGAGGTTCAGGGTCTCGGCCACGACGCCCTGGCCCGCGAATGCGGCGTCGCCGTGCAGCATCATCGGCACGACGGTGAATCCGTCGGGCCCGTCACCCTTATCCAGCAGGTCCTGCTTGGCGCGAACGATGCCCTCGAGCACCGGGTCGACTGCTTCCAGATGCGATGGGTTGGCCACCAGCGAGACCTCAATGTCGTTGTCGCCGAACATCTGCAGGTAGGTGCCGTTGGCGCCGAGGTGGTACTTGACGTCGCCGGAGCCGTGCGCTTGCGACGGATTCAGGTTGCCCTCGAATTCGGAGAAGATCTGCGAGTACGGCTTGCTGACGATGTTGGCCAGCACGTTGAGCCGGCCACGGTGCGGCATGCCGATGACGACCTCGTCCAGCCCGTGCTCGGCGGCCTGGTCGATTGCGGCATCCATCATCGGGATCACCGTCTCCGCGCCCTCAAGCGAGAAGCGTTTCTGGCCAACGTATTTGGTCTGCAGGAACGTTTCGAACGCCTCGGCGGCGTTGAGCTTGCTCAGAACGTACTTCTGCTGCGCGACCGTCGGCTTCTCGTGCTTGATCTCGATGCGTTCCTCCAGCCACGTCTGCTGTTCGGGTTCGAGGATGTGGGTGTACTCCACGCCGACGTGCCGGCAGTAGGAATCGCGCAGCAGACCAAGCACGCTGCGCAGCTTCTTGTACTCGGCGCCGGCGAAGCCGTTGACCTTGAACACCCGGTCCAGGTCCCACAACGTCAGGCCATGGGTCTGCACGTCCAGGTCGGGGTGGCTGCGGAACCGCGATTTGTCCAGCCGTAGCGGGTCGATATCGGCCATCAGATGTCCGCGATTGCGGTACGCCGCGATCAGCTCGATGACGCGGGCGGTCTTGTCGACGATCGAGTCGGGGTTGTCGGTGCGCCATCGCACCGGCTCGTACGGGATGCCCAGCTCGCGGAAGATCTCGTCGAAGAAGTCGTCGGACAGCAGCAGCTCGTGCACCGTGCGCAGGAAGTCACCGGACTCCGCGCCCTGGATGATGCGATGGTCGTACGTCGAGGTGAGGGTGACCAGCTTGCCGATGCCCAGCTCGGCGATGCGTTCCTCGCTGGCGCCCTGAAACTCGGCCGGGTACTCCATCGCGCCGACGCCGATGATCGCGCCCTGGCCGCGCATCAGCCGCGGCACGGAGTGCACGGTGCCGATGGTGCCGGGGTTGGTCAGCGAGATCGTCACGCCGGAGAAATCCTCGGCGGTCAGCTTCCCGTCGCGGGCGCGCCGCACGATGTCCTCGTAGGCCGCGATGAACTGGCCGAATCGCATCGTCTCGGCCTTCTTGATGCCTGCCACCACCAGCTGCCGGGCGCCGTCCTTGCCCTGCAGGTCGATCGCGAGGCCCAGGTTGGTGTGGGCGGGCGTGACGGCGTTAGGTTTCCCGTCGACCTCGGCGAAGTGCCGGTTCATGTTCGGAAACTTCTTGACCGCCTGCACGATTGCGTAGCCGAGCAGGTGGGTGAACGAAATCTTGCCGCCGCGGGTGCGTTTCAGGTGGTTGTTGATGACCGTGCGGTTGTCGATCATCAGCTTGGCCGGGATCGCGCGCACGCTGGTCGCCGTCGGCACGTCCAGCGACGCCGACATGTTCTTCACCACGGCAGCCGCCGCGCCGCGCAACGGCTGCGCCTCATCGCCTTCGCCGAGCGCGGCGGCGGCGGGCTTCGCCTCGGCAGCCTTGGGTTTGGCGGGCGCGGCTTTCGCGGGGGCGGCTTTCGCGGGGGCGGCGGTGTTATCGCCGCCGGTGGCCTTGGGTTCGGGCGCGGGCCGCGGCTCGGGCGGCGACTTCGGTGCGGACGGTTGTCCGTCACCCGTGCTGCTGGACGATTCGGTGGTGGGCTCGGGCGAGTAATCGACTAGAAATTCATGCCAACTCGGATCGACCGAGGAGGGATCTTCGCGGAACTTGCGATACATCTCCTCGACCAACCACTCGTTCTGTCCGAACGGTGAAGGTGAACTGCTCACGGCAGCTACTCGCCTCGATTCCTATGTTCGGCAAGGGCCCGAACGGACGCTCGCCACGGTGTTCTTGCCGGCCTGCGGTTACCCGCATTTCCGCCGCCTAAAGGCTAACGCTTTCGGCGTGGCGCGGACGTGACAAGAGCGCTATTGACGTCCTCCCCGTTGCTGAAGCCGGGGGATTCCAACCTGCTCATGCTGTGATGTGGGGTTGGAGCAGTAATTCCTTGCGGTTTCCTGCTGGTTCCTGCTTCAACGATCCCGCACGACCCGGGGGTCGGGTGGGCTCTTCACAGGCGGTGACCGCACGCCCTGCGGCCAGGATATTGCGCGCTGCGTTGACGTCGGCATGCGCGGTGTGCGCGCAACCAGTGCACCGAAACACCGCTTGGCTCTCGCGGGATTTCGGGTCCAGGTGCCCACACACCGAACAGCGCTGCGAAGTGAACGCAGCGGGCACCGCAACCACCGACGTACCCGTGTAACGGGCCGCCGAGGCTAGTGCCACAGCGAACTGATGCCACCCCTTGGCCAGGATGGCGCGGTTGAGCCCGGCCTTGGCTCTCACATTCGTGCCGGGCGCTTCGAGGGTTCCTTTCGCCGAACTGGTCATCTGCCGGATCTTCAAATCTTCAACCACCACCATCGCATTCGCGGTAGCCAGAAGGTGGGCGGTCTGCGCGCAGAAGTCTCCTCGGCGACGCCGCTCCCGACTGCGGATCTGCGCCAGCGCCATACGAAGCTTGTCCCTGTTACTTCCCCGCCTCGCGCACCGCGACAACCGCCGCTGCACCACCACCGCGCGGCGCTGTTCTCCGGCGGTCAGGAACGGGCGGTCGAGCAGCTCGCCGTCACTGGTCGCAATCGCGGCCACCACGCCACGGTCCACCCCCACCGCCACACCCGGATTGGCGTGCGCGGGTGGGGTCTGGCGCCCGTCGTCGACGAGGAATGACGCGAACCAGCGCTTGCCGTCGCGGGTCAGCGTTACCGACCGAACAACGACACCCTCGAGCGGCCGCGACATCCGGAACTTGACCCATCCCAGCTTGGGCAGCTTCACTCGAGCATGGCGGCGGTTGAGCCGCTGCACGGTCATCTTGTTGCCCTCCGGGAATCGGAATGATGGCCGCCAACGGCGACCCGAACGCCACCGCACCGCGAACGTCCCGTGCGCTCGGCACGCCCTGTCCAGATCCATCAGTGTCTGCTGCAAACAATGCCCGGGCGCCTCAGCCAGCCACCGGTGCTCGGCCTTGGCCTCGGCGAGCTCGCGCACCTGCTCGCGGTAGTTCATCCACGCCCCACGGCGGCGATAGCCGCGGCGCTGCTCCAGACCGGTGTTCCACACCGACCGGCACACCCCAGCTATACGTTCGGCATAATCGGCCTGATCATCTGTGAACTCAACCCGAAACCGCCGCCCTGTCAACATGACTCAAGATTCCTTGCGGTGGGTCCCGACGTAGTGATTGATCGCCGACGACGGTGCACCACCCTCGACAAACGAGCCTTCAATGCCTTCAGCAGCCGACGGATTCCCAACTGCGGGTGAACCTCCACTACGGCGTGCACACGATCTAGCATGGTCTCTAACCCCATCAATCACGCCCCCTTCTCGACGTTCACCCGGCGACGATCGCCCTGAGTTGCCGCTCCGTCGGACCCACCGGCTGGCGATATGTCCGGCACCACCACCTGATCGACGCACGCAAACGCGATATCCGCATTCGTTAGCAAACTAGCAATCAAGACCGACAACAACAGAGAGCCAACCGCAATCCACCCCAGCCGACACAACAGATATCAACAGGGCCGGGCAGTGCCCGGACATCAAGCTGACCCGCTCACCTCCACAACGAAAGCCGGAGGTGCGCGGTACTACCTACCTATTCGATCGCCCTGAGCCAGTGTGGCTGAACATTTCTCGACCCTGGAAAGGCGCTAATCGCCAGCAGTTTTCAGGCCTGCGGCGACGGCAGCACGAGCAGTTTCGTCGGCCAGCGCGGCGGCGGGGGGCCGTACGCGCTGCGGGCGTTCTCGATGATGCGCTTGCCCATCAGCCGGTTGCCGACACCGCCGACGACGGCGCCGATGCCGACCGGAAGCAGCTTGCCGAAGGCGATCGCCCCGCGCCTGAGCGCATAACGCTTGACGAAGTAGCGCAGCAGGCGCGAATTCAGCTGCGACACCGCCGGCAGCGGCAGGGTCGCCGCGCCGTCGCTGAGCCAGCCGCCCTTGGTCCGGCCCGGACCGATGAGGTCGGCGATCGCGTGCTTGCTGTCCTCGCCGACCAGCACGGACAGCACCAAAGCGCGGCGACGTTCCCGGTGCTCGGCCGGTATCCCGTGCACCTCGGCCACGGCGAGTACGAACAGCGCCGTCGCCTCCAGGAACACCAGGGTTTCCCCTGCCACCGCCGACAGCGCCGCAAGCGTGCCGATGCCCGGGATCGCTGCCGCGGAGCCGACGGCCGCTCCGCTGGCCATCACCGTGGCCAGGTATTGCTTCTCCAGCTTGGTGACGATCTCGGCGGGCGTCGCATCGGGTTTGCTTTGCTGCAGCCGCTCGACGTAGGCCCTGACCGCGGGGCCCTGGACCCGCGCGCCGCGTTCGATGATCTGCGACAGGGCGCGCGCCGCGGCGCTCGGATCGTCATCGACGGTGGCCGGCGGCTGGCTCTTGGCCTTGGACCGAGCGCTCATTGCGCCTCCCTAGGTGCGTTCACAGCTGACTTCAGGCTAACGCTTGTTCAACGAACGACGGACGGCACGGGTGCCCAGGCCGTGACCACGGTCACCGTCGTGAGCAGCGGGAAGGAAAAATTGATTAACGGTGCTAACCATTTGCGTGACATCATCTCGCGCTGTGCACTCGCCGAACCGGCCTGAGTTGTCCCGGCCGCGATCGATCCGTACCGTCGGGGCCGATTACTCCAGACCGAATAGTCGACGATCGAATACGGGATGAACAGCTTCGTGGCATACCAATTGACCTCGCTGGGTATTGCGGTGTTGGCCCTACTGCGAGAGCGGCCAATGCACGGCTACGAGATGTTCCAGACGCTGACGGCGCGGCACCAGGACCGCATCGTCAAGGTGCGGCAGGGATCGCTGTATCACGCGGTCTCCCGACTGGCCGAAGAGGACTTGATCCGGCCGACCGTCACTGGCCGCAACGGGAATCGGCCCGAGCGCACCACGTTCGAGATCACAGCGGAGGGTGCGGCGGCACTGACCGAGCGGGTGCGCGAGCTGGTCGCCACCCCGGTCAACGAGTTTCCGCGGTTCGTCGTCGCGCTCGCCGAGATAGGAAACCTTGACGTGGACAGCGCGGTGGCCGCTGTCGGCAGCCGGATGGCTGCTCTCGAGGACGACGTCGCCGAGTTGCGGACCTTGAAGCAGGTCAGCGCAGCGCCGAACATCCATCTGGCGGCACTCGACTATTTGCTCGCAACGACGCAGGCGCAGCTGGTTTGGCTGCGGGGGTTCGCGGAGTCGCTGCGATCGGGCCAGGTGGGTTGGCATCGCGCCGCGGGAGCCGACACCATCGAAGGGAGCCGAGACGTGGGCCCCCAGTCCCCAGCTTGCGCGTGGGCCCATGCGAGGGGAGTGGGGGTATGACCACGGCGCTGCGACGTCGGCCGGCGGGTGGGGCCGCGCCGGCTGAAAATCCGTGGAACGCGCTCTGGGCGATGATGGTCGGGTTCTTCATGATCCTGGTCGACGCGACCATCGTCGCGGTTGCCAATCCCTCCATCATGGAGAAGCTGGGCGCCGGTTACGACGCCGTGATCTGGGTGACCAGCGCCTATCTGCTGGCGTTCGCGGTGCCGTTGCTGGTGGCCGGCCGCCTCGGCGACCGCTATGGCCCGAAGAACCTGTATCTGCTGGGCCTGGCGGTGTTCACCGCGGCGTCATTGTGGTGCGGCCTTGCCGACAGCATCGGAATGCTGATCGCCGCCCGCGTGGTGCAGGGCGTCGGCGCAGCGCTGCTCACCCCGCAGACGCTGTCCACCATCACCCGGATATTCCCCTCCGAGCGGCGCGGCGTGGCAATGAGCGTGTGGGGCGCCACCGCCGGCGTCGCCACTCTGGTCGGTCCGCTGGCCGGCGGCATCCTGGTCGACGGGCTCGGCTGGCAGTGGATCTTCATCGTCAACGTGCCCATCGGAATCATCGGCCTCGGCCTGGCCCTCTGGCTGATCCCCGAGTTGCCCACCCAGAAACACCGCTTCGATCTGATCGGCGTGCTGCTCTCCGGCGTCGGCATGTTCCTGATCGTCTTCGCGCTGCAGGAAGGGCAGTCACACGACTGGGCACCGTGGGTATGGGGCACGCTTGCCGGCGGCATCGGCTTCATGGCCGCCTTCATCTTCTGGCAGCAGGCCAACAGGGACGAGCCGCTGATTCCACTCGTCATCTTCCGCGACCGGGATTTCAGCCTGTCCAACCTCGGCATCGCCACCATCGGTTTCGTCGTGACGGCGATGATCCTGCCGGTGATGTTCTATGCCCAGGCGGTATGTGGGCTGTCGCCGACCCGCTCGGCACTGTTGACCGCGCCGATGGCCATCGCCACCGGTGTGCTGGCACCCTTCGTCGGCAAGATCGTCGACCGCTCACATCCGCGGCCGGTCATCGGTTTCGGCTTTTCGATGCTGGCGATCGCGTTGACGTGGCTGTCCATCGAGATGACGCCGACCACGCCGATCTGGCGGCTGCTGTTGCCGCTGACGGCGATGGGTGTCGGCATGGCGTTCATCTGGTCGCCGCTGGCGGCCACCGCCACCCGTCACCTGCCGCCGGAGCTGGCCGGCGCCGGGTCCGGCGTCTACAACGCCACCCGCCAGGTCGGCGCGGTGCTGGGCAGTGCGAGCATGGCGGCGTTCATGACGTCGCGGATCGGCGCCGAGATGCCGCTGATGGCGACCGAAGCGCCGAGCGAAGGGTCGGTCACCCAGCTGCCGGGCTTCCTGCACGGAACGTTCGCCGACGCGATGTCGCAGTCGCTGTTGTTGCCGGCGTTCATCGCGCTGTTCGGCGTGATCGCAGCGCTGTTCCTGCTCGGATTCGGGGCGTCGAGCAAGGTTGTCGCGGTGGCGGAGCCCGACGACCGCGCTGAGGAGCCCTGGTATGACGACGAAATCCCTGACGACGACGAGTATTTCGAGTTCACGGTGTTCAGGGATGAGCCCGAGCCGGTCGCCGAGGTCGTTGAGCAGCAGCAGAAGTTCCTTTCGGGCGCCGACGAGGGTGACACTGCGCCGATGGCGGCGCGGCACGATCATCTGTTGACCGCTCCCGCCACGTCGTGGCACTGGGGGCAGCACCCGCCCGAAGGCCAGGAGGACGAGCCCGTCGAATCGTGGCAGGATCTGCTGGAGGAGGAGCTGTCAGATCCCGTCACCGAGCCCGCGCCGGTGGCCGAACCGCTCGAGCCAGCACCGATATACGAAAGTGAATCGAGGCGAAGCCTGCTTGACTTCCTCGCCGACGTACCCCCGCCGAAACCGTCGGTAGAACCGATCGGGTTTGCCCACAACGGTTTTCACGTAGACGAGGCGAAACGGTTCCAGCCGCTGAGCCGATTCGAGTCCAGCCCGGCGCCGAAGGCCGACACGCACAAACCGGACATTCTCAGTAGCGACTACCCCATCGACTTCGGTGACCATCTCGGTTCCGAAAGCCCGGACGACCGTCCGTCGCGCCACCAGCTGCCCGAGGAGGAGCCCCAGCGGTATCGGTTCGGTTCCCAGGGCCGGCATTCCCGCGTCGAGTCCGACGATGCGTCAAGCTATGGGCGACACTCCAGGCATGGCCGCGATTAGCCGAACAGCACAGCGGCGTTGAGGTAGCCCGTCGGATCGAATGCGGCCTTGATCGTTCGCATCGCCGCGATGTCGGCGTCGTTGCGCGACATTCCGACATAGTCGCGCTTGCGGCTGCCGACGCCGTGCTCCGAGCTGACATTGCCGCCGCACCGGGCGATCAACGCCATCATCGCCGAGTACAGGTCGCGCTCCCGGTCGCCGTCGAGCGCGCACCGCAGCAGGTTGAGATGTAGGTTGCCCTCGCCGATATGTCCGAACAGCACCGGGATTGCGTCCGGGGCGTATTCGGCGATCAGCTCGCCGGCTTCGCGCGCGAACATTTCGATTGCCGACAGCGGCAGTGACACATCGAACTTCAGCGGCGGGCCGTAGACGCCGAGGATCTCGGCGACCGATTCGCGGACCTGCCACAGTCGCTGCTGTGCACCGACGTCGATGCCGACCGCCGGTTCGCCGGACAGCGGCGCGCTCTCCAGCGTGTCGGCCAATTGCTCGGTCTGGTCGGTATTGCCGGCCAGTTCGATGAGCAGCTGCCAGGCACCCTCGACGGGGGCGGCCACGCCGAGGTGTTCGGCGGTCAGCGCGCTGGCCCGGGCGTCGATCAGTTCCAGCGCGGCGATGCCGTCCATGTCGCGGAACGTGCGGCCGATCTCGACCAAGGCATCGAGATCCGCGAACCCGCAGATGGCCGTCACCCGATGCGTCGGTGTCGGGTGCAGGCGCAGGTCCAGTGCGGTGATGACGCCGAGGGTGCCTTCCGCCCCGACGAACAGTGACGCCAGGTCGTATCCGGTGTTGTCTCGCCGAACCTCGCTGTGCCGGTGCACCACCGACCCGTCGGGCAGCACCACGTCCACACCGGTGACCTGTTCGCCCATGTTGCCGTAGCGCACCGTGCGCAGCCCGCCGGCGTTGGTCGACGCCATCCCGCCGACGGTCGCCGAGTCACGGGCACTGAGGTCGACGCCGAACAGCAGGCCGGCCTTCGTCGCCGCACGCTGCACCTCGGCCAGCGGCACGCCGGCGCCCACCCGTATCCGGCGCTCGACGACATCGACCTCCCCGATATCGGTCAGCCGCTCGGTGGACAGCAGCACGTCGTCGTGTTCGGGCACCGTCCCGGCCACCAGCGACGTCCGGCCGCCCTGCACGGTGACGTGCGCACCGGCGTCGCGGCAGGCGCGCAGCACCGCCGCGACCTCGTCGGCCGAACCCGGCCGCACCAGTGCGCCGGCGTGTCCGCGGTAGCGCCCGGTGTGGTCGACGCTGCGGCCGTCCAGCACGTGCGGATCGGTGCTGACGTGAGCCGATCCCACGATCGCGGCGAGCCGCTCCGCCACGGTTTCGGTCATGGCGACGGTGTACCACACGGCGCCAGCGCCAGGAACGCGCCCAGCTCCACCAGCCGGTCGGGGGTCGACGGCAGATGCTCGGTCAGCGTCTCCGAGCGCACGATGATGCTCAGATACTTCGCGCGGCTCACCGCGACGTTGAGGCGATTGCGGTTGAGCAGAAAGGAGATTCCGCGCGGCACGTCGTCGATGGACGATGCCGTCATCGAGACGAACACAACCGGAGCCTGCCTGCCCTGAAACTTGTCCACGGTTCCGACGGCGACATCGGGCAGGCCGGCGGCATCGAGGTGCTCGCGCAGCACCAATACCTGCGCGTTGTACGGTGCGACAACCAGCACGTCGTCCTGCCGCAGCCGCCGGGTGCCGTCCTCGTCGGTCCAGTCCGATTCGAGGAAGCGTTCGATCTGGGCGACGATTTCGGCCGCTTCCTCGGGGCTGCTGGTCGAGTTGCCGTCGTGGGGGACGGTCAGCACCCGCACCCCGGGCGGATGACCCTCGAGTCTGCGTGCGGCGGTGCGGCTTTCCTCGGAGTGCAGCCGGCCCTCGTACGACAGCCGCGACACCGGCTCGCACACCGCGGGGTGCATCCGGTAGGAGCGGTCCAGGAAGTAGCCGAGCCGTTCGGGCAGTGTGCGGTGGCCGTCGACCAGCCAGCCCAGCGCCGACGCGTCGACCGGCTCGGGATGGTGGCCCTGGCTGACCTGGGGCAGCTGTTGCGGGTCGCCGACCAGCATGAGGTTCTTGGCCGCGCGGGCCACCGCGATGGTGTTGGCCAGGCAGAACTGGCCGGCCTCTTCGATCACCAGCAGGTCCAGGCTGTCGGCGTCCACCCGCGTGTCGTTGGCGAAATCCCAAGCGGTGCCGCCGATCACACAGCCGGCGTGGTCGGCGATGAAACCTGCGTAGGCGTCCTTGTCGATCACCTGCCACGCGACACCGGCGGGGGAGTCCTTCTTCGCGATCCGCGCCGGGTCGACCTCTGCCTTGATCAGATCGCGGAACAGGTTTTCCACCACCGCGTGCGACTGCGCGACGACGCCGACGCGCCAGTGATGGTCGTTCACCAGCGTTGCGATGATCCTGGCCGCGGTAAACGTCTTGCCGGTGCCGGGCGGGCCGTGCACGGCCAGATAGGACGAGTCGAGGTCGAGCACTGCTTTTGTGATGATTTCAGCGATTTCCGCGGCGGTGTCACCGGTGTGCGGCAGGGGCGTGCCGCTGCGGGTGCGTGGGTTGCGCCGCAGCAGGATGTCGATGATGCCGTTATCCGGTAGCGCCGGCAGGCCTGCGCCGATGTCGGCGGCCGCGGCGTCGATGGACTCCCGCAGCTTCTTCGTGCCGACGATCGATCTGGGTGTCAGCGCGAACGGCAGCTGCGTGAACGGCCCGTCCGCCGGCTCGCGCTCGCAGATGACGACCTCGGTCGGCAGGTTCGCGTCGTCGACGTCGGTGATCTCGGCGTTGCCGGCGGCGCGCCGGTCGGGATTGTCTGCAAGCCCGGACGGCGAGGGCGGGTTGTACAACGCGAAGACGTCGTTCTTCAGCCCGCCTGCCTCGAGTGCTCCGGTGAGCTTCACCCAGCGCTGCTGTTTCCTGGCGCGTGCCGGCAGGTGCCAGTCCTTGACGATCTCGGCCTCCTCGGCAAGGAACACATCGCTGGTGTCACCCCACTCGTCGACGGGGTTGTTCAGCCGGTCGAAGTGTGCCCACCAGAACGGCTTGTCCTCGCGCCGGTGGTATCCGCGAGCGGCCGCGAACAACGCGACTGCCGTCTGCTCCGGGGTGCGCTCCTCGACGCCGTCGCCGGCGAACGTCATCAGCGTGTGCGCGAGTTGGTCGGCCTCCTCGACAGCGCCGCCGTCCGGCACCGGTTGCGGGCCCAACGGCGGAACGCTCGACTCGATCGCGATCTTGATCAGCCAGTCGCGCAGCTTGTGCGTCGACCGGCAGTCGTAGCGGTTGTACTCCTCGATCTCCTTGAGCGCGACCGCGGCCTCCTCGCCGCGGCCGTCGGCGCGCAGGTCGCAGTAGCGGGCGTAGGCGGTGATCGAGCCGGCGGCGGTGGTGACTTCGCCGGTCCGCAGCTCCGACCCCATGTACAGCGGCTCCAGCGACTTCAGGCTGTAGTTCTCGGTGCCGACCCGAATGCACTTGCGCACCAAGGGAAACAGGTCGACCAGCACGCCGCTGCGCAGCAGATCGTCGACCTCGTCCTCGCCGACGCCGTAGCGCCCGGCCAGCTTCAGCAGCGCCGTCTTCTCGTACGCCGCGTAGTGGTAGATATGCATGTTCGGGAAGCGCCTGCGGCGCTTTCGGACCATCTTGAGGAACGCGACGAGCGCCTGGCGTTCGTTTTCCCGGTCGTGTGCCCATAGCGGTCCGAAGGCGCCACCGACATCGAGCACGCCCCACAGGTACTCCAGGCCCCAGTCGTGGCCATCGGCCGTCCACAGCGGATCGCCCTCGAAGTCGAAGAACAGATCGCCCTTGTCGGGGTCGGGCAGCAGGGTCAACGGCTGGGTGTCGGTGACCTCGAACGGCGGCCTGCCGTCGACCCTCGGCGCGATCTGCAGCCGGGCCTGCGCCGTCAGCGCGCCGACCGTTCTGGCCGGCAGTTCGGGGACCGGTCCGTCGTGACCCGCCAGGTCGGTCATGGTGGTGATGCCGGCCTCGATCAGCCGGGCCCGCTGACTCACCCGCATGCCCGCAACGAGCAGCGGGTCGTCGTGCTCGCGGACCTGGATGGTGCACTCCGGACAGCGGAAACAGGCCCGGATGTGCTCGTCCTCCCATGTCACCGGCGCACCGCCGGCGAGGTGGCCGTCGAGCAGCCGTTCCAGTTCGGCTCGCCGGGGCAGGTAGACCGGAAGCAGCTCGTCGACGCGGTAGCCGGCGGTCGCGTTGTCGCCGAGCACCAGCTCCACCTCGGCGGAGACCGGCACGCCGGCTCGCATCAGCGTGTCCGCGTAGGCCGCGAGCTGCAGTAGCACCTCGACCTTCACCGACCGGGCCAGCTTGGTGTCGCGCAGTCGGTAGCGTTCACCGTCGAACAACAGGAAGTCGGCGAAGCCGACGAACCGGCCGTCGAACATGGCCGCCTGGTAGATCACCGGCGCGCGGCGCTCGACCGCCCGCAGGGTGGCGTCGGCGGCGGCGGTCAGGCCCGCGATCGTGTAGTCGGGGCGACCGATGATGGCAACGGTGTCCTCCGACATCGACCGCAGTTCATCGAGGTGGCGCTGCTCGTGCTCGCCGCCGAGTTTGGCGGTGCGGGCGAGCAATTCGTCCTCGATCGCGACCGGCGGACCCCAGCCGAGCCGGGCGTCGAACGAGCGCAACAACGCGTACTCGCAGCGGGCGGCCGCGGCGAGGTCCGAGGCGCTGTAGATGACTCGATCGTCGGCGACGAACACGTTCGCAACTGTATGTGAGCCACCCGACACTCAACCGTCGCGAAATAGCATTCCTGGTTGCGAAATCGCTGCCGATAACGACCCGGAATGCTATTTCGCGGAAGAGTGGTCAGCCGGGCGTGTTGCCGATCAGCTCGACGCCGGCGCCGTTCCAGCGGAACTTCACCACGCTCTCCAGCCCGGGAGTGCCGTTGGAGTACACCAGCGCGACGGTGTCGCCGGTGCTGGTCGTGGTGTCGATGCCGTTGAACCCGTAGGTGTCCGGCACGCCGGTCGGGATGAACTTGCCGACGTGGAACAGCACGGCGCGGGTGTTGGGGTTGTCGGCGTTGGTGTTGGCCCTCACGATCACCGCGGATAACTGAGCGCACTCGTTGTAATTGCCGGCCAGCGGCTCGGGGCTCCAGGCCTGCTCGCTGCGCGGGTCGCGCGGCAGCTCGGATACGGCCCTGGTGATCTCGGGCGCGGCCAGGTTCACCGCGCACGGATCGGCAGGTGCGGAACTCGTGCTCGGCGCGGCGCTGCGCGCGGGTGGCGCGGACGGCGGCGCAGCGGTCGCGGGCGCGACGCTCGTCGTGGTCGGCTCGGGTGTCTTGGAGGCGGTGGAATCACCCGAGCCGCAACCGGCCAGCACCACCGCGGCCGCCGCCGTCGCGACCAGATGTCGCCGCCGCAGCGGCTCCGGACGCCATCTCACAACTGCGCACGGTACCGCCATATCCTCGGCCGATCCCGCAGGCACGCGGCGGGTCGAAACGGTGCCGGCCACTAGACTGGCACCCTTATGACGTCCGACCTGGCCTTCGCTGACCTGCAGATACACCCGTCGGTGCTGCGGGCGGTGTCCGACGTCGGCTACGAGACCCCGTCCGCGATCCAGGCCGCCACCATCCCGGCGATGATGGCCGGCTCCGATGTCGTCGGTCTGGCGCAGACCGGCACCGGCAAGACCGCGGCGTTTGCGATGCCGATCCTGTCCAAGATCGACACCTCCAGCAAGGCGACGCAGGCGCTGGTGCTGGCACCCACCCGGGAGTTGGCGTTGCAGGTGGCCGAGGCGTTCGGCCGGTACGGCGCGCACCTGCCGCAGCTCAACGTGCTGCCGATCTACGGCGGACAGTCCTACGGCGTGCAACTGGCCGGCCTGAAACGCGGCGCACAGGTTGTCGTCGGTACCCCGGGCAGGGTCATCGACCACCTGGAACGCGGAAGGCTGGACCTGTCCCGACTGGATTACCTGGTTCTCGACGAAGCCGACGAAATGCTCAACATGGGTTTCGCCGAAGACGTGGAACGGATCCTGGCCGACACTCCGGAGTACAAACAGGTGGCGCTGTTCTCGGCGACCATGCCGCCGGCCATCCGCAAGATCACCACCAAGTACCTGCACGACCCGGTCGAGGTCACGGTCAAGGCGAAAACCGCTACCGCGGAGAACATCTCGCAGCGCTACATCCAGGTGGCCGGACCGCGCAAGATGGACGCCCTGACCAGGGTGCTGGAGGTCGAGCCTTTCGAAGCGATGATCGTGTTCGTCCGTACCAAGCAGGCCACCGAGGAGGTCGCCGAAAGGCTGCGGGCGCGTGGGTTTTCCGCGGCGGCGATCAACGGCGACATCCCGCAGGCGCAGCGCGAACGCACCATTGCCGCACTGCGGGACGGCAGCATCGACATCCTGGTCGCTACCGACGTGGCCGCCCGCGGTCTCGACGTCGAGCGGATCTCGCATGTGCTCAACTACGACATCCCGCAGGACACCGAGTCGTATGTGCATCGCATCGGCCGCACCGGACGGTTCGGTAGATCGGGCGCTGCGCTGTTGTTCGTCACACCGCGGGAACGCCACCTGCTCAAGGCGATCGAGAAGGCGACCCGGCAGAAGCTGATCGAGGCCGAGCTGCCGACCGTCGAGGACGTCAACGCGCAACGGGTGGTGAAGTTCCGCGATTCGATCACCGACGCGCTCGCCGCGCCCGGTATCGAGTTGTTCCGCAGCCTGATCGAGGACTACGAACGCGAGAGCAACGTGCCGATGGCCGACATCGCCGCGGCGCTGGCGGTGCAGTCGCGCGACGGCGAGGAGTTCCTGATGTCCGAGCCGCCGCCGGAGAAGCGGCGCCGAGACGACCGTCCGGCCCGCAGCGACAAGCCGGTGCGCAAGGCGGGGGAGGGGATGGCCACCTACCGCATCGCGGTGGGAAAGCGACACAAGGTGGGTCCGGGTCACATCGTCGGCGCCATCGCCAACGAGGGCGGCCTGCACCGCAGCGATTTCGGGCACATCACCATCCGGCCCGACCATTCGCTCGTCGAGCTGCCGGCCAAGCTGCCATCCAAGACATTGAAATCCCTTGAGCGCACCCGCATTTCCGGCGTGCTGATCAACCTGCAACCCGACCGCGGTCCGGGGAAGCCTCGCCGCAAGCCGAAATGACGCTATCGAAGGGCAAGACAGACCCCGCCGCCCAGGGTGGCCTCGAATCGATCTCTGCCCCCGAGCGGGTCGCGTCACTGACCGGGATCCGAGCCGTGGCGGCGCTTCTGGTGATGGCCACCCACGCCGCCTACGGCACCGGCAAGTACACGCACGGCTACGTGGGCCTGGTGTATTCGCGAATGGAGATCGGCGTTCCGATCTTCTTCGTGCTGTCCGGATTCCTGCTGTTCGGCCCGTGGGTCAAGGCGGCCGCGGCGGGCGGGCCACCGCCGTCGGTACGCCGCTACGCCTGGCATCGGGTCCGCCGGATCATGCCGGCCTACATCGTCACGGTGCTGGTGGCCTATCTCGTCTACCACTTCCGCACCGCCGGGCCGAATCCCGGACACACCTGGATGGGGTTTTTCCGCAACCTCACGCTGACGCAGATCTACACCGACAACTATCTGTTCGCGTATCTGCATCAGGGGCTGACCCAGATGTGGAGCCTGGCGGTGGAAGTCGCCTTCTATGTCGCGCTGCCGCCGCTGGCCTACCTGCTGCTGGTGGTGTTGTGCCGGCGGCGGTGGCGGCCAGGTCTGTTGCTGACCGGACTCGGGTGCCTGGCCGCGCTCACCCCGGTGTGGCTGATGGTCGTGCACACCACCGACTTCCTGCCCGACGGGGCGAAGCTCTGGCTACCGACCTATCTGGCCTGGTTCATCGGCGGCATGATGCTGGCGGTCTTGCAGCGAATGGGTGTGCGCGCATACGCGCTGGCGTGTCTGCCGCTGGCGGTGGTCTGCTACCTCATCGTCTCCACGCCGATCGCGGGCGAGGCGACCACGTCGCCCGCCCAAATGTATGAGGCGCTGGCCAAGGCCGGCTTCTACGCCGTGATCGCCACACTGGCCGTAGCGCCGCTGGCCCTCGGTGATCGGGGGTGGTACGCAAAGTTTCTCGCCACTCGCCCGATGGTCTTCCTGGGCGAGATCTCCTACGAGATCTTCCTGATCCACCTGGTGACGATGGAACTCGTGATGGTCGAGATCGTGCGCTGGCCGATCTACACGGGCTCGATGGCGGGGTTGTTCGTCGTCACGTTCGTGGTGACGATCCCGGTGGCGTGGCTGCTGCACCGTTTCACCCGGGTCCGCTCGTGACGGAGGGCGACACCGAAGCCCGTCGGCCTCGCCATCCGCGCTTGACCCTGCTCGCGGTCGGCCTGGCCGTTTTCATGCTGCTGCTCGACATGACGATCGTCGCGGCGGCGCTCGCCGATATCCAGGCGTCCCTGGACGCCAGACTCAGCGGGTTGCAGTGGGTGGTGGACGCCTACGCCCTTCCCATGGCGGGGTTGCTGTTGACCGCCGCGACGGTGGGTGACCGGCTGGGCCGGCGGCGTTTGTACCTCGGCGGGATGGCGTTGTTCATCCTCGCCTCGGTTGGCTGCGCGCTGGCCGGCAGCATCGAGGCGCTGAACCTCACGCGCGCTGCGCAGGGTGCGGCAGGCGCGGTTCTGCTCGGCGTCTCGCTGCCGATGGTGGCTGCGGCGTTCCCCGAGCCGAGGGGGCGTGCCACGGCGATCGCGGTGTACGGCGCGGTGATGGGCGCGGGCGGCGCCGCCGGACCATTGCTGGGCGGAGCGCTGGTCACCGCATTCGGATGGGAATCGATCTTCCTGATCAATGTGCCCATCGGGATCGCGGCGCTGGTGATCGGCCTGCGTTATGTCCCCGAAAGCCGTGCCGGGCAGGCCCGTCCGGTTGATGTGGTCGGCACCACGGTGTTGTCGGTCGCGCTGTTCGCCGGTGTGTACGTGTTGATCGAGGGCAATCGCCACGGCTGGACCGGTCCGCTGATTCTGGGCCTGACTGCGTTCTGCGCGGTAGCCACCGGGGTCTTCGTTTGGTGGGAATCTCGGGCGCCGGCCCCGATGCTCGATCTGGGGGTGTTGCGTCGGCCGGGGTTCACCGGCGTGTCGGTGGCGGCCTTCGCGGCGGCCGGAACCCTGATCGCCTCGACCAACTACCTGGCGCTGTACTTCATGAACACGCTGGGCTACACCCCATTTGACGCCGGCCTGCGCGCACTACCGCTGACCGTCGCGATTGTGCTGGGCGCACCGCTGGCGATTGCCGCGGCACGCTTCATCCCGATGTCGATGTCGGTCCCGGCCGGCGTCGTCCTGATCGCGCTGGGATTGTGGCTGATGACCGGGGTGACCGCGGACACCCAATGGACACACTTCATCGGCGGGTCCGTCGTGGCGGGACTGGGTTTGGGCGGCCTGTCGGCACTGACATCCGATGCGGCCCTGCGCTTCGTCTCGATCGATGACGCCGGAATGGCGACCGGCACAGTGAGCACGGTCCGCCAGATCGGTATTCTCGCCGGCGTCGCCGGCCTGGGCGCGTTGTTCAGCCGGCACGCCGGCGACGTGGCCACCGAGCGGCTGGCGGGCCTGACGGCTATCGGCGACGAGCCGGCTGGTGATCTCGCCGACGGGTTGGCCGCGGGTGCCGGATTGCGCGTGCTCGATTTTCTCCCCGCCGACATCGTCGCCGCGGTGCCCGCGATCGGCCGGGTGGCGCGCGAGGCGAGCGCCGCTGGAATGCAAGCCGCCCTGGTGGCGGCCGCCGTCGCGGCTACCGTCGCATCAGTAGCTGTGGCCATGCTGATCGCGGCCGGTGCCAGCCGCCAACGAGAGTCCATTGCTGTCGCCGACCCGCCTGGCTCTTAGCGCTGCGGGTGCGGCCCACCCGGAATCGTCAAACGTCGTACGGCGGCCCGGCAATGCGTTTACCTTCGCAAATGGATGGGTAGCAAATCATGATGGGTGCGGCAGTCATAATCCCGGCGGCCGATTCCGGCCGCTACAGCATCCTGATCTCCACCGACCCCGCCGAGATCGAGGCGGCCCAGCGGCTGCGCTACCAGACGTTCGCCGAAGAGATGGGCGCGGCACTGCCGCACGCCGCCCGCGGCCGGTTGACCGGACAGCTGATCGACGTCGACCAGTTCGATCCGTACAGCGATCACCTGCTGGCCCGCGACGAGACGACCGGGCAGATAGTCGGCTGCTACCGATTGCTTCCTCCCGATGGCGCCCGGGCGGCCGGGGGACTGTTCGCCGACACCATCTTCGATATCGGCGGGCTGAATCGGTTGCGCGGCACGCTTGTCGAGCTCGGTCGGGTGAGCGTGCATCCGGATCACCGCAACGGTGCCGTCATGGGCATGTTGTGGGCCGGGATCGTCCGGTACCAGGAATTGACCGGCTACGAATGGGCGATCGGGTGTCTCTCGGTGCGGATGGAAGGCGGCGGCCCGCGCGGATCGCTGGTACGAGCCGTACGCGACGCGGCGTTCGGCGGCCACCCGGCGCCCGAGCAGTACCGGGTGACACCCCGAAACCCCGTTCGGGTCAACGGATTGAGCCTGTCCGAGCTACCGGATCCGGGTCGGCTGCGCATCCCGCCCATGGTGGCCGGCAGCCTGCGCATCGGCGCGGTGATCTGTGGAGAGCCGTCCTACGATCCCGATTTCGACATGGCGGATTTCGTCGTCCTGCTGAACCGGTCCATGGTGCGCAAGAACTACCTCGACCGATTGACCCGTGCCTATGTCCGATCGTGAGCCGGTGGACAAGGATCTGCTCGGAATCGGTTTCGGGCCATCGAATCTCGCGTTGGCGGTGGCGTTGGCCGAACGAGGTATGCGTGCGGTCTTCCTGGAAGCTCAACCGCAATTCGGTTGGCATCGAGACATGCTGCTGCCGGCCTCGCGCATGCAGATTCCATTTCTGAAAGACCTCGTTACGCTGCGGAATGCCAAGAGCGACTTCACCTTTGTCAACTATCTGAGTAAGCACGGACGGCTCGTCGACTTCATCGGCCGGCATACACTATTTCCCAGCCGAGTTGAATTCCACGATTACCTCGAATGGGTGGCGGGCCATTTTACCGACCAGGTCCGCTACGGGCAGCGGGCCGTCAAGGTGTCCGCAACCCGTGCAGGATTCGCGGTGCACACCGAGACGGGGCAGATCATGCCCGCGGGGACACTGGTCTTGGGTGCCGGCCTGCGTCCGGTGCTGCCGAAAGGCGTTGAGCGAACCGCTCGTCAGTGGCACAGTCACTGCCTACTCAGCGGTCTCGCCGGGCTGCGCAGCGACTCGCCGCAGCGGTTCGCGGTGGTCGGCGCCGGTCAGAGCGCCGCAGAGGTGGTCGCACATCTTCATCAAAGCTATCCGCGGGCCGAGGTGCACGCGGTGTTCACCAGGTACGGCTACAGCCTGGCCGACGACAGTTCCTTCACCAACCGGATATTCGACCCGGCGGCCGTCGACGATTTCTTCGGAGCCGACGAGTTGGTGCGTCGACGCCTGCTCGATTACCACCGATCGGCCAATTATTCAGCGGTCGATTTGCAACTGATCGAAGAGCTCTACTCGCGCGAATATGCCGAGCGGGTTGCCGGCACCCGGCGGCTGTTCATGCACAACGCCTCGGAAATCGTTGACGCGCAAGAGTCCTCAGACGGGGTTCGGCTGACGATCACCAACTTGGCCAACCACTCGGAGGAGTCGCTGGACTGCGATGCGGTGGTGTACGCCACCGGCTATGCCCCGACGGATGTCAAGAGCTTCCTGGGAGAGCTGGCCGGCCACTACGAATTCGACGTGAGCGGGCGCCCAGTCGTAACCCGCGACTATCGATTGGCCGGCAAGTCGACGGCCCCGGGTGATGTCTTTCTCAACGGTTCGGTGGAGCACACCCATGGGCTCGGGGCCACCTTGCTGTCGAATGTGGCGGTGCGGGCGGGGGAGATCGTCGACGCCGTGGTGCTGCGGCGGGCGAAACGGCCGACAGAATCCTTCGGTTAGATAGGTTATGCTGCCCTAAGTTATCGAGACGAAATGAGGGCAGATGGGCGACCAGAAGACGTCGCGCGGGCTGCAAGGTGCGCTGGTCAAGCTGTGGCGAGGTGGCGACTACGAGATGACCGTGACCGGTCGGACCGACATCACGCCGAACTACCTGCGCCTGCATTTCACCGCGAAGGACCTGCTCACCGCGCGTGCGATCCACCCGACGATGTGGGTGCGCGGCTGGTTCCCCGACGGCGCGAAATCGCACCAGCGCGGCTACACCCTGGTCAATCCCGATCCCGTCGCGGGCACGGTGGACATCGACTTCGCCATGCACGACGGGTTGGCCACCCGGTGGGCGCAGCAAGCGCAACCCGGTGACACCCTCGAGGTGACCCTCCTGGGCAGCAACTTCTCGCTACCCGAACCCGCTCCCGCGGGCTATGTCATCGTCGGCGACGCCGCGTCGCTGCCCGCCATCAACTCGCTGCTCGACGCGATCGGTGACACCCCGGCGCGGGTGTTCCTGGAGTCGGCGCACGACGATGACCGGGAACTGCCCGTAGCGCGCAGCGCCGACGTCGTCTGGGTAGATCGCAAGAACGCCGGCGAGGCGTTGATAGAGGCCGTCACGTCGTCGGCCTTCGATGCCTCCGACCATTTCGGCTGGGTGGCCTGCGACAATCGGACCACTCGCGCGGTGTCGAAGGTCTTCCGCGAGGACTACAACATCCCGCGCAAGTCGATCAAGGCCCAGGCCTATTGGGTGGCGTGACCTCCGGCTGACCGGTCGGTGAAGCGCTTTTAGCCGCCGCGTTAAAATCGCGGCGGCGACCGGTGGCCCGACATAGTCTGACCATCTCGGACCCAAGCAGTGCGGTTCGAGCCGTCCAATCGGGCGGTCCTTCAGCGGGCGGACGGGCATATGAGTTCACTGGGCAATGGGCAGTCCCCGAACGGGTCGACGTCGCCGGAGGTGCGGCGCGACATCCTGCCTATTCCGGACGTCGAACACATCGGGCTGACGACGTACGACGCCAAGGATCCGGACACCAGCTATCCACCGATCAAAGACGTGCGCCCACCCGATGGTGCGCCCAACGTGGTTGTCATCCTCATCGACGACGTCGGCTACGGCGCCAGCAGTGCATTCGGCGGGCCGTGCCATACCCCGAACTTCGAGAAGCTGGCCGCGGACGGGTTGAAGTACACCCGGTTCCACACCACGGCGCTGTGTTCACCCACCCGCCAAGCGCTGCTCACCGGTCGCAACCACCACTCAGTGGGTATGGGCGGCATCACCGAGATCGCCACCGCCGCACCCGGTTACAGCTCGGTGTTGCCGAACACCAAGGCGCCCCTGGCGCTGACCCTCAAGCTGAACGGCTACTCGACAGCACAGTTCGGCAAGTGCCACGAGGTTCCGGTGTGGCAGACCAGCCCGGCCGGGCCGTTCACCGCATGGCCGTCGGGTGGTGGTGGCTTCGAGTATTTCTACGGCTTCATCGGCGGCGAGAACAACCAATGGGACCCCGCCCTCTACGAGGGCACCACGCCGATCGAACCGCCGAAGACGCCGGCGGAGGGTTACCACCTGACCGAGGACCTGACCGACAAGGCGATCAGCTGGGCGCGCCAGCAGAAGGCGTTACTGCCCGACAAGCCGTTCTTCATGTACTTCGCGCCCGGTGCCACCCACGCCCCGCACCATGTTCCCCCGGAGTGGATCGCGAAGTACAAGGGCAAGTTCGCCCACGGTTGGGACAAGCAGCGCGAGATCACCTTCGAACGCCAGAAGGAACTGGGCGTCATCCCACAGGATGCCGCGCTCACGCTGCGCCACGCGGAGATCCCGGCCTGGGACGATATGGATTCGCGGCTCAAGCCCGTCCTCGAGCGCGAAATGGAGGTGTACGCGGCTTTCCTGGAACACACCGACCACCACGTCGGACGGTTGCTGCATGCACTAGAACCCGTCATGGACAACACGCTGGTCTACGTGATCATCGGCGACAACGGCGCCTCGGCGGAG
This sequence comes from Mycobacterium sp., assembly GCF_050701515.1. GTDB lineage: Bacteria > Actinomycetota > Actinomycetes > Mycobacteriales > Mycobacteriaceae > Mycobacterium. Next base: position 18,934 of record NZ_JBOGDB010000026.1, on the reverse strand, counting down.
GGCACGCTGCAGGGCGCGTTCAACGAGATGGCGAACTTCAACGGCATGCCCGAGCTCGAGACACCAGAATTCATGATGTCCAAGCTCGACGAATTCGGCGGCGAAGGGTCCTACGGGCACTTCGCCGTTGGCTGGGCCTGGGCCATGGATGCGCCCTATCAATGGACCAAACAGGTGGCCTCGCACTGGGGCGGCACCCGCAACGGCACCATCGTGTCCTGGCCCGCCGGAATCACCGACAAGGGCGCCATCCGCAACCAGTTCAGCCATGTCATCGACGTCGCTCCCACCGTGCTCGAGGCGGCGGGCATTCCGGAGCCGACCATGGTGAACGGTGTAATGCAGAGCCCGTACGAGGGCACCAGCATGCTCCACAGCTTCAACGAAGCGAAGGCCGCCGAGCGGCACGAGACGCAATACTTCGAGATGTTCTGCAACCGAGGCATTTACCACAAGGGCTGGAGTGCGGTGACCAAGCACCGTACGCCCTGGGAGATGGGTGGGCAGGCCATGCCGGCCTTTGACGACGATGTCTGGGAGCTCTACGACGGCAACACGGACTGGACGCAGTCGAAGGACTTGTCGAAGGAGAACCCGGAGAAACTACATGAGCTGCAACGCCTCTGGCTGATCGAAGCCGTCAAGTACAACGTGCTCCCGCTCGATGATCGACAGATCGAGCGCATCAATCCGGGCCTGGCCGGACGTCCCTCGCTGATCAAGGGCAACACGCAGCTGTTGCTGGCGGGGATGGGGCGACTCTCCGAGAACAGTGTGGTCGACATCAAGAACAAGTCGTTCGCCGTAACGTCCGAACTGGAGGTGCCCGATGGCAGCGCCGAGGGCGTGATCATCGCCCAGGGCGGTCGCTTCGGCGGGTGGAGCCTGTACGCCAAGGACGGTCGCGCCAAGTTCTACTACAACGTGCTGGGCATCACGTCGTTCGCGATCGACGCCTCCACGCCGATTCCGAGCGGCACTACCCAAGTGCGGATGGAATTCGCCTACGACGGCGGCGGGATGGGCAAGGGCGGAAATGTCACGCTCTACTGCGACGGCAAGGATGTCGGCACCGGGCGGATCGACCAAACACAGGGCTACGTTTTCTCGGCGGACGAGACGACGGACATCGGGCGGGAGACCGGCACCACGGTCAGCCCCGACTACACCGCGCACACCAGCACATTCAACGGCAAGATCAACTGGGTGCAGATCGACCTGGGCGAGGACGCCGCAGACGCCGACAACTACATCGACGCCGACGAACGCTTCCGCATCGCCATGGCGCGGCAGTAGCGGCGGGCGGCTATCCCGGCGCGGGCTCCGGCTGCGTCGGCACCACCATCGGAACCACGAACTGCTGGAGCATCGCCCGTTCGTCGGCCTCGTCGTGGCCCGGAAAGATGAGCAACGAGGTCATCACGCGCACCAGCCACCGGGCCTTGCGCTCCACCACCTCGGGGTCGTCGGGGGCCATCGAGATCAGGAAGGCCTCGGTGAGCGCCGCGATGACCTCGGACTGCTCGGCGATCTCGGCGCCGATCGGCCGCTGTGCGGTGGCGAACCACGATGACAGCGCCGGGCTTTGGCGAACATTGCGCAGCGACGAGACCACGCCCTCGATCAGTCGCTCCTGCGGATCCTCGACCCCGGTCAGCTGTTCGGTCATCATGTGGAAGAGCCGGTAGCTCTCGCGGTGCACATAGGCGGTGTACAGCGCCTCCCGGTTCTCGAAATACCGGTACAGGGTCGCGCGCGAACAACCTGCGGCCTTGGCGATTTCGTGCATGCCGACGGTGGCGGCGTCCTGCCGGGCGAACAGCGCGTCCGCCGCGTCCAGGATCCGGTCGGCCGCCACTTCGGTGCGACGGGCACCCAACCAGTCGTTGCCGGCCATCACGGCCTCACCCGGAACGGGACCGACAACGGCCTGCGCACGTAGCTGCCGCCGGCCCAGACGATCCCGGATTCGTCGACCTCGAAATCGGGGCAGCGGGCCAGCAATTCGGTGAGCGCGACGCGCGATTGCATCCGGGCTGCGGCAGCGCCCAGGCAGAAGTGCGCGCCGTTGCTGAATGTCAAGATGTTGCGCGGTTGCCGCCTGACCTCCAGTTCGCCGGCGTCCGCGCCGAACTGGCGCTCGTCGCGATTGGCCGACCCGTAAAGCAGGAGCACCTTGCGCCCGGCCGGAATCGTGGCGTCGCCGATCGTGACGTCGCGGGTCACGGTGCGGGCCAGGCCCTGTACGGGCGAGGTGAGCCGGAGCAGCTCGTCGACCGCGTCGGCAAACAGGTCCGGATTGGTGACCAGTAGCCGACGCTGATCCGGTCGCTGGTGCAGCAGCTGCACCGAACCGCCCAGCATGCCCGTCGTCGTGTCGTTGCCGCCGGTGACCATCGTGAACGTGAAGGCCAGCACCGACAGCGTTCCGGCGATGTCCCCGTCGGCGCCCACGCCCGCGGCGACGAGATGCGACACCGTGTCGTCCTCGGGCTCGCGGCGGCGCCGTTCGATCAACTCGGTGAAGTAGGCCATCATCGACGCCACCGCCTCGCCGACCGACTCCAGCGCGCTGGTGATGCCGTCGTCCTGGGTTTGGGCGGCGACGATGGCTTCGGTCCAGCCGTCGAACTGCTGGCGGTCCACTTCGGGGACGCCGAGGTAGTGCGCGACCACCATCGACGGCAGCGGCTTGAACAGCTCGGCCACGATGTCCCCGCCGCCGTCGGCCCGCAGCCGCTCGATCCGCTCGACCACGAACTGCCGCACCGCCGGCTCGACGGCCTCCACCTGACGGGGCGTGAAGCCGCGGGACACCAGCTTGCGGAATTCGGTGTGCACCGGCGGATCCTGCATCACCATCGGTGGGTTGTCCTGCAGGCCAATCATTTCCAACTCGCCGTAATTGACCGTCAGGCCCTGTGCCGACGAGAACGTCTCGTTGTCGCGGGCCGCGTTCCATACGTCGGCGTGTCGGGACAGTACCCAGTAGTCATGGTCGGGCTTGTCCTCCGGGACGACGTGGTGCACCGGATCCTTGTCGCGCAGTGCCTGGTACATCGGCCACGGGTTGGGCCAGGTCTCCGCCGTGGCGAGCTCGAACCGGGCCGGAGAACGATGAGACAGAGTGGCGGTCATGTCTTATGAGTACGACAAGAACCCATACCCTGTCAACAGTTGAGCGGAAATGTCCTCAAATCGCGGCGCCGGGATTGAGGATCCCGTCGGGGTCGAGCGCCTGCTTGATGCGACGGTTCAGCTCCATCGCCTCGGGCCCGATCTGGCCCGCCAACCAGGGCCTCTTCAACCGGCCGACGCCGTGCTCGCCGGTGATCGTGCCGCCGAGCCCGACGGCCAGATCCATGATCTCGCCGAACGCCTGCTCGGCGCGCTGCACCATGGCGGCGTCCGCCGGGTCGAAGACGATCAATGGGTGTGTGTTGCCGTCGCCGGCGTGAGCGATGACCGAGATCATCACGTCGCGCTCGGCGGCAATGCGGGCGACGCCGCCGACCAGATCGCCCAGCCGGGGCAGCGGCACCCCGACGTCCTCGAGCAGCAGTGTGCCCTTGGCCTCCACCGCGGGAATCGCAAAGCGCCGCGCGGCGACGAATGCCTCCCCTTCGTCGGGATCGTCGGTCGAGAACACGTCGGTCGCGCCGTGTTCGCCGAACACACCGGCGATCACTTCGGCGTCCTCGGCTGCGGACCGGCCGCGTTCGTCGGAGCCGGCCAGCAGCAGGGCCGCGGCGTCGCGGTCCAGGCCCATCTTCAGCTTGTCCTCGACGGCATTGACCGCAACGGAGTCCATGAACTCCAGCATTGACGGGCGCATCCGGCCCGCCACTCCGAGCACCGCATCGGTCGCCGCGTCCACCGAGGCGAAATTGGCCACTACGGTGCTCGCCAGATGTTGCTTCGGCAGCAGCCGCAGCGTGATCTCGGTAACCACCCCCAGCGTGCCCTCACTGCCGACGAACAGCTTCGTAAGACTAAGCCCTGCAACATCTTTCAGTCGCGGGCCACCCAGTCGTACGGCGGTGCCGTCGGCCAGCACCACCTGCAAGCCGAGTACGTAATCGGTGGTGACGCCGTACTTGACGCAACACAGGCCGCCGGCGTTGGTGGCGATGTTGCCGCCGATGCTGCAGATCTCGAACGACGACGGATCCGGCGGGTACCACAGCCCGTGCTCGGCGACGGTCTGCTTCACCTCGGCGTTGAACAACCCCGGCTGGCACACCGCGGTCCGGGTCACCGGATCGACGGTGATCTCGCGCATCTTCTCGGTCGACAACACGATTCCGTCATCGACGGCGGTCGCGCCGCCGGACAGTCCGCTGCCGGCTCCCCGTGGAACCACCGGAATCCGGTGGGAGCTGGCCCACCGCATCACGGTCTGCACGTGCTCGGTGGTCAACGGCCGCACCACCGCCAGCGGCTTGCCCGCCGACGGGTCGAGCGCGCGGTCCTGCCGGTACCCCTCGGTGATGGTGGTATCGGTGACCACCATGCCGTCCGGTAGTTCGGCGATCAGGCTGTCGAGGACGCTCACGGTTCGATGCTACGAGTCCGCACTACGGCCCCGGCTCGGCGGCGGGCCCACGGTCCAGGTCGCGCAGCGCCGGCAGGCCGATGGCCACCAGGCCGAGCAGCAGCATCGGCAACGACAGCGCCAGAAATGTTGCGTGCAGTCCGGCGGCATCGGCCAGCGGGCCGGCGACCACCAACCCGAGCGGGCCGGCGGCGTAGGCCAGCGATCCCATCACCCCGACGACCCGCCCCCGCAGGTGCTGCGGCGCCCGGGTCTGCATGACGTAGTTGTAGATCGGCGCGATCGGCCCGTAGACGAACCCGACGACCGCACACAGCACCAGAATCAGTGGCAGAGGCGGCAAAAATGCGATGACCGTCATCGCCACACCGAGCGTCAGTAACGCGATCAGCATCGTGGTGCGCCGCTTCATCCGCTGCGACAACACCGCGTAGCTCAATGCCCCGACCAACCCGCCGACGCTGAGCGCCATCAGCACCCAGCCGAGTTGGGCCGGCTCGTTGCGGTCGGTGAAATACTTCGGAAAAAGAACTGACTCCATCGGCATGTACAGCCCGGTCGCCGCCAGGTCGACGAACGCCAGGGTGCGCAGCACCGGGACGTTCCAGACGAAGCGCAACCCTTCGGCAATGCCCGCCCACACTCCTTCTGGAAGGTTGACGCGGTCGGGCTTGCCGGTGCCCTCGAGGCGCAGCGGCGCGATGGCGACGATCGACAAGCCGAATGCCGCGGCCGTCACCCACATCGTGTTGACTCCGCCCAGCGTTGCGATCAGCAGGCCGCCGATGCCCGGTCCGACGATGTAGGACAGGTTGAACACCGCTTCGTACACGCTGTTTGCGTGGTCCAGGGTCCAGCCCGCGCGCGCGGCCGCCTCGGGCAGCATCGTCTCGCGCGCCGTCATCCCGGCCGGATCGAAGAACGCGCCGAGTGCCGCCAGGCCTGCGAGCACCGCGACGTTGACGACGTGCACGCCGAACGTCAGCGCGAGCACCGGGACGGCGGCCACCGACAGCGCGGACAGCGCATCGGAGATCATCGACACCCGCTTGCGGCCGAGGTAATCCACCGCGGCACCGGCGATCAGCGTGGCTACCAGCAGTGGGATGGTTCCGGCCATGGCCACGATCGACGCGTCGAGCGCGGATCCGGTGCGCTGCAGCACCAGCCAGGGAAAGGCGACGATCGAGATGCCGTTACCCGCACCGGCCATCAGCGCGGCGAACAGGATCACGAAGAGCGGTCCGCGCTTGCCGTTGATCGTGACTTCTCCGACGGCTGGAAGTCGCCGGCTTCTTTTCATGCGGCTTGCGCGTGAAGGGCCAGTCCGGCCCGCAGGATGTTGCGTGCGGCATGTTCGTCTGCCGGCGCGGTGTGACCGCAGCGCTGGCAGGCGAAGTCCGCTTGGGTGACGCGGTTTTCGGCGGCTGCATGCCCGCATTTCTCGCAGCCATCCGAGGTGTGCCGGGGGTCGACCTCAATCCAGGTGCGCCCAGCCTCTTCCGCTTTGCCGCGCAGTATTGAGACGAACCGGCCCCAGCCGGCGTCACTGATACTTCTCGAAAGCCCGGACTTCGCCCGGGCACCGTTTGACAGGAATGCCCCGGGCTGGTTGGGATCCGGGACGGGTTTGGCCCTGCGCAGCATGTTGGCGATCTGCAGATCCTCCACCACCAACAAGTCGTAGCCCGCCACCAAGGTGCGGGCCTTTTTGTGGTGAAAGTCCTTGCGCTGGCTGGCGATCTTGCGGTGCCGCGCCGCGACGGTTTCCCGCTTACGGTCGCGGTTGCGCGATCCAGGCTTGGCGCGAGCCAGCCGCTGCTGCGCCGCGGTCAGCCGGTCGCCGGCGGCACGTCCCCAGCGCGGATTGTCGACGTGGCGACCGTCGCTGGTAGTGGCGAAACTGGCGATCCCGACATCGACACCGGCTTGACAGCCGGTGGCTGGCAGCGGGTTGGTCGCGACGTCATCGCAGGACAGCACCAGCATCCACCGCCGGCCGTGGCGTTTGATCTGGATCGTCTTCACCCGCCCGGCAACGTGGCGGTGTAGGTGGACTTTAATCTGGCCGATGCCCTGCAGATACACCCGCTTGGCATCGGGTAGCCAGCGGGCGCCGTCGCCGTCTTTGGGCCACACCACACTGTCGAATCGGGCCTTGCCTTTAAACCGCGGATAACCCGCTTTCTGACCGGCCCTGACCCGTCGGAACAACCCAGCAAATGCCTTGTTGAGCCGGCGCAGGGTGGCTTGCTGACTGGAAAACGACCACACCGCCTGATCTGGGCGCATCGCCCGGATCTCGCTCAGCTGCGCGGACTGTTCCCCGTAGTTGATGCGGATCTTACGGTGCGACCAGCCATCCCGACGTTCCTGCAGCGCAGCGTTATACAGCTCGCGGTGGGCTTCCACGCACGCGGCCAACGCCACATGCTGGCGTGCGGTAGGGCGCAGCCGGAACACGTAGGCCCGTCTCATGACGCAATCCCCGCGTCCCACCGGTGCTCGATGTAGCGACGCACCGTCGACTCCGACACGGAGCCGACCGATGCGGCCAAATGCGACGGCGACCACAACACCCTCGCGTGGTTGCGCAGATGCCGAAACCCACCACCCAGCACTCGTGCGGTGCGGCCTAAAAACGCCCGCACCACCTGCGCTGGCGCGTCGGTCGGACCCAGCAGCACAAACAGGTGCACGTGACCGGCCATGACCCCCTGGGCCACCATCTGCCAGCCGCGCTCATCGGCGATCTGCTCCAGCAGCTCCCCGCACCAGCGGGCTACCCGCCCGCCCACAATCCGACACCGGTACTTCGGACCCCACACCACATGCAGCCCCAACCAGCACACCCCACCCGGGATGCGGCCAAACCGGCGCTCCGACATACCGTGCACCCTACGAGACCGGACTGACAAGCCGCCCGACCCCAAACCGTTCACCTGCCCCGATTCCCCCGACGTCTAAAGCCGCCGGTCCCCCGGGGCGCACCGATGGGATATCTCGGCAGAATCTAACAGCGGTCCGGCCCGGTCGGCGCCGGATTTTGGACCGCAGGCACAGTGGAGCCGTGAAGCTGGCTCATCCGCGCACCGGTGCGTTGTTCGACTCGCCAGTGCCACCGGGCGCCGGCTGGCCAGGCGATCCGGCGACACCGGACACCGCGGTGGCGGATACCCCCGCGCAAGTGGTCGCGATGGCCGACGGCGCAGAATCCGTCGACGCGGTCGATGCCTTGGCGTCGGTGTGCCGCGCCTGCCCGCGGCTGGTGGAGTGGCGTGAGCGCGTCGCGATCGAGAAGCGGAAGTCGTTCGCGCACGAGCCGTACTGGGGCAGGCCGGTTCCCGGCTGGGGTGCGGCGCGGCCGCGGTTGATGATCGGCGGGCTGGCGCCCGCCGCGCACGGCGGCAACCGCACCGGGCGGGTGTTCACCGGCGACCGGTCCGGTGACGTGCTGTTCGCCGCGCTGCACCGAGCCGGCCTGGCCAACCAGGCGGCCTGCGTCGATGCCGCAGATGGGTTGGCGCTCAACGATACTCGTGTGGTCGCGCCGGTGCGTTGCGCGCCGCCGGCCAATGCGCCGGCCCCGGCCGAGCGCACGACGTGTGCGCCATGGCTGGACGCCGAGTGGCGACTGGCGGGTGCCGATGTTCGCGCGATCGTGGCGCTCGGATCGTTCGCATGGCGGGCGGCGCTCGACATGGTGCGCAGCGCCGGTGGCTCAGTCGGGCGGCCGGTGCCGAAGTTCGGTCACGGCGCGACCGCGACGCTGCAGACGCCGCGCGGCGAGGTCAGCCTGATCGGTTGTTACCACCCCAGCCAGCAGAACACGTTCACCGGCAAGCTCACCCCGGCGATGCTCGACGACGTCTTCGGCAAGGCCGCCACCGCAGCGTGGGCTCGATGAGCACCGTCACCGTCCTTACCGACAGCGTGGCCTGCCTGTCGCCCGAGTTGCGCTCGCGCCTCGGCATCGGCATGGTCGGCATCTGCATCACGCTGGATGGCCAGCTCTATCACGACGGCATCGATCTGCGCACCGAGGAGTTCTATGCCCGCATGGGCGAGGCGATTTCGCACAAGACCGCATCGCCGTCGGTGGGTGACTGGTTGGCGGTGATGCAGACGGCCGTCGACGCGGGTGCCGGCGGGCTGCTCGTCGTCACGCTGGCCCACCGGTTCAGCAATACCTACGACAGCGCGCGCAGCGCCGCCAAGCTCGTCTCGGTCCCGGCGGTGGTGGTCGATTCACGGACGGTCGCCGCAGCGCAGGGCCTGTATGTGCGAAGGCTGGCGGAGGACGCCGCAGCGGGCGTCACGCTCGACGCGTTGGTGCAGCGGGCACACGACCGGCGCGGTTGTTATCGGCTCGAGTTCGTGCTCGAGGGTCTTAGCCGGGTGGCCGCTACCGGACGGCTGCCGTCGACGGTGGCGCGGCTCGGCGACGCTGTCGAGGTCAAGCCGATGCTCACCCTCGGCCCGCGGGCCGAGATGCGCGCCATCGGTGTCGCCCGGGGCACGCGCAGCGGGATCGAGCGGATTTACCGGCGTCTACTCAAGGTTTTTCCGGAGGCGACGCCCGGGCGGGTCGTGGTCAGCCATGCCCTGATGGAGGACGACGCCATCGGGCTCGCCGACCGGCTGCGCAGCGATCGCCCGGAGCTCGATGTGGAGGTCGCGTTGTTCACCCCGGTGATGGTGGCCAGCGTCGGGCCGATCATCGGCGTCGCGTGGGAGGATCCGGCACTGATTGCTGAGCGCTGAGGCGGTGCTGCTCGAACGCCCATTCCACGGCGCGGACGATGGCGGTCACGGCGGCAGGCCCGTACGCGTGGCCCATGTCATCGACCAGCTCGATGTGTCGCGGCTCGGACGCGGCTGCATAGACCTCGAGCGCGGCCAACGGCCGAATCATGGCGTCCCGCCGGCCGTGCACCACCGCCACCGGCATGCCGAGATTCTTGACCTGGGTGGTTGGCATACCGGTCGATTCCCAGTGCGGCGAGATACGGGTACCGGTGACGCGGCGCATGTAGGCCCGGCCCGCCGACGTGCGGGTGAACAGTGCCGCCGCGAAGCCGCGCGCGGTGAACACCGATCGCCAGGACGTCGCGATGCTGACCAGCACGATGCCTGCCAGCTCGGGATCGGCGGTCGCGTACGACAGCGCGGCGATCGCGCCCATCGAGGCGCCGACGGTCACGATCCGCGGGACACTTCCTCGTAGATGGGCGACGGCAGCGCCGACGTCGTGGACCTCTAGCCGTCCCAGGGTGCACACGCCGTCGGACATGCCGTGCCCACGCCCGTCGTAGGCAAGCACCTCAAAACCGGCTTCGGCGAGCGAGCGGGCCTGCTCCATCACCGTCTCGAGCCGCCGGGTGGCCGAAAAGCCGTGCACCACAACCACTCCGCCGCGGGGTGTTCGGACGGGGCGGTAGTGATCACCGGCCAGCCGTGCCCCGTCGACCGTTTGAAGCACGACGTTCTCGACATGGAGGGTCATGGCGTCTCCCCGCCCGGCCGATCGGCGAGGTCGGTGATCCGCACGTCGGACAGTTGGCCGGCCTGGCGGGCGGCGGACAGCGCGGCGTCGACGTCGTCGGTGTGCACGTGACATCGCCAGGTGCCGTCGTCGCCGGCGATCGCCACCGTGTCTCCGATCGACAGCCACCGCTCCCGAAGCGAGTCGGCCCGGGCGCGGTCGGTTGCGATCAGACACATCACTTCGTAACGACCGCCGCGCGAGTGACCGTCGACCGGCCGCGCCGGGGCGGACGCTTCGAGTGGGGGACCGGCCGCGCCGGTGACCGCCTCGGTCAGTGCGTCGAGGAACAGCACGTAGCCGAAGCCGCCGGCGTCGACAACTCCGGCGCGGGCAAGCGCATACAGCAGCTCCGGTGTGTGTGCGAGCGAGCGCCGCCCTTCCTCGGCGGCCGCCCGGACGACGTCCAACACCGAGCCGCGGTACGCCACCGCGGTCGCACGGCGGGCGGCATCGGCTGCGACGGTGATGATCGTCCCGTCGACCGGGTCGGCGACCGCGTCGCGGGCGGCGGTCGCGGCCGCCGTCAGTGCCGACGCCACCTCCCCGGCGCCGCACGGGTCGGGCAGGCCGGTGACGAAACCCCGCAGTGCCTGCCCGAATATCACGCCTGAGCTGCCTCGGCCACCGAGCAGGGCGCCCGTCGCGACGGCGTCGACGACCTCCGCCCGCACCGGTCCGGACGGCAGCCGGCCGATCACCGCGTCGATCATCGCGGCGAGGTTGTCGCCGGTGTCCGCGTCCGGGACGGGATAGACGTTGATGCGGTTGAGCTGGTCGTGATGCGCCTCGAGGCGCGCCGCGAGCAACCGCACCGTCTTCTCCAGTGTCGTTGCGTCCATCGTCGGCTCAGGCCGCGCCGTGTTGGTCGGCGTCATAGAGCAGCCGGTCCCGATAGATCCGCAGGTCACCGGCGGGATCGTGGCGAGTGTTGCCGAGCAGCCGCTTGAGCAGCATCGGTAGCACGACCGCGAGGCCAAGCGAGAGTCCCCATACCCCTTGGAAAGTCGCCAGCAGAACGACGAGCAGCAGGTCGGCGACGAACGCCGCCAGGCCGGTTTCCTTGACCAGCCGCCCGATCGCCAGCCCGGCCAGCAGCAGCACCGCGCCCGGCCAGTACAGCACCGCCAGTGCACCCATGGCCGGCGAGAGGCCGCGGCCCCCGGCCCCGCGCAGAAAGACCGACCAGCAGTGGCCGATCACCACGGCCGCAGACACCAGCACCGCCAGGGTGTGGTCGTCGCCCGCCAGCAGCGCGGCCAGCGCGCCTTTGGCCACGTCCAGGCCGCCGCCCAGGATCACCGCCCAGAGACCTCCGACGCGGTACAGGCCGGTGCCGGACACGGTGCCCGTTCCGACGGCCCGCAGGTCGGCCTGGTGCATGCGGACCGACACGATCTGTGAGAACGGAATGGCACCAAGCAGGTAGGCCCCGATCACGGAGAGGGCGTCCATGCCTCGATTCTTTCCGATTTGTCTGCGTTCTCAAGCGCTCGCCACGGCTCAGCACACACAAATCGTGGCAACGTGGGCGTAATGGCAGGCGTTGACGCCCATATGCGGCTTTCCGTTCTCGATCTGGTGTCGGTGCGCACCGACCAGTCGACGTCAGACGCGCTGGCGGCCTCGACGCGCCTCGCGCAGACCGCCGACCGGCTCGGCTACACCCGCTACTGGGTGGCCGAGCACCACAACATGCCGTCGGTGGCGGCCACCAGCCCGCCGGTGCTGGTGGCCCATCTGGCCGGCCACACGTCGCAGATCCGCGTCGGCTCGGGCGGCGTGATGCTGCCCAACCACGCGCCGCTGGCCGTCGCCGAGCAGTTCGCGCTGCTCGAGGCCGCACACCCGGGCCGCATCGATCTCGCCATCGGCCGCGCGCCCGGCTCGGACCCGGTCACGTCGATCGCCCTGCGCGGCGCGGCCGGGCGGGACGATCACGACATCGAGCAGTTCCCGCAGTATCTCGACCACGTGGTGGCGCTGATGAGTCCGCACGGTGTCCGGGTGGCGCTGCCGCGGGATTTGATGAGCCAGGACTACATCCTGAAGGCCACCCCCGCCGCGACCACGGTGCCGCAGCTGTGGCTGCTCGGTTCTTCGATGTACTCCGCGCATCTGGCCGCTGCCAAGGGCCTGCCGTACGTGTTCGCCCACCATTTCTCCGGGAAGGGCACCGCGGAGGCGCTCGCGGTCTACCGCTCCGAGTTCGTGCCCAGCGAGCAGGCGTCCGAACCCGTGACGTTCCTGACCGTCAACGCTACGGTCGCCGAAACCCGGGAGGAGGCAACGGCATTGCTGTTGCCCAACCTGCAGATGATGGCCCGGCTGCGCACCGGACAACCGCTCGGCCCGCTCGATCTCGTCGAGGACGCCGAGCGGACCGAGTTGGCGCCGCAGGCCCAGGCGATCGTCGAGGCCGGTCTGCGTCGCGCGGTGGTGGGCAACCCCGCCGAGGCCACCCAACAGGTGCAGGCACTGGCCGAGGAGTTCCAGGTCGACGAGGTGATGGTTCACCCGGTGGCGTCGGCCCGGCGCGGCACCGATCCGGCAACGGCGCCGGCCCGCGACAAGACGCTGGAGTTGTTGGCCAAAGAGCTGTTCTAAAGGGCGTCGAGCGCCTTTACAGAAATCCGGTACCGCCGGTACTGTATACCGTCAGTCCCGACGAGGAGGTGGGCGACATGACGGCGCAACCGCTGCGCGAATCACCCGGCGGCTGTCCGATGGTCGAAGCCCCCAGCGAGGCGCTGCATCCGCCCCGGTGGACGCCGGCGTTCGTGCGCTGGCACCGCACGGAGATCGGCTGGCTCAAGTCCTGGCGGCTTGCGCTGGGCGCACTGTGGGCCGGGTATCGGCACACCATCTATGAGTACGCCGCCGGATTGCCCGGGCAGGACGACATCGTCGTCGCACGCGCGCCGCTGTCCAAGTTCGTGGTGGTGCGCAATCCGGACATCGCGCGCCATGTGCTGATCTCGAACCAGGACAACTACGCCAAGAACGCCGACTACGACCTGCTCGCCGTGGCATTCGGCCGAGGGCTGGTCACCGACCTCAATGATGAGCTGTGGCAACGTAACCGGCGGCTGGTACAGCCCATCTTCGCCAAACGCCAAGTGGACACCTTCGGGCCGCAGATGACCGCGGCGGGTAGCGCGGCCGCGGTCAGGTGGCAGGACGATGCCGACGCCGGTCGGCCGATCGACGTCGCGGCCGAGATGAACTACGTCACGATGGACATCATCGCCCGCACCATGTTCGGCATCGACCTATCCGATCGGCTCGCCGAGCAGATGCGCACCGATTTCGCCCGGCTGCTAACGCTTTTCGGGTACGGCTTCATCGGCGGGGTTGCCCACCCGCTGCGTTGGTTCGGCAATCGGTTGGCGTCACCACGGGCGGCGATCCGCCTTCTGCGCATTGGATCGTCGGTCATCGCACCTCGCACGATGCGTGGACTTCGCCGTATCGAACGGTTCCTCGACGGCCTGATCGCCGACTATCGCAGCGGCAAGATCGATCGTTCGGACAATCTGCTCGCACTGCTGATGGCGGCCGAAGACCCCGAAACCGGCTATCGCTACACCGATTTGGAGATCCGCGACGAACTCCTAACCTTCCTCGGCGCCGGCTTCGAGACCACCGCCGCCGCCTTGGCGTGGACCTGGTATCTGCTATCGCAGAACCTGGACGCGCGCCAGCGTCTGGGTCGCGAACTCGACGACGTGCTCGGCGGGCGGGAGCCCACCGCCGAAGACCTGGACCGGTTGCCGTGGACGCAGGCGGTGGTGGCCGAGTCGATGCGGATCTACCCGCCGATCATGGGCCTGGGCAGAGTGGCGAAGTCGGACGACGTGCTCGGCGACTACCCGATCACCGCCGGCACGAACGTGGCGGTGCTTATGCACAGCATTCACCACAACGACGGCGTCTGGCGCGACCCGCACACCTACGATCCGTCGCGTTTCTTGAAGGAGAACCTGGATCCGCAGCAGCGCCGCGGGCAGCTGCCGTACGGCGCGGGCAAGCGGATGTGTATCGCGTCGGGCTTCGCCAACCTGGAGGCCGCGCTCGTCGTCGCCACCTTGGCGCAGAGATTCGAGCTCGACCTGGTGCCCGGCCAGCGGTTGCGGCGAGAACTCACCTTCACCGGCGGCCCCGACGGCAAGTTGATGATGCTGCCCCGGCGGCGCGCGGTCTGATCAAGATTTCGGCGTCAGCCTGACGACCGGGATCGGCCGCGTCGTCCTTGTCTGGTAGTTCTCGTACCGGTTGGCATTGTTCTTGTTGACGATCTGCCAGAGCCGCGCGTAGTCGGGCTGGTCGGGCTGAACGGGTTTCGCCGTCACACCGAATCGCTTTGGGCCGACGTTGATCTCGATATTCGGATTGGCTTTCAGGTTGTGATACCAGCCCGGTGCTTTGGGGTCTCCGCCCTTGGACGCGACGACCAGATAGTCGTCGCCGTCACGGGCATAAGTGAGGGAATTGGTCCGCTGCTGTCCGGTCTTGGCCCCGACAGTGTGCAGCAACAGGCTGGGCGGTCCGCCGGGGATGCGGTGCCCGATGCGGCCGTTGGTGCCCTTGTAGATCTTGTCGTGCAGCATCAGCAGCGGCATACCGATCCGCTGTTCGACAATCCGGGATATGTCCATGGCGTTCAGTCTTGCTGAGTGGCGTCCAGTTCCGCCAGCGCATCCCGCAGGATGCGACCGGTCTCCTCACGGTTGGCGTCCCTCCGCAGCAGCACGCCCTTGGCGAACGAGAGCTTGTCGCCGTCACGGCGCGGCAAGACATGCAGGTGAATGTGAAGCACGCTCTGAAACGCTGGCTTGCCGTCGTTGATGACGACGTTGTTGCCGTCGGCGTGTAGCCCGGATCTGCGTGTCGCCTTCGCGATGCGCTGTCCGATGCGCACCAGGTCGGCGCAGGTCTCGGGCGGGGTGTCGGTCAGGTCGACGGTATGGCGCTTCGGAAATACCAGCGTGTGGCCGCGGGTGAACGGTCTGATGTCGAGGATCGCCAGGTAGTCGTCGTCCTCATAGATCCGGATGGCCGGGGCCTCGCCGGCGACGATGGCGCAGAAAACGCAGGACATCCCGCCACGTTAACCGCTAGGCCGGAGGCGGAGGCATGTCGGACGGGCCCGGTGCTCCAAAGCATCGCATGGGTGCGGTGGCCTCCCAGGTCACACCGTCGGGGCGCTCCCCGGTTACCGAGCCGGTGCTCTGGTCCACCACGCCGGTGTAGTGCGTCACAATGCCGTTGTCCCAGCCGATGCCAAAGGCGACAGTGATGCCGTCGCTTCCGCCCTCGCCGGTTCCGCGCCACAGCGGGCTCTCGTCGGGTGGCATCGCAACGGCCGGCCCTCCAATCCCACGGCCGGACGCCGCGACCGTCACCAGCCAGCCGTCGCTCTGCTTCAGCTTCAAACTCGGCCCAAACTCCCAGCCGGCCGGGCAGTCGACGGCTGCGTTGCCGACGGGGGCAGCGAGGAGGCCGACGGTGATCATCGCGGTCACCGCGGCCAGCGACCAGGACCTGATCGCATGGGGTGTTAATGACATACGGATAGAGGTTAGGGCAGGCGACCCGACGCGTCATCGGTTTGCCCAACCAATTGGCGCACGTTAGTGCGTGACCGCCGTGGACAGGTCGGCCAGCCGCGTCGTTTCCTCCGCCGACAGGTCGAGGCGCAACGCGCCGGCGGCCTCGTCGGCCTGATGCGGCTTGGACGCGCCCGGGATCGCCACGACGGTGTCGCCGTAGTGGGTGACCAGCCACGCCAACGCGACCTGGCTCGGCGTCGCTTGATGCGCCGCTGCGATCTCCCGTAGGCCGTCGATCAGAGGTTCGATGCGATTTAGGCGCCGGACCGTGAACCCGTTGATCACCCGGCGTAACCGAGGTATGTCCGCCACCAGGCTGCGGTCGTCGTGGAACTTCCCGGTCAGCATCCCACTGGCCAGTGGCGAATAGGCGATCAGCGTCACGCCGAGTCGCCGGGCGGCATCTAGCACCCCGTTGGTTTCGATCTTGCGACGTAGCAGGTTGATCTGAATCTGGTTGCTGGCCAACGGGATACCGTGCTTCGCTAATTCGTTTTGGGCTTTCTCCATCTGCCGCGCCGAAAAGTTGCTGACACCGACCGCGCGGACCTTGCCGGCCTCGACGAGCTCGGCCATCGCTCGCAGTTGACGGCGTATCGAGGAGAAGCCGCCGACCGGAAAGTGGATCTGGTGCAGATCGACGCCGAACGGGTCAAGCGCCGCCAGCCGGTCGCCGACGGTGCGTTCGATGCTCTTGGCCGTGCGCCCCGGTGGCGCCCACTTGGTCGCCACGGTCACCTCGCCCGGCGTGATCCCCGCTTGTTGAAGCCCCGCGCTGAGGCCGCGTTCCGATTTGCCGCGGCCGTACATCTCGGCGGTGTCGAACCAGGTGATGCCCCCGTCGAGGGCGGCCTTGATTATCTGGTCGACCTGCGATTGCGGTAGCGGCGGAAACATGCCGGGGCCGGCGAACTGCATGCATCCCAAACCGATGGGGGACACCTGGATGCCGGTGCGGCCGAGTTCGCGGGTGATGGTCACGAGGGCCCACCGATGCGGCGGTCAGGGGCTCGCCGGTGCGAGGGTCTCGTTGATCACGCCGGGAGGCTGTCTCACCGGTGGCGGTGGCGGGGCCGGCGTCGCCTCGTTGATGCCGCCAATGGGCGGGATATCGAACAGTGGCTTGGGTGGATCGCAACGCGCTTCTTGCCCGGGTTGCTGGTCGCGCCACACACCTCCGAAGCTCCTGCAGCAACTTTTCACGCCCTCGTACCAGGTGACGTAGTCGTCCTCTTTCTGGGCCTCGTATCCCTCCGCGCATTTCTCGTAGCCGGCTGGATCCCACGCCTGGGCTTCTGCGCACGCGATTATGTTGTCTCCGAATGCGCTGCCGCCCAGCGTGGCTGCTCCCGCGAACAGGCTGGCGAGCACAAGCCGCCGCAAACGTATGGGCACGATGTCTTGTCGTAGGGATGTCATACGTCGTCCTCGCGTGGGCTGAGTGGCCTCGACGCCGATCCCCGGGTCGACGAGAAGTCCCCAGGCTGTTGGGTGGCAAATAGTTTAAGCCCGATATACCCGCCGACACGGCGTTTCGGCCACTACGCTGCCGCGAGTGGACACCGTCGACCTTGCCTTCGCCGGCGCCGCCGAGCAGGCGCGGCTGCTCGCCGACGGGACCATCACCGCGCCGGCGCTGCTCGAGATCTACCTGGACCGCATCGCCCGTTTTGACCCCGAACTGCGGTCCTACCGCGTGGTGCTCGCGGACAGCGCGCGAAGTGAGGCCTCGGCCGCGCAGGCCCGGTTGGATGCCGGCGAGCGGCTGCCGCTGCTCGGTGTGCCGATCGCGATCAAGGACGACGTCGACGTGGCCGGCGAGGTGACGACGTACGGCACCAGCGCCTACGGACCCGCCCGCGCGGAGGACGCCGAGGTGGTGCGCCGGCTGCGCGACGCGGGAGCCGTCATCATCGGCAAAACCACTGTGCCGGAAATGATGCTCTGGTCGTTCACCGAGACGGTGACGTTCGGCTCGACGCGCAATCCATGGAACACCGATTACACGCCCGGCGGCAGCAGCGGCGGCAGCGGCGCGGCGGTGGCCGCAGGCCTGGCGGCGATGGCCCTTGGTTCCGACGGCATGGGCTCGATCCGGATTCCGTCCACGTGGTGCGGGCTGTTTGGTGTCAAGCCGCAACGGGACCGGGTGCCGCTGGCGCCGCACGACGACGCCTGGAACGGCCTGAGCGTGAACGGTCCGATGGCCAGGACCGTCGAGGACGCCGCGCTCTTTCTCGACGTGACTACGACACCCGCGTCCGACAGCAGTTTCGTCGGCGCAGCGGCGCGCCATCCCGGGCGATTGCGGATCGCGTTGAGCACCCGGGTGCCACCGCCGCTGGCGGCACGCGTTGGAAGATCGCAGCGCGCTGCGGTCGATGAGGCCGGTGCGTTGCTGCGCGAGCTTGGTCATCAGGTCCTCGGGCGGGATCCGGACTATCCGCCGTCAGCGGTGTATGGGCATGCGCTGCCACGTTACTTCCGCGGAGCTTTCGACGACGTGCAAACGTTGGCCCGCCCGGAGCGGCTCGAACCCCGTACCCGCAACTTCGCCCGGATTGGCGGCTTGTTCTCGGATCGGCGGATGGCCTCGATCCGCGCAGCGGAAGCCAAAGTGGCGGGGCGTGTTCAGTCGATCTTCGACGATGTCGACCTCGTGATCACGCCGGGAACCGCGACCGGCCCGTCGCGCGTCGGTGCCTACCAGAAACGCGGTGCCGTCACGACGCTGGCGCTCCTCGCGGCCAGGGTGCCGTTCCAGGCGATGTTCAACGTGACCGGTCAACCCGCCGCAGTTGTCCCGTGGGGGCTCGACGGGAATGGCCTGCCGACATCAATCCAAATGGTGGGCAGGCCCTTTGAGGAAGCCACCCTGATCTCGCTGGGTGCGCAAATCGAACAGGCCCGGCCGTGGGCGCAGGGCCGCCCGCCGGTGTCATAACTCACAGACGACCCGCCAGGCACGTAGCTTTTCTTCGAATCGCATGGTCTGCGCCGGGCTCGTCGATGGCAGCCGGTGGTACCGCACTGCCCGCTCCAGGCCAACCAACCGGCTGAAGTTCTTCTCGGCCGCCGCGCCGTTGAAGAACACCTGCTCGATCGCGGGATGAGCGTCGAACAACGGCCCAAAGTCGTTGGCCACCATGCTGTCCGGCTCGATCGCCGAATCCAGGCTGCCCTGCCTGCGACACAGCCGCAGCACATCCCACACCGCGACAC
>NZ_JBOGDB010000025.1:0-3238 GCF_050701515.1 Mycobacterium sp. | reverse complement strand
TCCATCACCACAGCCAACTGAGTGATGCGCGAACCCGCCGCCAATCCCAGTTCCACCATGCGCGCGATGAGTTCGGGCGGCAGGTTATCGGCCACGTACCAGCCGAGGTCCTCCAGCACCTTGGCCGCGGTGCCGCGCCCCGCGCCGGACAGCCCGGTGACCAGGACCACGTCGATGCCCGTTTCCGTGCTCGTCTGGCGGGTCCCGTCCTGGCCCCGCAACTCCTCGCCTGTGCCCTGATCCGTCATCCCGATGCCCTGCTCTGATCATCGCCGATTACTGCGGCGGGCGCTGTCGATTCGGGCGGTACACCGAGCGCTTCGAGGACGGCCTTCGCGGTCGCGACGCCGATGCCGGGCACCGAGGTGATCTCCTCGACGGAGGCCTGCCTCAGCCGCGCCAGCGATCCGAAATGGCTGACCAGCGCCTTTCGCCGGTGCTCCCCCAGCCCGCGCACCGAGTCCAGCGCCGACGCCGTCATGCGCTTGGAGCGCTTGCTGCGGTGATAGGCAACGGCGAATCGGTGCGCTTCGTCACGGACCCGCTGCAGCAAGTACAGCCCCTCGCTGTTGCGCGGCATGATGACCGGGTCGGGCTCCGCCGGCACCCACACCTCTTCCAACCGCTTGGCCAGACCGATGACGGCGACGTCGGTGACGCCGAGCTTGTCGAGCACCGCCGCGGCGGCGTTCACCTGTGGGGCGCCGCCGTCGACGACGAACAGGTTCGGCGGATAGGCGAATCGGCGCGATTTCCCCTCGGCGGTAAGCACACTGGTGTTCTGCAGGTCGGACACGTGCCGCACGAAACGTCGACGCGTCACCTCCGCGATGGACGCCACATCGTCGGACCGCCCGCCGCCGGCGGCGTCCCGGATCGCATAGTGCCGGTAGTCCGACTTGCGGGGCAGGCCGTCCTCGAACACCACCAGCGACGCCACCACGTCGGTTCCCTGCACGTGGCTGATGTCGACACATTCGATGCGCAACGGCGCGTCAGCCAGCCCGAGTGTCTCCTGAATGCTCTGCAGCGCAGCGGATCTCGCGGTGAAATCGCCCGCCCGCTTCAACTTGTGCTGGGTCAGTGCGTCTTGGGCGTTGCGCTTGACGGTCTCCGCCAGCGCCCGCTTGTCGCCACGCCGCGGCACCCGTAGCACCACCCTCGAGCCGCGCAGCCCGCACAGCCAGGTTTCCAGTTCTGCGGCGTTGGGCGGCATCACCGGCACAAGTATCTGACGCGGCACCGGATTGGTCGATTCGTCGGCAGCGCCGCTCAATTCGGCCTGATCGCCGTAGAACTGGGTGAGGAACTGCTCAACCAAGTGTCCCTGCCCGGAATCCCCTGGGTCACCGGACTTTTCGACGACCCACCCACGCTGTCCGCGAACCCGTCCGCCCCGGACGTGGAACACCTGGACGGCGGCCTCGAGCTCGTCGTCGGCGAACGCCACCACATCGGCGTCAGTGCCGTCGCCGAACACCACTGCCTGCTTCTCCAGGGCACGCTTGAGCGCGGAGATGTTGTCGCGCAGCCTGGCTGCCCGTTCGAAGTCCAGTTGCTGGGCCGCCTCGTTCATCTGGTGTTCCATGTCGCGCGCCAGCCTGTCGGTCTTGCCGGACAGGAAGTCACAGAAGTCCAGCACGATCTGGCGGTGCTGCTCTGCGGTCACGCGACCGATGCACGGTGCCGAGCACTTGTCGATGTAACCCAGCAGGCACGGACGGTTGATTTGCTTGTGCCGCTTGAATACTCCCGCCGAACAGGTGCGCGACGGGAACACACGGGTTAGCAGGTCAAGCGTCTCGCGAATGGCCCAGGCATGCGAGTACGGCCCGAAATAGCGGACACCCTTGCGGCGCGGGCCGCGGTAGACCATCAGCCGCGGGAACTCCTCGTTCAGCGTCACCGCCAGCACCGGATAGGACTTGTCGTCGCGGTAGCGGACGTTGAACCGGGGATCGAATTCTTTGATCCAGTTGTATTCCAGCTGCAACGCTTCGACTTCGGTGTTCACCACCGTCCACTCGACGCCGCCCGCCGTCATCACCATCTGCCGGGTCCGCGGGCTGAGGGTGGAGAGGTCAGCGAAGTAGGACGTCAGGCGGCTGCGCAGGCTCTTGGCCTTGCCGACGTAGATGACACGGCCGTGCGGATCCCGGAACCGGTACACGCCCGGCTCGACGGGAATCGACCCCGGCGCAGGCCGGTAGGTCGCTGGATCGGGCACGGATTCCAGGTTACTGCCGCCGTCGGACCACCCCGATGAACTACCGTCGACGGGGTGCGGATCTCGTCTCTGCGAAAGATGACGGTCCCGCTGGCCGGGGTCATATTGGTACTGGGCGGATGCGCCGCCGAGGAAAGTGCACCGCCCGCCCCAGCGGGTCCGTGCGCGATCGTCGCCAACGGCACCCCGGCACCCAAGACATCCCCCGCACCGGCGCCCGGCGCACCAACCACTTCCCGGAACATCGCCACCAACCCCGAGGTGGCCACCGGCTACCGCAAAGACATGACCGCGGTGCACACCGGGCACTACGCGGTCGTCACCGCCAACCCGCTGGCCACCCAGCAGGCGTGCGAAGTGCTGCGCGACGGCGGGACGGCGGCCGACGCGCTGGTCACCGCGCAGGCGGTGCTCGGTCTGGTCGAGCCGCAGGCCTCCGGCATCGGCGGCGGCGGGTTCCTGCTTTACTACGACGCTGCGTCGGGCTCGGTGCAGGCCTACGACGGGCGCGAAGTCGCCCCGGCAGCGGCCACCGAGAACTACCTGCGCTGGATCTCCGACACCGACCGCACGGAGCCCAAGCCCGACGCCCGGGCGTCGGGCCGTTCCATCGGAGTCCCCGGCATCCTGCGGCTCCTGCAGGATGCCCATGCCGAACACGGCAAGACGGGCTGGCGCGATCTGTTCAACCCCGCCGTCACCCTGGCCGACAGCGGTTTCGACATCAGCCCAAGGCTGGCCGCCGCGATCGCCGACGCCGCGCCGGAGCTGCGCGCCGACCAGCAGGCGGCCGCGTACTTTCTTAATCCCGACGGCAGCCCAAAGACCGCAGGCACCCGACTGACCAACCCCGCGTATTCAAAGACGTTGGGCGTCATCGCAACTGACCCCGAGTCCTTCTACACCGGTGACATTGCCCGCAACATCGTCGCCGCAGCGGCCGACACGTCGGGCGGCCGCACCCCGAGCCTGATGACCCTCGAGGACCTGGCCGGCTACACCGTCCAGAAC
>NZ_JBOGDB010000024.1:0-8276 GCF_050701515.1 Mycobacterium sp. | reverse complement strand
GTCCAGGCACAGCGTGCGAATACCGGCACGTTGTAGCAGTGCGGCGGCGGTGAGGCCGTTGTGGCCCGCGCCGATGACAATCGCGTCGAAATCCGCCATCGGCTGAGGCTGGCATGCGGCGGAAGTTTTGTCAATAATGACGAAACCTGATCAAGCCGGGTCGTCGAACCCCTTGCCCAGCGTCTCGAGCGCCGCTCGGCACAGCCGCGCGAGTTCGGGCAGCGACCGGTCGTCGCTGAGCATCCAGAACTCCATCGCGCCGAACACCGCGGCTGCAATGCACCGCGCGGTGACGGCGATGTGCATCCTCCGATCGGTGCCGGGCGCGGGCGGGTTGTCGCGCGTGAGGTGCTCCTCGATCGCCTCCGCGAAATCGGCTTCGACCTGCCGGATGGCCCGTGCGATTCGGCCCGGGTCCAGCTCCTGCGCACGTAACGCGGCGATCTGTGGCACCGCTCCAACGTCGTAGGGAAACGCCAGGATCGCCGACTGCACCGACTCGATGATCGGCTCGTCGGGGGACCGTGCCGCCAGCGCCGCCCGGAACCAATGCAGGCCGGCGTCGTAGTCCGCGAACAGCAAGTCGTGCTTGGACGCGAAGTGGCGATAGAACGTGCGCAGTGTCACCCCGGCGTCGGCCGCGATCTGCTCGGCCGACGTCTTTTCGACGCCCTGAGCGAGGAATCGAACAACCGCCGCCCGCCGCAGCGCTTCGCGGGTGCGCTCGCTGCGCGCCGTCTGAGCCGGCCGAACCATCTGCGTAAGGTACCGCACTTGGTTATGTCAATATTGACAAAACTCAATTCGGCGGCGAGACTCCGGCTATGGTGTCCCTTTTCGTGCATGCGATCCTCGGCATCGCGGTCATCGCGTTCATCGTCAAATCGAATCCGGCCATCTTCGCCCGCGTTCCGAACGGCCCGCAGCTATCGGCGTTGGAGATCGTCTTCTTTGTCGTCGGCATCGCGTCGCTGCCACTGTGCTGGTACTTCAACATCCGTTTCGTGTATGAGTACGCGGCCGACCCGTTCTGGGGAGCCAGCTGGAACGAGTTCATCTCGCTCGGGTATGCGAACCCGGCGGCGAGTTCGGCCAGCGCGGACTACACCATCGGCAATGTGATCCTGTTGCCGCTCTTCACGATCATCGACGGCCGACGACGTGGCATCCGCCGACCGTGGTTGTTCTTCGTGTCCAGCCTGTTCACCAGCTTCGCCTTCGCCTGGGCCTTCTACCTGGCGTCCGTGGAGCGGCAGCGCCGGCACCAGCAGGCGGAGGCACCAGTCGAATCCGCGGCCTGACATCGCCGCCCTGGCCAGCGGCATAGAGTTCAACGATGATCAACGACGATCTACGGCAGCGCCGCCTCGCGATCATCCGAGAACACATGGACACCGAGGTGACCCAGGAATTCGACCGGACGCTGGCAACCTTCAACGGGCACCCGCGTTACGAGATCATGCCCACCGGTCAGGTTTTCGATGGCGACGACGAGGTGATCGGCTACTACCGGATGACCCGGACCGCGTTCCCCGATCAGCGCCATGACGATGTCCGCTACCACGTCACCGACGATGCCGTCATCGTCGAATTCAACCTGCTGGGAACCAATCTCGGAGAGTTCTATGGCCTTCCACCGACGGGCAGATCGTTCCGGGTGCCGATCATCGCGGTGTTCTTCTTCGACGGCGACCGGATCATTAACGAGCGCGTGTACTTCGATTCGGCCAGCCTGGTGACCCAGATCGGACGCGGTGAAGTGCTGGCCCTGGTCGGCGGGCAATGAAGGTCCATCACCTCAACTGCGGAAGCATGGACATGCCCACCGCTCCCCTGGTGTGCCACGTGCTGCTCGTCGAGACCGACAACGGCCTGGTCCTGGTGGACACCGGTTACGGTCTGGACGACTTCGCGCATCCGGCACGGCGGCTCGGGCCGACCCGTCATCTCCTCAAACCGGCATGCGACCCTAGTGAAACCGCTGCACACCAAGTCGAACGGCACGGGTTTCGTAGCGACGACGTGCGCCACATTGTGATCACGCACTTCGACGTCGACCACATCGGCGGGATTTCCGACTTTCCACACGCGAAGATCCACGTCACGGCCGCCGAAGCGCTGGGGGCGCTGAGTCATCCGACCCGACGCGAGAGGCTCCGGTTCCGCCCCGCGCAGTGGGCACATGGCCCGAATATCGTCGAACACAATCCGGACGGCGAAGCCTGGCGAGGATTCGCGGCGGCCAAGGAACTCGACGAGGTCTCACCCGGCATCGTGCTTGTCTCGCTGCCCGGCCACACTCGCGGCCACGCCTGCATCGCGGTCGACGCGGGTCATCGCTGGGTGCTGCACTGCGGCGACGCGTTCTACCATTACGGGACGCTCGACGGCCGGTCCCGCGTGGCGCGCGTCCTCACCGCCATGGAAACGATTATCGCGTTCGATCGAAAGCGGGTGCGGGACAACCACGCCCGCCTCGTCGAGCTGTCCCGGCGCGCAGACCCCGATCTCTTCATCGTCTGCGCCCACGACCCGACCCTCTACGAGCGCGCCAAGGCCAGCGCTTAGGGCACCAGAACCACCTTGCCGACGTTCTCCCGCGCGGCGAGGATCCGGTGGGCTTCAGCGGCCTTGTCGAAGGGCACCGCCGCGTGCACGACCGGGGCGACGATGCCGTCGTCCATCGCCGTCCGAAGCGGCGCGATCCAGGGTTCCAGCGTGCCGCGGTCGTCCCACAGAGCGAGCATGTTCAACCCGATGACGGCCTTTGACTCCGACAGCTGCTTGACGAGATTGAAGCCCCGAAGCATCGGAAGCAGCTGCGGCACAGCGGTGCGCACGGAGCGCTTGTCGCCCTGCTGCATGGCGGAGAACCCGTACGCGACGAGCCGGCCGCCCGGCCGCAACAGGGAATACGACCGCTTCAGCGACTGTCCGCCGATCGCGTCGAGCACGATGTCGTAGGGCGGCAAGCCCTTCCACCAGCCGTCGCGGCGATAGTCGATGGCTCGGTCGACTCCCATTTCGATCAGCTGGGCGTGCTTGCCCGGTGACGCCGTGCCGTGGATTTCGGCCCCGGCAGCCTTGGCCAATTGGATGGCGGCGATGCCGACGCCACCGGCTGCCGCGTGGATCAGCACGCGCTCACCGGCGCGGAGCGATCCGTAGCCGTGCAGCGCAGCCCAAGCGGTGGCGTAGTTGACCGGTATCGCCGCACCCTGCTCGAAGCTCAGCTTGTCCGGGAGCGGCACCGCGTCGGAGGCTGCGACGTTGACGATTTCGGCATAACCGCCGAATCGGGTGCCCCCGAAGACCCGTTCGCCGACGCGCGCGGGATCGACGCCGTCACCCACGGCCTCAATGGTTCCGGAGACTTCGTAACCAACCACGCAGGGTGGCTTGGGGGCGCCTGGATAGAGCCCGACGCGTGCCAGGTGGTCCGCGAAGTTCACGCCGGCGGCGCGGACGGCGATCCGTACCTCGCCGGCGGACGGTGGCGGCGGGTCCGGCCGCTCCTGCACCTTCAGGACGGAGAGGTCACCGTGTTTGGTAATGACGACTGCGCGCATGCGGATCACACCGTCGAAACGGTCGTCTGCTGTCCGCGTCTCCTGAGCCGGGTCTCGAATCTGCTCAGCACGTCGAAATAGCGTGTGGGTGCAACCCGCGCCAGGGTGTCGAACATATAGGCATCCGGACCCACCAGAATGCGGGCCTTGCCCCGCTCGACACCGCGGTGGATGATTTCGGCGGCCTTGTCCGGCTCGGTCATTGTGATGGCGGCGAACTCCTGCGCCATCTGCTCCTGGGTGCGGCCGCGGCCGTCGGGATCCTTATGGAACCGCGCGTTGCGGACGATGTTGGTATTGATGCCACCGGGATGCACGTTGATGGCGGTGACGCCGGTGCCGCGCAGCTCCTGTCGAAGCGAATCAGTGAAGCCACGAACCGCGAATTTGGCAGAGCAGTAGGCGCTTTGGTTGGGCATGCCAACCAAGCCGAACACGCTCGACGTGTTGACGATGGCACCCTCGTCCTGCTCGACCAGGGTCGGCAGGAACGCCCGCGTTCCGTTGACGACACCGTGGAAGTTGATGTCCCACAGCCAGTTGTCGTCCTCCGGAATAGCCTCGAGCACGCTGGAGGCGACCGCGACGCCGGCGTTGTTGAACACCGCGCCGATCGGTTGCGGCGCCCACTCGCGGACCTCGCCGGCAAAGTCGCGCTGCGCCTCGGCGTCGCGCACGTCGAGTAGCCGGACCAGGGTTGGTCCCTGCAGCGAAGCTTCGGTCTCCTTCAGCCCCTGCTCGTCGACGTCGGCAATCGCCACCGGGCAGCTGTGCGATGAAAGCCGTTGCGCCAGAGCGCGGCCGATGCCGGATGCCGCACCGGTAATGACGACGGTGCGGCCGCTGATCGTCCTGCTCTGCATGCTCATGGATGCTCCTTTAGTTCGCTGGGACCGACTGGCGCCGAGCTGGTCTGGTCGGTGATCAGGTCGATGATCCGTCCCCACGCCCCGATGGGCAGGTCGTGGCCCATCCCGGTGACGGTTTCCAGCCGGGCGCCGGGAATGGCGCGGGCGGTCGCGGCGCCACCCGTCGGATGGACCATCCGGTCCCGGTCACCGTGGATCACCAGCGTGGGAACGTCGATGTGGCGCAGTTCAGGTGTGCGGTCGCCGGACGCGAAAATGCCGGCCAGCTGCCGGGGCATGCCGTCGCTGGTGGGATCGCGATCCCAAGCGATGCCCGCGCTTTCCCGGACCCGCTCTTCGTCGAAGGGGAATCCATGCGACCCGATGTGGCTGAAGATCCTCGCGGCGCGGTCCATCGCCTCGCGGCGTATGCGCGGCGGTCGTGAAGTCGCCAGCCGCCACCACGTCGACAGTGCCGGACGGCCGATGCGCGGCGCTCCGGTCATCGACATGATCGACGTCAATGTGCGCACCCGGCCGGGGTACTGCGCGGCCACCGTCTGGGCGATCATGCCGCCCATCGATATGCCGACCAGATGCGCATCGCGGTAATCGAGGACGTCGAGCAGACCGACGGTGTCGCGCGCCATGTCGCCGAGTTGGTACTGCCGAGGGTGGTTGCCGCCGCGCAGAATTGCCACCGGCCCCGGCGCGGGAAAGCTCATATGGGTGGATCGGCCGACGTCCCGGTTGTCGAACCGGGTGACCCGATAGCCCCGCCCGGCCAGCGCCGTCGCGAAGTCGGTCGGCCAGGAGGAGTGCAGCTGCTGGCCCAGGCCGGCGATGAGGACGATCGGCGGATCCGCCGGGTCGCCGATCTGGTCGTAACACAGCTCGATGCCGCGGCCGACGTCGACGACCACTTGCTCCGGGGTCACGCCGACACTCGCTCGGAGCCGCTGGAGCGGGTCAAGGGTGATCCCGGCTTTCGTCGGTAGACGACGGCGCGGCCGCCGTGTCCGGGCGCGATGGCCACACCGCGGGAGTGCCGCCGTTCACCGGCGGCATATGTTGTGCCCAACTCGAATTCGCGCAGCAACGTGTGCAGCGTCACGTTCATCTCCATATTGGCGAAGGCGGCGCCGATGCAGCGGCGGATGCCACCCCCGTACGGGATCCAGGTGTGGGTGTCCGGGTTGCCGCCGAGGAAGCGGTCCGGATTGAATGAGTGCGTGTCGGCGAAGTTCTGCTCGGATTGGTGCGCCAGCGTGATACTGGCAATGACCGCGTGACCCTTGGGAATGACCCACTCCCCCAACCGGATTCGCTCACGCGCCAGCCGAGCGGTCGCCTCCACCACTGGGCGGGTGCGCTGGACTTCCCAGATCGTGGCCTGTCGCAACTCGGATCCGCCCGCGTCGACTTCCGCGGTCAGTCGGGACAGCAGCCGCGGATGCCGGCGTAGCCGTTCGATTGCCCAGGCCAGCGTGGTTGCCGTTGTCTCGTGTCCGGCGGCCAACAGCGTGAGCAGCTCGTCGGCGATGTGGCCGTCGGAGATCGGCGAGCCGTCTTCGTATCGGGCCTGCAGCATCAGCGCGAGCACATCGTTGCGGTCCTCGAACATCGGATCGGCTCGCGCTTCGGAGATGAGAGCGGCGATGATCTCGTCGTAGCGCTTGCGGTGGCGTTGTACCCGTCCCCACGGACTCCACGGGCCGAGATCTCGCCGAAAGGCCGGCGGCATCACAGCCATCCGGGACGCCAGCGGCACCATTGGCGGTAAGAGGTCGCGCAGTTCGTTGAATGAGGTCCCCTGTGCCCCGAACACGGTGCGCAGGATGGCGTTGAGCGTGATGCGCATCATCGGCTGCAGCGTTTCGAACTCCCGGCCCTCCGGCCAGGTCTCGATCTCGCGCATCACCTCTTCTTCGACGATGGCTTCGTAACCCTGCATTCGCTTGCCGTGAAAGGGCGGGACCAGCAGCTTGCGTCGGGCTCGGTGCTCGTCGCCCTCCAGGCTGAACGTCGAACCCGGACCAAGCACCGTTCCGAGGTTGGAAACCCGCGTGACCAGATCGCTGCTCGTGGTGAACAGGTCCTTGATCAACACGGGGTCGCTGATCACGACGGTCTGGCCGAATACCGGCAGATTGAGCGAGAAGGTACTGCCGTAGCGCTTGCCGATCGCCGCAACCGCGCGATGCCGGGCGGTGAGGAAGGCGACGCCCATGACGAACTTCGGTATCCGTGGCCCGGCCGGCAGCCGCACCGGGTCGGTCGTCGCCTCACCCATGTCGTCCCCTCATCTTGGTACTCCAAGGTACCAGCCACGGTACGCCATCGTACCGTCGGCCACAACCCTGCGCGCCTGCGGCTACCGGCTGCGTGGGGCGAGCAGCGCGATCGACGCGTCCACCGCCTCCTCGGTGATGTCGCTCATGCGTCCGCCGTTTTCTACGGTCATCGCGGTCAGCTCGCGGAGCCCGCCGAGCAGCATGATGACGCGCTGACGAGACACCGGGCCGATGCCGGCGGCGCGAAATTCGTCGTTGTCCCCGAGCGCCTGCACCATGCCGATGAAGTTCTCCATCGAGTTGCGCTGCAGGCGGCGTGCCGCGGTACCCAACGCGGGCACGTCGCGGATCCAACTCAGCATCAGCGGAGGCTTGGATTCGGCGGACGCGATCCAGGCCTCAATGGCCTGCCGCACTTGGCTTTGCCACGGCGCCGTCCGGTCGACGGCTTCGGTGATTTGCCTGACCTGCTCTGTGTTCGCGTCGGTGAGCAGCGCGACGAAACAGGCTTCCTTGTCCGTGAAGTGTTCGTAGAAGGTTCTGCGCGACGTCCGTGCGCGGCGCACGATGTCGGCGACGGTGGTCTTCGGGTAGCCGTCCGCTGCGATGGACGCCTCGAGCGCGTCGAGCAGCCGCTGCCGGAAACCGCCCTGGTCATCGACAGCCGCCGTCACGCAATACCCCTCATTGCTCGGTGGCCAGGGCCGGGATCGAACCGGCGACCTTCCGCTTTTCAGGCGGACGCTCATACCAACTGAGCTACCTGGCCCGACGGCACCACCGTGCCTCGCCGCCGTGGCGACCCTGACGGGACTTGAACCCGCGACCTCCGCCGTGACAGGGCGGCGCGCTAACCAACTGCGCCACAGGGCCTCGCTGCATATCCTGCTCCGCGTCGCCGTGGGACGGGTACCCCCTACGGGATTCGAACCCGCGCTACCGCCTTGAAAGGGCGGCGTCCTAGGCCGCTAGACGAAGGGGGCCAGAGCCGAATCTCTCCGGGGTACTCGCAACGCGATGACGTTGGGAGCTTCGCTAGCTTAGGGTACCGCGACCCCAATGCTCAAACGGACTGCCTGCCCGAAGGCAGTATCCTGATCCACCACGCCCCTATAGCTCAGTTGGTAGAGCTACGGACTTTTAATCCGCAGGTCCTAGGTTCGAGTCCTAGTGGGGGCACCCAAATCGTGACGGCCGTCGCCGGTCAGCGCCGACGGGCGAAGTACTCCTTGTAGGCCTCGGCCGCGGCGCGCAGTTCGGGGTCGGCCTGGAACTTCGGCTCGAACTTTTCCCACGCCGCGGCGCGCTTGGCGGGGATGTACTCCGACGGCCAGTACGGGTGCTCCTGCGGCTTGTAGTCACGTAGCACGCGGCGGGCGACGGTGGCCTTGTGCACCTCGTCGGCGCCGTCAGCCAGACCCATCGTCGGCGCACTCGCATACATCGCCTGCAGCGGGGTCAGGTCCGTCGTGCCGAGCGACCCCAGGATGTGCAGGGCGTTGAACGACACCTCCTGCAACACCTTGGCCATCGTGAATTTGACGGTCGCGATGTCGGTCCTGGCT
>NZ_JBOGDB010000023.1:0-14555 GCF_050701515.1 Mycobacterium sp. | reverse complement strand
GGCGTCCTCCTCCTTCGCCAGTGCCATCTCCTCGATCTCCAGGCGGCGCACCAGGCGCTCCACCTCGTCGATCTCGACGGGCCGGGAGTCGATCTCCATCCGCAGCCGGGCTGCGGCCTCGTCGACCAGGTCGATGGCCTTGTCGGGCAGGTACCGCGCGGTGATGTAGCGGTCGGACAGGGTGGCCGCCGCGACCAGCGCGGAGTCGGTGATGCGCACGCCGTGGTGCACCTCGTAGCGGTCCTTCAGACCGCGCAGGATGCCGATGGTGTCCTCGACCGACGGCTCACCGACGAACACCTGCTGAAACCGGCGCTCCAGCGCGGCGTCCTTCTCGATGTACTTGCGGTACTCGTCGAGCGTGGTGGCACCGACCAGCCGCAGCTCGCCGCGGGCCAGCATCGGCTTGATCATGTTGCCGGCGTCCATCGACGACTCTCCGGTCGCGCCGGCGCCGACGATGGTGTGCAGCTCGTCGATGAACGTGATGATCTGGCCGGCCGAGTTCTTGATGTCGTCGAGCACGGCCTTCAGCCGCTCCTCGAACTCGCCGCGGTACTTCGACCCGGCGACCATCGAACCCAGGTCCAGTGAGATGACGCTCTTGTCCCGCAGGCTTTCGGGCACGTCGCCGGCCACGATCCGCTGGGCCAGGCCCTCCACGATCGCTGTCTTGCCGACGCCGGGCTCCCCGATCAGCACCGGGTTGTTCTTGGTGCGGCGGGACAGCACCTGTACGACGCGCCGAATCTCGTTGTCCCGCCCGATAACCGGGTCGAGCTTGCCCTCGCGGGCGCTTTCGGTCAGGTCGGTGGAGTACTTCTCCAGCGCCTGGTAGCTGCCTTCCGGGTCCGGGCTGGTGACCCGGGCGCTGCCGCGGACCTTGACGAACGCGTCGCGCAGCGCCTGCGGCGGCGCGCCGTGCCCGGTCAGCAGCTTGGCCACATCCGAGTCGCCGGTGGCCAGCCCGACCATCAGGTGCTCGGTCGAGACGTACTCGTCGTCCATCTCGGTGGCCAGCTGCTGGGCGACGGTGATCGCGGCCAGCGATTGCGGGGCCAACTGCGGCTGCGCGTTGGCGCCGCTGGCGCTGGGCAGCCGGTCCAGCAGCCGTTGCGTCTCGGTGCGAATGGTCGCGGGGTCGACGCCGACGGCCTCCAGCAAGGGGGCGGCAATGCCATCGTTTTGGGTGAGCAGTGCCATCAATAGGTGGGCGGGCACGATCTGCGGGTTGCCTTCGGCGCTGGCCGCCTGCAAAGCCGCGGTCAGGGCCGCCTGGGTCTTGGTCGTCGGGTTGAACGAGTCCACGACACCTCCGATCAGTCAAAAAGAGCTGGGTAAATGCTTGTCGGGAAGTTCAACGTCGTCAAGGTTGAGTCTGTTCCGCTCAACTTTGGCTTTTTTCGGCGACCGTGCGGACTGTGTACGAAAAACGGCCGATCTGCGTGCATATCCCCCACACTGGACAATTGCCGGCTCCGGCGTTCAGCCCCGCACTCGTCGAAGGGTCATTGAGGTGGACATCAATACCATTACCCAGGTCGTTAGACGGCCTTCCGAGCGGCCGGGTAGCGACTGGCGCCCTGGCGACGCCTGGCTGGCCGGGGGGACCTGGCTGTTCTCCGACCAGCAACCCGATCTGCGCCGCCTCATCGACCTGATGCCGCTCGGCTGGGACGACTTGGTGGCGAACGAGGCGGGCCTCGAGATGGGTGCCATGTGCACGATCCGGGATCTGTACGCGTTTACCGCGCCCGACGACTGGCGAGCCGCCGCACTGTTCGCCACCAGCTGCGAGGCGTTCCTGGCCTCGTTCAAGGTGTGGAACGCGGCAACGGTCGGCGGCAACATCTGCATGTCCCTGCCCGCGGGCCCGATGATCACCATGACCGTGGCGCTTGAGGCGACCTACACGCTGCAGTCGACCTCAGGCTCCGAACACACCGTCGACGCAGTCGATTTCGTGACGGGCAACCACGAGAACATCCTTGCTCCCGGTGAACTACTGCGAAAGATCGACATCCCGATCAGCGCTCTGACCAAGCGCCACGCGCACCGCCGCTTCACGTTGACCCAGTTGGGCCGGTCGACCATCTTCATGATCGCCACCCAAGGCGCCGATGCCGACTTATTGCTTACGATCACGGCGGGAACCACCCGCCCAATTCGGTTGGCGTTCGGCGCGATGCCCGACGCGGAAGCGCTGCAAGACAGCATTGACGCGCTGCCTGAAGAGGTGTGGTTCGACGACCCGAACGGCACGCCCGACCATCGCCGTCATCTGGCCAAGCACTACGCCGAAGAGATCCGCATCGAGCTCGCCGGAGCAGCTTCATGACTTACACCGTGAACGGCGAGACGTTCGACGACGAGCCGCGCGCGGGTCAGTGCCTTCGCACCTTTCTGCGTTCACTTGGCTGGCATGGCGTCAAGAAGGGTTGCGACGCAGGCGATTGCGGTGCCTGCACGGTGTGGCTCGACGGCAGCGCCGTGCACAGCTGCATCACGCCCGCATTCCGTGCCGACGGGCACGAGGTCACCACGATCGAGGGGCTCGGCACACCGGAGAATCTGCATCCGATGCAGCGGCAGTTCCGCGACGCCCCCGGATTCCAGTGCGGCTTCTGCACCGCGGGCATGATCATGACCTCGGCGACCTTCACCGACGAACAGAAGCAGGATCTGCCACGGGCGCTGAAGGGAAATCTCTGCCGCTGCACCGGCTATCGCGCCATCGAGGATGCCGTCAACGGTATCGCCGCGATCGAGGAGGCACTTCCCGGCAGGGCCGTCGGCGCCAGCGTCGGCGCGCCGGCGGCAACCGGGGTGGTGACCGGCACGGTCGAGTTCACCATGGACACCGAGATGGAGGGCATGCTGCACCTGAAGGTGCTGCACTCGCCACACGCCCACGCGCGCATCGTCTCCATCGACAAGACGGCGGCGCTTGCCGTTCCGGGTGTGCACCGCGTGTACACCTGGGAGGACGTTCCCCGGAGGCGCTACAGCACCGCGATCCACACCGACCATCTCGTCGACCCCGACGACACCTACATCCTCGACAACGTCGTGCGCTTCGCGGGCCAACGGGTGGTAGCCGTGCTCGCCGACACTGTCGGTGCCGCCGAAGAAGGCTGTCGCAAGGTCGTCGTGGAGTACGACGTGCTGCCCGCGGTATTCGATCCGGAGGAGGCGATGGCCGACGGTGCCCCCCAACTACACAGCTACGACGACCCGTTCGCCCACGATAAGGACCACAACATCCTGCTCGAACTGCACGGCGAAATCGGCGACGTGGAAGCGGGATTCGCCCAAGCAGACGTGATCCACGAGGGCACCTACCTCTCGCCGCGGGTGCAGCATGCACACCTCGAAACGCACGGATCGATCGCCTGGACGGAGGACGGTCGGCTGAATGTCCGCACCAGCTCACAGTCACCGTCGGTCGCCAAGGTCAAGCTGTCCCATCTGTTCGACTTGCGTCCCGACCAGCTGCGCGTGTTCTGCAAGCGCGTCGGGGGCGGCTTCGGCGGCAAGCAGGAACTGATCTCCGAGGACCTGCCCGCTCTGGCCACCCTCGACACCGGGCGCCCGGTGTGCTGGGAGTACACCCGCGAAGAGGGATTCACCACCGCCTCACCACGGCATCCGATGAAATGCACGGTCAAACTCGGAGCCAAGGCCGACGGGATCCTGACCGCGCTGCACTTCCGCAACGTCTCCAACACCGGCGCCTACGGTAACCACGGCGGGGAGACACTGTTCGCGGCGGGCGCCGCGATCGCGCTCTACCGTTGTGCCAACAAGAAATTCGACGCCCACGCCGTCTACACGAATACGGTGCCCAGCGGCGCACTGCGTGGCTACGGCATGACCCAGCCGGCGTTCGCAGTGGAGTCGGCCCTCGACGAACTCGCGGTCAAGCTCGACATGGATCCGCTGGAATTCCGCCGGCGCAACGTCGTGCGCCCGGGTGACGCCCTGCTCGCGGTCACCGACCATCCCGACGACGTCGCCTTCACCGAGGACGGCGTCACACAATGCATCGACCTCGTCGACGAGGCGTTGCGACGCAACGACAGCGGCGATGATCTCGGCGAGGATTGGCTGGTCGGCACCGGTGCCGCGACCTCGCTGCACGAGACCGCACCGCCCACCGACCACACCTCGGATGCGTGGGCGACATTACGAGACGACTGCATCTACGAGATCGCCGTCGGCACAGTCGAGTTCGGTGAGGGCACCTCAACCGCACACGTCCAGATCGCCGCCACCCAACTCGGTACCACGCCGTCGCGGATACACCTCGTACAGTCCGACACCGACCGGACCGGCTTCGACACCGGAGCGTTCGCCAGCGCGGGGCTCTTCGTGTCGGGCAATGCGGTGCAGTACGCATCAACGGCACTGCGTGACCGCATCCTGGGATTCGCCGCCGCACACGCCCATGTCGACGTGGGCTCGTGCGTTTTGGACGACGACGGGGTGGTCTGTGGGGATGCGCGGATTTCGCTCGCCGAACTCCTCGAGCTGGCCCGCCAGCGCGGCGTCCGGTTCACCGAATCCCGCAAGGCGTACGGATCACCACGCAGCGTCACATCGAACACCCAAGGGTTCCGCATCGCCGTGCACCGGGTCACCGGCGAGATCCGAATTCTCTACAGCGTGCAGGCCGCCGACCCCGGGGTGGTGATCAACCCCGCACAGGTTCGCGGTCAGATCGAGGGCGGCGTCGCCATGGGCATCGGTTTCGCGCTGACCGAGAACTTTCACGTCGACGACAACGGTGTCATGGTCAACCCGAACCTGCGCAATTACCGGATCCCCACCTACGCCGACATCCCCCGCACCGAGGTGCTCCTGGTTGAATCGACCGATTCGGTCGGACCGATGAAGTCCAAGGGCATGGCGGAGTGCTGCATCAACCCGGTGGCGCCGGCGTTGGCCAACGCGCTGGAGAACGCGACGGGTGTGCGCTATCGCTCGTTGCCGCTGTCCCCGGAGCGCATCTACGCCGAGCTGGGGGCGAGCCGACTGGTTCAGGCGAAATGAACGAGGCCATGGAAACCGCCGCCGCCGCAACGGTCATCATCGGTGAACGAGTCCGTCCCGGCTCCGAGCAGGCATACATTGCCTGGCAGCACGAATTGAACGAGGCCGCCTCTCGATACCCCGGATTCATCGGCGCGGAGGTCACTCCGCCGACCGCCGTGCAATCGGATTGGGTGGTGGTCTACCGCTTCGATTCCATCGCCAACGTCCAGGCCTGGATGAACAGCGCCACTCGGCAAGAAGGCCTCGCGGCCGGTCGGCGATATGTCGACGGCGCGCCCACCCAACAGGTCGTCGGTGGCGCCGCAAAACCAGCCGATCAACTCGTGACGGTGGCCGTCAGCCACCGCGTCAGCCCGGAGAACGTCGAAGACTTCCTGGCCTGGCAGGATCGACTCCGGCTGGCGGAGAGCAAGTTTCCCGGCTTTCGCGGCACCGAACTGTTTCGGCCCGTCGAAGGCGTGCAGGACGAGTGGACCACGCTTTATCGCTACGAGACCGCAGCCGACCTCGACAGGTGGCTCATCTCCAAGGAACGCCAGCAGCTGTTGGCGGAGGGCGAGAAGTTCGCCGACTTCCAGTCCCGCACTATCGACAATTCGTTCGGCAGCTGGTTCGCCTTCGACGAGCACGGTAACCAGGCGCCGCCGCCCTCGAACTTCAAGACGTCGGTGGCAGTCTGGGTTGGCCTCTACCCCACCGTGGTATTGCTCACGCTCGCGGTATCACCGCTGCACATGCCGCTGTGGTTGGGCATGTTGATCGGAAATCTATTGTCCAGCTTCGCTATTAGCTTCCTGATCATGCCCTACTATGTCAACCCGCTTTTGAAGCACTGGCTGCGGCCGCCCCCGGGGGTGCCGGAGGCCGCGACGAATTGGCGGGGCATCGGCCTCGTCGTTTCAGCCATGACGTTCTGGGCGGTGGTCTTCTACCTGGTCACCAGGGTGTTCTGGCACCTTCCCTAGCGACCGCCGAGCGGCGCGGGGCCGTTGACGCCCGGAAGTGCGGGTAGCTTCGCAATCACCGTGGGCGCCACCGTCGTTGCGGTCGGATTCGGTCTGGCGAGTCCGACCTTCTGCACCTCGGCACCGCCTGCTCCCTTACCGCTGACCAACAGATCCGCGCCATTGGTGGTGCTGGTGGTCGCTACGGTCACCCCGGTCCGAGCACCGCCGGGGAACGGTTCGAACGACGCGATCTGGGTGAACTCGACGTCGGCGTCGTGATCGTTGGGGCTCACCGTATAGGAGGAGGGGAACCCGTCGAGGCGCGATCCGGTCGACCACACCCGTACGGTTCCCGGTCCATCGAGCTGCCCGGTGACGACGCTCTTGGCGCCACCCTCGACACCCGCCACCCAGCCGGTCGAAAGCGATACCCCGCCGGTGTAGTTCTCGTCGTATGCCAGGAACTGTGAAGTCATCTTGGGCTCATTGGGTTTGGTGGCGTGCTCGGTGGCCGTGCCACCCGCCTGAGCCCGCGCAGTCGGTGTGAACAGGTCGAAGCGGAAGGTCTTGATCTGAGGTGCCTCACCCGGTCCGGGCGCGGTGACGATGGTCTCGCGGCCTGACCCGAGCTCCACCATCCCCGTGGCCACCGAGACCCCGGAATCCGAGCCGGGGTACGGCGTGAAGGTGGAGAACACGTCCGGAGCCTTGTCCTTCTCGGCGGGCAGGGTGGACGAGAACACCTTCACCTGCGACTCCGTGCCGGCGCCCGACCCCACGATGATGTTGTCGGCCAGGCCATTTCCGTCGATATCGGCACCCGCTACGTTCACGCCGCCCTGGGATCCCGCGTCGAACGGCGCGAACCGGGTCAGCTCCGAGGCGAAGCGTCCTAGTACCGTGTCGTTGCCGTCGTAGGCGA
This sequence comes from Mycobacterium sp., assembly GCF_050701515.1. Lineage (GTDB taxonomy): Bacteria > Actinomycetota > Actinomycetes > Mycobacteriales > Mycobacteriaceae > Mycobacterium. The sequence continues at coordinate 7,631 of NZ_JBOGDB010000023.1, read as the reverse complement.
CCACCTGGGCGTCAACACCTGGGCCGGTGCCTGCGACGAGGTCGAGGATCATGTCACCGTTCACGTCTGCCATCGCCACGCTCGGGGTGCCCTCGAACGACGGGAACGGCGTGACGAATTCGGTCACCTTGTCTCCGTCGCCGTCGTGGATCTGCACGGTCGCCGGTTTGCCGTTCGACCCGGGCACGGCGACCGCGTAGCTCGACACCTCGGGAATGACGTTGATGGTCATCATCAATCCGTTGTCCTCGTGGTTCAGCCGGTGACAGTGGACCACGTAGGTTCCCTTGTATTCGACGAAGTCCGACCGCAACGTCATTGTCGAGGCCGCTGTCGCATTGTCGTCGGCGTCGATCTCCGGCGGCGGGACGTTGGCGTTGTCGATACCGAATGGCTGCACCCCGGTGGTGGTGCCGATCAGTGGACTGACCACCTGCTGGACCTGAAAGTCGTTGACGTGGATGTGAATCGGATGACTATCGTTGTTGTAGTTGGTGAACTTCCACTCCTCGACGGAGTTCAGGCGGGGCTGGATCAACGGGATATTCGGGAAGATGTTGTCGTCGAACTGGTAAGTGAACGCCTTGGGATCGTTCTTGTTCGCGAACTTGTCGTTGAAGCCGCCGCCGATGTCGAAGTCGCGCTTGACCGCGGGCTCCATCACCGAGGTGTCGACGAATGACGTGTAAGCGTCCAGGTTTTGGCCCGGCTCGAAAGCCGTGGTCTGTCCCTCACCACTGTCCGGGGTGACCTTCAGCAGGGTCTGCGTCGGGAAGGTGAAGAAGCCGTCCCGCGCCGCGATGTGCTTGGGGTCGATGGTGACCGTCCCGAGTACGGCCGGCGAGTTCTCGGTGCCGTTGTTCGTGTACAGCACACCGGGTTCGGATATCCCCTTGACACCGGGACCCGGCGGCATGTCGACGACGAGGTCGCCGGTCTTCGGCATCGTCACCGCGATCGCATACCGCGATCCGGGAGGGATCTCGAGGTACGTTCCGTCACCGTCCACGGGCCGCTGCACCTGGGTGTAGGGGTTGCCGTCCTGCCCGACGATCGCGAACTTTGGATGGTTGCCCGTCGCTGTCTCGGTGAAACGCAGTGGCACGAAGGCGATGTCGCTCATATTGGCGAACACCCAGATCTCGGTCTGGCCAGGCTTCAGCTTCAGCTCCGGCTGGAACTGGCCGTTGATGGTGAACTGCACGTCGCGTTCGTTCTCCGGCAGCGCCGGATTCGCCGGGACGGTCTTGGTCGGGCTGGTGAACGTCTGCAGATTCTGCGGAATGAACTGGTTCTGCCCCCGATGGTTTCGGACCGACAGCGGCCCGGCGTACCAGTTCGTGATGAACTCGGCGTCCTTGCTGCTCTGCGTGAAGTTCACCGGCGCGAGACTCGGTCGGTACGTACCGTCGGCGAGTTGGTCGCCCTCCGGCGGTTTGAGGGTGTTGACCCACTGCTCCCAGTACGGGTTGTTCAGCTGATGACCGCCGTTCCGGCGGTCGAAGACGAAGTTGTACTGCACGGCCATGGTGCGGATCGGGATGTCGCTCTTCGTGACCAGCGGCAGGTTTCCGTCGGGCCGACCGATCTCCAACATGCCCGCCAGGCCCATGTACGTCTGCTGCGCGGTCACGGTATGGCGATGACTGTGATACCAGTACAGGCCATTCGGCATGTTCGTCGGAACCGCGTAGTCATACGTGTTGCCCATTCCCGCGGGGATGGACAGCAGAACGTTGTCGGCGTTTCCGGACGGGCTCACATGCAGTCCGTGGGTGTGCAGGTTCAGCGGCGCGTCCCTCAGTACGGGCGGATAGACGGGGATGTCGCCGCCGACCGGAACGTAGGAAGGATCGTTGAAGTCGTCGATCGTCAGACCCTGAAGGTCGTTGTCATAGTGGATGATCAGGCGCTCACCGGGTTCGACGCGCAGAGTCGGCGCGGGATAGAGATTGTCGCCCTTGGTCGATCCGTCCGAGCTGGTGCCCTTGACCAGGTCGTAGCCGAACACCAGGAAGTTGGACACGGGTTCTTTCACGGTGTCCAGGTTCACCGTGCCCTGGTGCGCCGACAGCCGTACCTCGAGGACGCCGTCCTTGCTGGACAGCCGGACCGGCTCCTTGAACGGGGCGGGCTTGCCGTCGGGACCCGCGTTGACGCCGACCTGGGCGTCGGGCGCCTTGCCGGACGTGCACGCCGTCATCATCGCTGCCATCGCGGTGACGGCGATGAGGGCGACGACCAGGGTCGACTTCGTTCGAAGGAGCCGCATGGCGTCCCCATTTCTGCACGGCGTGGCTACGGCGCATCGCTGGACTAATCGCACACTACAGCGCAAAACTTACGTTCGTGGCAAATTTGCTGCTCTGCCGTTCAGATCGCGGGCGAACAGGTAGTCGTACGCGATGAGGAAGGCGCGTCCGAGGGTCGACTCCCGCTCCTGATCGCCACCATTGCGGCCTCCCGGCTTGCTACGTTCATCCCCGATGATGCGACGAAAGGGCTGCCAATGTCGGGCAATTGGGGATCGGTACTGACCGAACTCATTCCGCTGGCGCTGGTGGTCGCGCTGTCGCCGCTGTCGATCATTCCGGCGGTGCTAGTGCTGCACACGCCGCGGCCCCGGCCGACGGGGTTGGCCTTCCTGGCCGGCTGGCTGGTCGGGCTTGCGGCGTTGGCGGCCGCTTTCCTCGGGGTGTCCAGCCTGCTCGGCGGACTCGGTGACAAGCCCCCGGGCTGGGCCTCATGGCTGCGCGTCGTCGTTGGGGCCGCGCTGATCGTGTTCGGCGTCTATCGCTGGCTCACCCGCAAGCGGTCGGCTCACACGCCGGGTTGGGTGCGCAGTTTGAGCAAGGTCAGCCCGCCGCGGGCCGCCGTCACCGCAACGGTACTCACGGTGGCGAACCCCAAGGTGCTATTCATATGTGCGGCAGCGGGTTTGGCGATCGGCACGGCCGGGCTGGGAAGCTCACGCGCGTGGCTTGCTGTCGCTTGGTATGTGGCGGTGGCCGGCTCGACGGTCGCGATTCCCATCCTCGCCTACGCCGTTTCGGGCGACCGCCTCGACGAGCCACTGGCGCGGCTGAAGGACTGGATGGAGCGCCAGCATGCGTCGCTGGTGGCCGGCATCTTGACCGTGATCGGACTTCTGGTGCTGTACAAGGGAATTCACGGGCTATAGCGCGGGCATCCCGAGCTCAGACGCGTCGGCGGTCAGATACCGCGTCACCGTCGGCGCGATCAAGCGCACCACCTCGTCCACCGACAGCGTCGCCAACGGCGGCACCGCGATGACGTATCGGATCAGTGCCGTGCCGACGAGCTGACTCCCGACCAGCATCGCGCGCAGCCGGGCCGTGTCGTCACCGCCGAGCTCCCCTGACACCGCGGTCAACACGTAGCTCTGGACGAAGGCGCGGAACGCGTCGTGGGCGTCGGTGTTCGACGTCACCGCCTGCAGCATCGCCCGCATGCTCGTCGCGGTGTCGGGCGTCTCCCACATCCGCAGGTAGGTGCGGACCAGCCGCGTTCCGATGTCCGCGTCGTCGGCGGGACCGCCATGCAATGCCGACACCAGCGCGTCGGTGTCCAGCACCAACCGCAGCGACTCGCGGAACAGGTCGGCCTTCGACCCGAACAGGTACAGCACCATCGACGGGTCGACATGCGCATCGCCCGCGATTGCCCGCAGCGTCGTCTTCTCGTAGCCCTCCATGGCGAACCGCTTCTTGGCAGCCGCCAGCACCACGTCGCGCGACACCGGTTCGCCCTGGCGTCGGCCCCGCCGCTTGGTCGTCTTGGCTGGTGACGGCATACGCCGACGATATCATTTCAATGTCTGTTGAAATATCACCCCCGCCCGAGTTACGCTCACCGTGCGCAATTAATTCAACGTCGGATGAAAAGGGTCCCACCAATGACTACGGACGCCGTTCCGAAGCACACCCACCACGCATCACCCGCGCACGAGCCGCCGGCCGCGGTGCGCGCCGCGGGCCTCGTCGTCGCCCTCTCCCTGGGGCTGGCGATCCTCTTCATCGCCTTCGGCCTGCCCGCGGCCAAGTCCGGGCCGCACGACGTGCCCATCGGCGTATCCGGACCGCAGGCGGCCAACGGCCAGTTCGGAGGCATGCTCGAGCAGAATGCGCCCGGCGCCTTTGCGGTCACCTACTACCCAGGCGAGGCGGCGCTGCGGACCGCGATCCGCGATCGCGATGTGTACGGCGGAATCGCGGTCACACCGCAGGGACCGACGCTCCTGCTGGCGTCGGGCGGCAGCCCGATGGTGGCGCAGCTGCTGACACAGGTAGGCAGCGGCATCGCGCAGCACACCGGCATGCCGATGCGAACCGTCGATCTCGCGCCGCTTGCGCAGGACGACCCGCGCGGAACCGGCCTGGCGGCCTCGGCGCTGCCGCTGGCGCTGGCCGGTCTGCTGCCGGCAGTGATCCTGGTGATTGTGTTCCCGTCGCAGGTGTGGTTGAGATTCGGTGCCACCGTGGTATTCGCCGGCGCGGCGGCGCTGACGATCGCCGGCGTCCTGCGTTACGTCTTCGGGTCGATAGAAACGAACTTCTGGGGCGTCACCGCCGGGCTTGGGCTGGGCGTACTTGCCACCGCGCTCGCCTTGCTGGGGCTCGGGTCGCTATTCGGCCGGGTCGGCCTGGCCATCGGCGCCGCTGCTGTCATGCTGCTCGGCAATCCGCTGTCCGGCGTGGCGAGCGCGCCGGAAATGCTGCCGAATGGCTGGGGCGCCTTCGGGCAATGGCTACCGCAGGGGGCCAACGCGACACTGCTGCGCTCGACGGCGTTCTTCGACGGCGCCGGTGCGACGACCGCGATCGTGGTGCTGACCTGCTGGGCAGTGGCGGGAGCGGTGATGATCGTCATCGCCGCGGTGCGAAACGGCAAGGCTTCGCGAAAAGTCGCCTAATTACACTCGAACGGCGTGGGACTCGACGACCGTGCCGGGCTGCGCATGCTGCGCGACGCGGTCGACCCACGCCACGGGGGCCAGGAGCTGGTCGGCCGGTTCTACACCCGCTGGTTCGCCCTCGACATGGCGGTGCGTGATCTGTTTCCACCGGACCTGGACGCGCAGCGAAAGGTTTTCGCCGAGGCGATGACGTGGCTGTTCGGAGAGCTCATCGCCCAACGGGCCGAGGAGCCGGTGGCATTCCTGGCTCAGCTGGGCCGCGATCACCGCAAATACGGTGTCACACAAGAGCATTACGACACCATGCAGGACGCGCTCTACGGAACATTGCGCAGCCACCTGAAAGAGAACTGGGACGGCAAACTCGCCGACACGGCGCTGTCGGCGATTTCCCTGATTATCGGCGTCATGCGCGGCGCCGCCGACGCCGAACAGGGCCCACCGTTCTGCGACGGCACCGTCGTCGAGCACAACCGGGTATCGCGCGACATATCGGTGATCCGGCTGCAGCTGGACCAGCCGATGTTCTACCACCCCGGCCAGTACGTGACCGTCCAGGTGCCGCAGTGGCCCCGTCGATGGCGCTACCTGAGCCCGGCGATCCCCGCGGACCGCGGCGGCGGCATCGAGTTCCACATCCGTTCGGTCACCGGTGGAATGGTCAGCACCGCCATCGTGGGTGAGGCCCAGCCCGGTGACCGCTGGCGGCTGTCCAACCCACACGGCGGCATGCAGGTCGACCGGGACGGCGGCGACGTGCTGATGGTCGCGGGCAGCACCGGGCTCGCGCCGCTGCGGGCGCTGATCATGGACCTGACCCGGTGGGGCGTCAACCCGAGGGTGCACCTGTTCTTCGGTGCGCGCTATCCCTGCGAGCTGTACGACTTGCGCACGCTGTGGCAAATCGCGTCGAACAACCCTTGGCTGTCGGTGTCGCCGGTTACGGAGTTCACCCAGGATCCGCCGTGGGCCACCGACTACCCCGACGTGCAGCCGCCCCGCGGGCTGCACCTGCGCCAGACCGGCAAGCTGCCGGAGGTGGTGACGAGGTACGGAAACTGGAGCGACCGACAGATTCTGATCTGCGGCGGGCCGAAGATGGTCGCCGCGACCAAACAAGCGCTGATCGCCAAAGGTGCACCGGCCGCACGCATCCAACACGATCCGCTGGCCAGCTAGCCATGACAGACTCCAACGATGCCCGAGTTTGACACCGTCACGCTTCGTGACCCGTCGTCATCGTTGACCGCAACCTTCGTCCCCAACGCCGGCATGGTCGGCACGTCGCTCGCCGACGACGGGGTTGAGCTACTGGGCCAGCGTCGCGGACTGCAGGCGTACGTCTCCAGCCACCGCACGATGGGTATCCCGATCCTGTATCCGTGGGCGAATCGATTGAGCAGCAACGGCTATGGGGTCGACGGCGCCGTTGTGACGCTCACTCCGGGAACCGGCGGTGTGCGCACCGACCAGCACGGTGTGCCGATCCACGGCGTGCTGGCGGCGTACCCGAACTGGGAGGTGACCACGCAGCTGGAATCCCGGCTGACCGCCGAACTGGATTACGGCTCGCGCCCCGGACTGCTGGCATCGTTCCCGTTTCCCCATTTGTTGACGCTCGACATCACACTCGGCGACCGCACACTGACGCTGCGCACCACCGTGACCGCGACCACCGGAGCCCGGGTTCCGTTGTGTTACGGGTTTCACCCGTACCTACAAATCCCCGACGTCCCTCGGTCCGAATGGCAGATGGAAACACCGGCCATGCGGTTCCGGCCCGTCAATGCGTGGGGCATTCCCACCGGGGAGATGGAAGCCCACGAGCCGACCACGGAATTGTTGGGCGACAGGTTCTTCGACGACGGATACGACGAAGTGGCGCCGGGCTCGGTGTTCGCCGTGTCGGGCGGCCAGCGTCGCATCGAGGTGAAGTTCGACGAAGGCTACTCGGCCGTCCAGGTATTCGCGCCCGGCGACGAAGACGTCATCTGCTTCGAGCCGATGGCGGCGCCGACCGACTCATTGCGTCGCGGCGGCTACCGATCCGCCCAGCCGGGTGAGCCGGCGACCGCGGCATTCTCGATCCGCGTGAGCTAAGAGTTGACCCGTAATGGGTCATGCAGCGCCAATCAGCTTGGGATCTGGTTGTTTTCGGCTGGTCCCGCGACGTCCAGGCTTTCGGCTTGGTCTGTTCGGGGGTGGGCCGAGTGCTGCTTGCTCAGCAGAGGCCACCGGGTGGTGGCTGCCGGTCCTGGCCGGTCCAACATCGGATGATGGTGGTGGCTGGTGCCGGTTGACTGAGTCCTCCCACTCTTGCTGGGAGGCCAGCCACGCCCGCAGGGCGTGGGCAAGTCGGTAGTTGACCCGCGCGGTGCACGGATTCTCTGGATCGGTCAGCTCGACGCAGGCCGCCAGCATCGCCGAGGTGATGTCGCGGTCGGCGCGCAGCCCGCAGCGGCCGCAGTGATGGGTGCGCTGCGCCAGGGTCTTGGGCACGTGGGCTCCGCAGAGGCAGTGCTGACTCAGCGCGGTGGACCGGGTGCCCGCCCGATACAACCGGCCACCGGTGGCGGCGCATTCGCACACCAGGGCGGTGACGAGCATGCCGGGGCTGAACAGTGCGATCCGCTTGCCCCACAACCGCGCCCACGTCGCGATCGCACAGTCCTCGACGGTGATGGTGTTGCCGTGG
>NZ_JBOGDB010000022.1:0-8627 GCF_050701515.1 Mycobacterium sp. | reverse complement strand
CAGCCACTTGTCGGCCTGGCGCTGCGCGAGGCGCGACTGTTCCATGTGTTGGTCGAGGCCGCTGGTGGTGGTCGACGTGGGCGGGTTCAAGGACTCCTCCTACCGATCGGCTGGCGTCGAGCATCGGCGGAGACTGACTATAGTCAATCAGTTAGTGGGCTTCAATACCGCGCAGTGTTCTGATCACATAGTCATCGAGCATCTCGCTCTGCGTAGGCCAATCGTGAGTGGTGGTCAACATCGCATAGAGGCCCAGCAGAAAGAACACCGCGCTGTTGACGGGGTTTACGTCGGATGCCACGTGGCCCAGCCGCTGGGCGTGCTCGATCTCCTGCGCCACCCTGACGATGACGGGGTGTTCCTTACTCTCGTCGGTGGGCCGCGTCTGCGAGAAGTGCAATGCGAGAAAATCCTTGAACAGCACCGCCCCGAGACGGCGTTCCAGACCCAACACCAGACGCACCGCCTCTGTGAGGATCGACGAGAGGTTGCGCTTCGTTTCCGCATAGCGGCCGAGTTGTTTGGCGATCCGTTCCTCTTCGCGGCGTTCGAGTTCTAGCAACACGTGTTGCTTTGTCGGGAAATGAAAGAAGAAGGTGCCGTGCGCAACTCCCGCGGCGGTGACGATCGCGCCGACGTCCGCCTCGGCCATACCCGATCGCTTGAACTCGGCGATGGCCGCGCCCATCAGTCGCTCCCGCGTTTGTAATCGCTTCGCATCGCGCGCCGAAGGCTTGTCCACCACTGCCATGCTGGAGACGATAGCAACTTCTGGTCTTGCACGCGCATGTGTGATTGACTGCAGTCAATTGAGATGGAGGGCATTGACACCAATAATTCACCGCTGCCAATTCCCGACTACTGATCAAGGACGGACACAGGATGCGCAGAGTAGTTCAATTTTCCACCGGAAACGTCGGGATTCACTCGTTGAAGGCGATCATCGGGCGCCCCGATCTGGAGTTGGTCGGTCTGCACGCCGCCAGTCCGAACAAGATCGGGCATGACGCCGCCGAACTGTGTGGGTTGACCGAGCCGACCGGCATCATCGCGACCGATGACATCGACGCGCTGATTGCGCTGAAGCCGGACTGTGTGGTCTACACCGCACAGGGTGAGACACGGCCGATGGAAGTGATCGAGCAGATGTCGAAGTTCTTGTCCGCGGGCATAAACATCGCGGCGACGTCGATGGTATGGCTGGTAACCCCGCGCCAGGCGGACGATTGGCTGCGGGTGCCGCTGGAACAAGCCTGCGAAGCGGGCGACGCCTCGCTGTACGTCAACGGCATCGACCCCGGCTACTCCGGCGACACCGAGGTGCACTCCGCACTGAGCCTGGTAACACGCGCCAGGTCGATCACCGTGCAGGAGATCTTCGACTACGCCAACTATGACGACTTCGAGTTCACTGGCAAGTCAATGGGTTTCGGTGTGAGCGCCGATGACGAGACACCGATGCTCTTCCTACCTGGCGTCCTCACCACGATGTGGGGCGGAGCGGTGCGCAACCTCGCCGAGCAGCTGGGGGTGGAACTCGACGAGCTCCGCCAGCGAATTGAGCCGTGGTACACCGACAAGCGGATCGAATGCAAGATGGCAACCGTGGAGCCTGGACAGATGGCCGCAGTCAAGTTCGCGGTCGAAGGTGTTCGTGACGGGGTTCCGGTGATCACCATGGAACACATCACTCGCCTTACCGCCGCGTCGGCACCAGAATGGGCCTACCCTCCCGAGGGTCACCCAGGCGTCCATCGAGTCGTGGTCGAAGGAGATCCCCGCGTTGAACTCAACACGCATGTGTCACACCCGGGGCTCGATGTCACCGAGGCGGGGTGTCTCTCGACTGCGGCACGAGTGGTCAACGCGATCGACTGGATCTGCCGTGCACCCAAGGGGTTGATCGCCGTCGAGGACATTCCGCAGGCAGAAGTCATTCGCGGCTTGATGTGGTGAGCGCGTCCGCGACTGGCCGGGTCGCCGGCAAGCGAGTGCTGATCACCGGCGCCGCGCGCGGTCTAGGGCGCAGTCACGCGTTGAGACTGGCCGAGGAGGGCGCAGACCTTGTTCTGGTCGACTTGTGCAGGTCCCTTCCCGAGATCGAATATGCCTTGGCCACCGAGGACGATCTGGCCGAGACCGTGCGGCTGGTCACCGACCGCGGCCGCCGATGTGTGAGCCGCGTCGTCGATGTCCGGGACGAGGTGGCGCTGCGATCAGCGGTCGATGAGGGCGTCGCCGAGTTGGGTGGGTTGGACGGGGCGGTCGCCAATGCCGGCGTGCTAACGGGTGGACCGTGGCACAGAACGACTTCCGAGCACTGGCGCACAGTCGTCGACGTGAACCTCATCGGAGTGTGGAACACATGCGCGGCGGCGATACCGCATCTACTCGCACAGGGCGGCGGCAGCTTGGTGACCATCAGCTCGGCCGGGGCGATCAAGGGTTACCCGCTACAGGTGCCGTACACCGCAGCTAAACACGGCGTTGTCGGGCTGACGTTGGCGCTGGCCAACGAACTAGCCGCACAAAGTGTGCGGGTCAACTCGGTACTCCCGACCGGGGCGTCCACCGGGATGATTCCGTCGTCCCTTGGAGTCGCCCTTTCCGAAGACCGACCTGACTTGGTGCCGATCTTCATCAACGCGATGCCCACCCCATGCGTTGACCCAGTTGATATCAGCAATGCGGTGCTGTTCCTGATATCCGACGAATCACGATTCGTCACCGGACTGCAGTTCAAGGTCGATGCCGGTGTGACGATCAATTAGTGTTCGACCCCGGTCGTGACAATCTTTATAAAAACAGTAAAATACGGCCATGGATCGCGATCAGCTCGTCGACCTCACGCGTCGTGCGCTCAAACTGGCGCGGGACAAGACGACCGACCTGGCCCCGTCCGAATACAGAGTCCGAGCGGACTCCTACACCTCGGCAGAGCGTCACGCTCGTGACACGGCGATGGTGGCGGCCAGCCCACAACTCGTCGGCTACGTGTCCGAACTGCCCAAGCCCGGGTCGTACTGCACCAAGACCGTGATGGGCCGGTCCATTCTGCTGACGCGAACGCCGGACGGGTCGGTGAAGGCGTTCGACAACGTCTGCCTGCACCGGCAATCACAGATCGCGTCGGGATGCGGTTCCGCCCGCCGGCTGTCCTGCCCCTACCACGCGTGGACGTACGACCTGGACGGAAATCTGGTCGGTGTGCCGGGCAAGGAAGGGTTTCCCGAAACGCCTTCGCGCGGGGCACAACTGACCGAACTGCCCGCGACCGAATGTGCGGGCTTTCTCTGGGTGGCGCTCGACCCGGAGGCGACGCTCGACATTCCCGCTTTCCTGGGGCCGCTGGCCGACGAACTGGAAGCCTGGGGCATCGGGCGTTGGTCACCACTGGGCGAGAAGGTCTTGGACTCGGCGATCAACTGGAAGCTCGCGGTCGACACCTTCGCGGAGAACTACCACTTCGCGACGGTGCACAAGAACACCTTCGCGACCATCGCGCGCAGCAACTGCACCGTGTTCGACTCGTTCGGACAGCATCATCGGCTGGTGTTCCCGCTCAACGGCATCCTCGACCTGGAGCAGGTGCCCGAAGCGCAGTGGGATCCGCTGCAGAACATGGTCGTCATCTATGCCGTGTTCCCCAACATTGTGCTGTCCGCGACGATCGCCAACGGCGAACTGTTCCGCATCTACCCCGGCGAGGTTCCCGGCCGGTCGATCACCGTGCATCAGAACTCGACCCCGCTGGACCTTTCCGACGAGTCCGTCGCCGCGGGCGCGCAGGCGGTGTTCGAATACGCCCATGGCACCGTCCGCGACGAGGACTATGCACTGGTCGAGAAGCTACAGTTCAATCTCTCGTCGGGAGCCAGGGAGCAGCTGGTGTTCGGCCGCAACGAACCCGGACTACAGCACCGCCACCAGACGTGGACGAACGCAATCGGGTAGCTCAGCCGCCGAGTTCATCGATGACCCGCGCGACCTCATCCCGCTCGCCGGGCCCGGCCGCCGCCAATACATCGACGAGCTCCCAGTCCCGATACAGCGCAAGCGACCGTTCGTAGAAGGCGAACCCGCTGACCGGCTGACCGCGCAGTGTTCCGTGGTAGCGGTATGGACCTTCCATGTACTCCAGCGGCAGGGCGTGCGCGGGGGCCGCAACCAACGGCTCCCCGGTCAGGTCCAAGTCGAGCTTGCGTGACGTCAGCCGATGGCGATCGGGCATGTACCGCGCCGCGGCCGGTGGCGGGACCAATGTGCGGACCGACTCGGGCCAGCGCACGTAACTGGTAACGGTGACCTCGATGTCGTCGGCGTACTCGGGATCGGCGCCGCCGTCGGGCGAGCTCGTCGTCGCGCCCGAAAACGGTTGCAGTGCATTGCGATCAGTGCGATCGAACTGCCGCCATATGCTGAGGTCGATGCCGTTTTCCAGGTTGATGGTGCGCCACTCGTGGGCACGGGAGCGGATGTCGCCGCTCGTCCCTCCGCCGTTGGCGACCAACGGAAACCACTGCCGGTCGACGTGTCCCGCCGTTCCGGTGACCGCATGCTCCGACCCTGCCCACGACAACGTCCCGGTCATGGCCATGCCGGTCTGGAGGTACGAGTACGTGTTCGCCTGCCCGAAGCACTCGATGACGCCGTTGTACGCGTCGGCGCCGAGTGGAACGGGCGCCCGCGACGGCGTGACGTGCAGGTCCAGCCGCATCGCTGCGCCGGACTGGTCGTTGCCGAACAACCGCACGTCGTAGGTGTAGGGCAGCAGGCGGTCCCGTTCGTCGCGGCAGGTCCGCCACACGGCGGTGCCCGCGCCGCTGGCGTAGGACATGTCCAGGTGATCGTCGGCCACCGACAGCTTCGGGTGGGCGCCGCTTTTCATATTGGTCGACGGCATGTCGTAGTCCGTGTAGGTTCCGTAGGTGCCGCTGTCGAGATCGAACAGCGCGAGCGTGTAGAAGTCGGCGACGATCGCCTGCCCGGGCCGGTTCTTGTTGAAGATCGAGAGGAACGCGAACTTGCGATCGGATTCACCGGTCAGTTCGCCGGCGAGGAACCAGGTGTCCGACTCGCAGTCCGGATGATTCGCTTCGGCGGCGGGAAAAGTGAATTGCGGGTCGCCCGGCACCAACTCGAACGGATATCGACGCCAGTCATCGCCCACAGCGCACTCCCAGATCCTTTTTTGCTATGTTAGCAGTAATAGCAACTTTAGCGTGACGGACGGTGACGTGAGATCCCTCGCTTACGACGAGCTCTTCATCGGCAGCCGCTGGCAAACGCCGGCGACAAGGCAGCGATTGTCGGTGATCTCCCCGCACACCGAGGAGCCGATCGGCGAGACGCCGGAGGCCGCTCCCGAGGATGTCGACCGAGCCGTCCAGGCTGCGCGCAAGGCTTTCGACGATGGACCGTGGCCACGGCTCGCGGTTTCCGACCGGATGGAGAAGATCGAGAAACTGGCCGCCATCTACACCACCCAGTCCGACGAGATGGCCGACCTCATCACCGCCGAGATGGGGTCTCCGCGCAGCTTCAGCCGATTGGGGCAGGCGACCGGGGCCGTCGCACAGATGCACCTGAACCTGGCCACCGCCAAGGAGTTTCCCTGGGTCGAGCGACGGCAGGGCTTGTTCGGCGAGGTCCAGGTTCGCCACGCCCCTGTCGGCGTGGTCGGCGCAATCGTGCCGTGGAACGTCCCCCAGGTCCTGATCATGCCGAAGTTGATTCCAGCGCTGATCGCCGGCTGCACCGTGGTGGTCAAGCCGGCCCCGGAGACACCTCTGGATGCGATGTGGTTGGCCGAGATGCTGGAGGAGGTCGATCTGCCGGAAGGTGTGGTGTCGATCGTTCCCGGCGGCCGGGAGACCGGCGAGAGCCTGGTTCGCCACCCGGGGGTGGACAAGATCTCGTTCACCGGATCCTCGGCGACCGGCAGGCACATCGCTGCGCTGTGCGGTGAGCAGCTCAAGCGGGTCAGCTTGGAGCTGGGCGGCAAGTCGGCGGCGATCATCCTCGATGACGCCGACATCGACCACACCGTCAAGCAGTTGAAGATGGCGAGCCTGATGAACAACGGGCAGGCCTGCGTGGCGCAGACCCGGATCCTGGTCAGCCAGCGTAGGCACGACGAGGTCGTCGATGCGCTCGCCGAGATGATGTCCGGTCTGCAGGTCGGCGACCCCGCCGATGAGGCGACCGACGTCGGACCGCTTGTCGCGCATCGCCAACAGCAGCGCGTGGGGGGCTACATTCAGTCCGGCGTCGACGAAGGAGCCCGAATCGTGCTCGGCGGCAACGACAAACCGTTCGATCGAGGCTGGTACGTCAGCCCCACGTTGTTCGCGGACGCGACGAACGAAATGCGGATCGCCCGCGAGGAGATCTTCGGCCCGGTGCTGACCGTGCTGCGCTACACCGAGGAGAGCGACGCGATCCGCATCGCCAACGACAGCGACTACGGGCTGGCCGGCTCGGTCTGGACGGCAGACGCCGCGCACGGTCTGGAGATCGCCGCGGAGATCCGCACCGGCACGTACGGCATCAACATGTACATGCTCGACACCAGCTGTCCATTCGGCGGATTCAAGCAGTCCGGTATCGGACGAGAGTTCGGGGCCGAGGGACTGTCCGAGTACATCGAGATCCAGTCGACGGTAAGTGCCGGCAAGCTGCCGGCACTCGACTGAGCCGCTGGGGATCACCATGAGTGACGTCGTCACCGAGCGGCACGGCGCGGTGCTCGTCTGCCGGCTCAATCGCCCCGAGTCGCTGAACGGGTTGACGGGTGCGCTGCTCGGCGAGTACCTGGCCGCGCTGGAGGAGGTCCGCACGGACGACGCGGTGCGCGTAGGGGTGACCACAGGCGAAGGCGATGCATTCAGTGCCGGTGCCGACATGAGTGACCTCGGCGGCGAAACCGCCCGGCAGGGGTTGAACGCGCTCATGCACGAAAGGCTCGGGCTGACTGGCACGCTCAGCACAGCCGACCGCGCATTCGACCGGCTGGGAATCGGCCGGGAAACGCTGGCAATCAAGAACTACGACAAGCCACTCATCGCGGCGATCAACGGTGCCGCGGCCGGTGGTGGCTTCGCATTGGCCATGCTTCATGACATTCGGCTGGCGTCCGAGCGGGCCAGCTTCACAAGCGCGTTCGTGCGCATCGGACTTGTCGCCGAGATGGGCCTCAGCTATACGTTGCCGCGGGCAATCGGACTCGAGGCTGCGATGGACGTGATGTACACCGGGCGTTCGGTGAGCGCCAGCGAAGCACGAGAATTGGGCCTTGTCCGAAGGGTCGTCCCGCATGACCGCCTGATGGACGAGGCCATGGCGTACGCCGAGCAGATCGCGGCGCAGGCCCCGATCGCGGTGCAATTCGCGAAGCGCGCACTGGTGCGATCGCTTGACAACGCCTTCCTCGCGCAGCTCGAGTTGGAGTGGCCGTACCAAGTCGCCGCCTATGACACCGACGACGCACGGGAGGGCATCACCGCTTTCCGCGAGCGCCGCCCGCCGCGCTTCAGCGGCGGTTAGTCGCAGGCCGGAAACTCCAGCGTGACCTCGGCGGGGCAGCACAATTCGTCGCGCTGGTTGTACACGGCGATCTCGAGGTCGACGAGACAACGCGAGGCGTCGCGGCGCTTTTTGACCACCCGGCCGCGGCCGACCATGGAATCGCCCGCGTAGACCGAACCGACCAACGACACCTTGCGCCGCACCACGCGGCTATATGGGCCCGCCCAGTCGGTGGCGATCCGGTCGATGAACCCGGCGAGGTGCAGGGTGTTGACGAAAATCGTGGGATGCCCGTGGCTTTCGGCGTACCGGGGATCGTAGTGGCCCGGGAAATAGTCCCAGGTGGCGCCCGGGTTCATCACCACGCGCTGGTAGCTGATCTCGTCGACGACCTCGGCGAGGTCGGCCGGCACGGTGATCTCGCTCCATGTCAGTCTGCGGTGCGACGTCATGACGCCTCCGCAGGGGTGAAGCGGAACAACGTGTTTCGGTTCGTCGCAACCAAGGTGCCGTCTTCGCGATAATAGCTGTCGCAGGTCTCGACGAAATGCCCAATACCGACCCGCGTTTGCTTCTCCGGAGACACCGAGACGACTTCTTCGACGAGTTTGAGCCGGTCACCTTCGAGAATCGGCGTGACGAGTTCGACGTCGTTGGACGCATTTATGTATGTGGTTCCGGGAAGCGGGACGCGGATCGCGATCGACGGGACCGGTCGTTCGCCGGCGGGCAGCCACGGCGGCGGGATGAGCCAGCCCATCAGCATGGCGGGCGGCGCGACCAGTCCGCCCCAGACCTCGGTGGCGAATTCGGCGTCCCAGTACGACGGGTTGCCATCCTGCACCATCGACGCGAAATGCTGGATGCGGGCGGCGCTCACCGCGGTACCCGCGAACCTTGGCTCGCCACGCACACCGACCATGCGCAACGCGTCCTGGTAGCTGCCGAACGCGAACTCGTAACGGACGCCCGTGGTCACCGCTTACACCGGTAGCGCGTTGTCGCGTGGCGCGAGATCCCAATCCAGTTGGCGCGACGTGAAATACCAGCCACCCCGCTCGTAGATCAGCCGGTCGGTGTAGATACCGGTGGCACGAAGT
>NZ_JBOGDB010000021.1:0-5215 GCF_050701515.1 Mycobacterium sp. | reverse complement strand
CGTCGGGGAAGGTCTTCAGCGACTCCTCGGGCACGCCGAGCGCGCGCAGGCCGTTCCACGTGAACGCCAGTGTGACCCAGCGGTCGGAGCTGTCCATTGTGGCGGCGGCGTCCGCGGCGGACTGTGTCTTGTCCAACAGCTCGGAGAGCCACGCCCGCCCGCCATCCTGGGTGTCGAACGACAGGAACTCGTAGCGGCCCGTGATGGCCGGCGTGCGGGTCAGCAGGATGTGCTGGATGTCGTCGAGGTCAAGCACCGGCGTGGTTCACTGCATCTGGTCGAGCATTTCCGAGAAGGCCGCCTTCAACCGCAGCGCCTTCTTGATCTCGTCGGCGGTCACATAGGGATATTCGCCGTACTCGAGGAAGCTGGGGCATTGATGCTCGCGGACGAACTTGATGAACGCCTCCGGGTTCTCCTTCCAATCCTCCGGAAAACCTTCGAGATTGGTGAACACCGTGGTGATGCCGGTCGCGCTGAACAACTGGACCGCGTCCTCGGTGTACTTGTCGAAGTCGGTGTCGAAGATGCCTTGGTACTGGAAGTGCAGACCCGACCCGACGTCGAACAGCACCCAGCGCAGGTAGTGCAAACGTAGCGGGGCAAGCGCCTCTGGGCTCCCCTGTATCGTCTCCTCGATGGTCTTGCCGTAAGCCCGGACCGCCTCCTCGCGGCCCTCCTTGACCTTCGCGATGATGGAGAACCCGTGGCAAGCCGGCGTCCTCGGGAAGACGGGTCCGTACCGCCCGCGCTCCATTTCGAAATAGCCCTCTTTGGGGATGGCCATCGCGGCTGGTTTTGTCCAGTCCTGATCAATTGTCGCCATGACGGCTCCTTGTCTCGAACCCGATGTAGCGCACCGTACTCCGGAGTGGGGGCGGCCATGGACCTTTGCCATGGAAAGTGCAGTCAGTCTGTCCGGATCGCGAAAGTATGCAACCGTTGGTTTGCCTAGCGGGACAAAATTGTTTGCCCGCTC
This sequence comes from Mycobacterium sp., assembly GCF_050701515.1. Classification (GTDB taxonomy): domain Bacteria; phylum Actinomycetota; class Actinomycetes; order Mycobacteriales; family Mycobacteriaceae; genus Mycobacterium. The sequence continues at coordinate 4,236 of NZ_JBOGDB010000021.1, read as the reverse complement.
TTCAAGAATCAAGATCTGCGAAGAGTTGTGTCTGCGAGAACGATTGACGAAAAGCCCTCTCGAATTGTAATTTTGCCCGCTCACCCCGGTCAGCAGGCCTAAGCTCCGGCGTATGGGCCGCTTGGCCCTACAAAATGCAGAGGGGGAGCAGCCGTGCGATCAACGCAGCGCTACCTGATATTGGGATTGGCGACGGCGGCCGCCCCCGTCACGATCGTGGTCGCTGCGCCCCCGGCGGGCGCCGATTGCAATTACGCGGCCGGGGCCACCGTATGTGCTCAGGGCACGGTCCGGGGTGCGGACGGGGTACCGAGGGCCGCTACTCCGGTCGTCCCCTATCCGTGCGAGAACGACTGGTATTGCGGCACCGAGTGGGATCTCGACATCGCTTGGGATCCGGGCCGTCCCGGTATCGGTGGTCCTGGTGGTCCTGGTGGTCCTGGTGGTCCGGGGCGTCCCGGCGGAGGCGGTGGCATCGGGCCACGATGATGAGCAACCTAACCACGACCCGTCAACCACTCGATGTAGGAGCCAACATGTCGCCCTCAACACGCGCCGCGCGCCGCGCATTAATGGCAGCCATTGGCACCGGAGCCTTCGCCGGTGCAATGCTTTTCGGTGCCGCCACCATCGCAACGGCCCAGCCGCCCCCAGTTCCACCGCCGTGCACGGCCGCCGAACTTGCGCGGGTGATGTCAGGCGTCACCTTCGAAACGTCGAACTATCTCACCACTCACCCCGACGTGAACGACTTCTTCACCAGCCTCAAAGGCCAACCCAGGGACCAGATCAGGGATCAGGTACAGACTTATCTGGACGCCAATCCGCAAGTTCGGGAAGAGCTTCAGCGCATCCGGCAACCCTCGGCCGATTTCCGCCAACGCTGTGGGGCTCCGGCGACACCCTGACGTCGGCGACGCGGCTTCTGGCACAAGACTGTTCGGTCGTTGGGCGGGATGGGCCCGCAGGCGTCTGCCCGGGGGCGGTTGTTCGGCGCGCGACCTACGGAGGTGAGCCATGGGCGGCTTCGGAATGGCGGGTGTTTGGTTACTTCTGGCCCTGACCCTCGTCCTGTCGATCTTGGTCGGGGCTGCCAGTGTGTGGCTGGCGGATCGCATACTCTCCAAACCGGTTGCCAAAGAGCACAATTCGATGCTGTCGCCGTTCCTGACATGTGTCGGGCTCGTTTACGGCGCTCTCCTCGGATTCACCATCGTCGTCGCCTGGGAGCAGTTCTCCTCCGCTGAGGCTAATGTCGCGAAAGAGGCATCCACTCTGACAACGATGTACCGGCAGACCGTCGGCATGCCTGTCCCAGAGCAGACGCAAATGCGGGAACTGCTCCGGAACTACGCGGAGGCGGTCGAAGGCCCGGAATGGAACCAAGACCCTGGCGGAACAACAGACTCCGCTCGAACCGCGCTCACCGAGATGTACAGGATCCTGGGCAATGAGCAATCCAGCGCCGCGTCGAGTCCGATAAGTCAGGAGTTCTCGGCCAGCTGACCGTCCTGGCGTCGGAGCGGAATCAGCGAATCCTGGACGCCCAACCTCGAATACCCGGGTTGCTGTGGGCCGGTCTTCTCTTCGGCGGTGTCGTGTTGGTGGGGCTCACCGGTTTCATGCGCCTGGAGAGCACGCGTGGTCACCTAATACTCTCTTGCGCGGTCAGCGCCCTGCTCGGCCTGCTGCTGTTCGTCGTCTTCTGGCTAGACCATCCCTTCGGGAACGAGCTCGGTATCACCTCCGCACCGTTTGAGCAATCCTTGCTCGTTTTCGACATCATTGACCGCGGGACGTAGCAGGGTCCTGATACTGGCGGGACTACGCGACTTCGGCCGCTGCGCCGGGCGTATAACGTCAACCGCGATGCCAAGCCAGATCGTCGTCGCCGGTGTGCTCATCTGTCGTTCGGCGTTGTTGGTGGCACAGCGTGACCGCCCGCCGGAGTTGGCGGGCCTATGGGAGCTGCCGGGGGGCAAGGTCGGGCCCGGCGAGAGCGACGCCGCCGGGCTGGCCCGTGAACTGCACGAGGAGCTCGGCGTCGAGGTGACGGTCGGCGACCGGCTGGGGGAGGACGTCGCGCTGAGCGAGACGACGACGCTGCGCGCCTACCGCGTCACCCAGACCGGCGGCGCCCTGCGGCCGAACGATCACCGCGCGCTGCGCTGGGTGACGGCCGATGAACTGGAAAGCCTGCCGTGGGTGCCCGCCGACCGCGCGTGGCTGGGCGAGCTGGCCCGGGCGCTGCTGTCCTACCCGTAGATGTGTGCAACAAGTAAGTCGCGCTTTCCTCGTTTTCGCGATTGAGTACCCACACTGCCAGACTGTCCGGCGTGGATTTTCGCAACGTCGCCATCGTGGCTCACGTCGACCACGGGAAGACGACCCTGGTCGACGCGATGCTGCGCCAGTCGGGCGCGCTCACGCATCGCGGGGACGACGCGATCGAGCGCCTGTTGGATTCCGGTGACCTGGAACGCGAAAAGGGCATCACGATACTGGCCAAGAACACTGCGGTGCATCGCCATCACCCCGACGGCAGCGTGACCGTTATCAACGTCATCGACACGCCGGGTCACGCCGACTTCGGCGGCGAGGTCGAGCGCGGGCTGTCCATGGTGGACGGCGTGCTGCTGCTCGTCGACGCCTCCGAGGGCCCGCTGCCGCAGACCCGCTTCGTGCTGCGCAAGGCGCTGGCCGCGCACCTGCCGGTGGTCCTGGTGGTCAACAAGACCGACCGGCCCGACGCGCGGATCGCCGAAGTCGTCGAGGCCAGCCACGACCTGCTACTCGATGTCGCCTCCGACCTCGACGACGAGGCCGCCGCGGCCGCCGAGCATGCGCTGGGATTGCCGACGCTGTATGCCTCCGGGCGTGCCGGGGTGGCCAGCACCACCGCGCCGGCCGACGGGCAGGTTCCCGGCGGGGACAACCTCGATCCGCTGTTCGATGTGCTGCGCGAGCACATCCCCGTTCCGAGCGGCGATCCGGAGGCGCCGCTGCAGGCGCTGGTGACCAACCTCGACGCGTCGGCGTTTCTCGGCCGGCTTGCGTTGATCCGCATCTACAACGGCCGCCTTAGCAAGGGCCAGGTGGTGGCGTGGATGCGCCAGGTCGACGGCGCACCGGTGATCACCTCGGCCAAGATCACCGAGCTGCTGGCCACCGAGGGCGTCGACCGCAACCCGACCGACGAAGCGATCGCCGGCGACATCGTCGCGGTCGCCGGGCTGCCCGACATCATGATCGGCGACACGCTCGCCGACCCCGAGCACGCGCATGCGCTGCCGCGGATCACCGTTGACGAGCCGGCCATCTCCGTCACCATCGGCACCAACACGTCGCCGTTGGCGGGCAAGGTTTCCGGCCACAAGCTGACGGCACGGATGGTCCGGTCCCGCCTCGACCAAGAGCTGGTCGGCAATGTGTCAATCCGGGTAATCGACATCGACAGGCCCGACGCCTGGGAGGTGCAGGGCCGCGGCGAGCTGGCGCTGGCGGTACTCGTCGAACAGATGCGTCGGGAGGGCTTCGAGCTGACCGTCGGCAAGCCGCAGGTGGTCACCAAGACGATCGACGGCCAGCTGCACGAGCCGTTCGAGGCACTGACGATCGACTGCCCGGAGGAATACGTCGGGGCCATCACCCAACTGATGGCGGGCCGCAAGGGCCGGATGGAGGAGATGACGAACCACGCCGCCGGCTGGGTCCGGATGGACTTCGTGCTGCCCAGCCGCGGCCTGATCGGCTTCCGCACCGACTTCCTCACCGAGACCCGGGGCACCGGCATCGCCAACGCGGTGTTCGACGGCTACCGGCCGTGGGCGGGGGAGATCCGCGCCCGGCATTCCGGCTCGCTGGTATCCGACCGGACCGGCACCATCACCCCGTTCGCCCTGATTCAGCTGGCCGACCGCGGCAGTTTCTTCGTCGAACCCGGCCAGGACACCTACCAGGGACAGGTCGTCGGCGTCAACCCGCGTCAGGAGGATCTCGACATCAACGTCACCCGGGAGAAGAAGCTGACCAACATCCGGTCGTCGACCGCGGACGTCATCGAGACGCTGGCCAAGCCGATCGAACTCGACCTGGAGCGTGCGATGGAATTCTGTGCACCAGACGAGTGCGTCGAGGTCACCCCGCAGGTGGTGCGGGTGCGCAAGGTTGAGCTGGACGCCACCAGCCGGGCCCGCAGCCGCGCTCGCGCCAAGGCCCGTGGCTGAGGTCTGATGT
>NZ_JBOGDB010000020.1:0-3274 GCF_050701515.1 Mycobacterium sp. | reverse complement strand
CGAGGTCACCCCGCAGGTGGTGCGGGTGCGCAAGGTCGAGCTGGACGCCACCAGCCGGGCGCGTGCCCGCTCTCGCGCCAAGGCCCGTGGGTAGCGGTTTCGCGGTTGGCGCCGAGATTGAACTGGCACACGGTGCTACTCGGAGTTTCGCTGCGTCCCTTCAGTCTGGCTACCAGAGTCGCCGCATGATGTATTATCATATCTGATAATATCATCGTATGATCAGTGACTTTGACGAGGTTTTGCGGTCGGCCGCGCGCCTGCAGGAGCTGGTTCCCGACGCGGTCCTTGTCGGTGGATCCGCTGCGGTTCTGTATGCCCGGCATCGCATCTCGTATGACCACGACCACGTTCTGGCCGACCTCAATGAAAGGTTCGACGCGGTACTTGAGGCGTTGGAGACAGATCCAGAGTGGGTACTGAACCGGGCAGTTCCCGGCAAGATCCTTCTCGGCAGCCTCGGTGACATCGAGGTTGGAATTCGCCAGCTGATCCGCCGGCGTCCACTGGAAACCCAGATTGTCGAGATCCCAAGCGGCGGAACCGTTGTCGCGCCGACGCCCGAGGAAACGCTGCGGATCAAGGCGTACCTGCTGGTCAAGCGAAACCAGGTGCGCGACTACATCGACCTGGCCGCGTTGGCGGATCGGTTCGGAGTGGAGTGGGCGGCAAACACGCTCGCTGATATCGACGCTTTCTACGATCAGAGAGCGCCGGGCGAGGACGCTGTGGCGGCTCAAGTACTGAGGCAGCTCGGGCAGCCTCGACCCGCCGATTCACGAGCGATCGCCGCCCTGGACCAGTACAAGGAACTTGCCCCGAAGTGGCAATCCTGGCCCGCGGTTGTTGCGCAATGCCAAGCCGTCGCCGATGCGATGATCGGCTGAGGAGCTCTCGCATGAGGACACTGCAATTCCGGAACATCAAGGCAACCCCCGACGATCCCGTCGAACGCTGGGGAGTCGAAGGCATTCTGGCCGCCATCGATCGTGGATCCCTGCGGCACTGGCGCCGTATCGCGGACTCGGTGCGCGAGGACCCGTGGGGTCCGGTCGCGTCGGATCTGGAAGAGGCGCTGCGACTTGCCGAGGACGTAGGTGTGGTCGCCACGCTGTCTCGCTCGCTGACCGACGCTCGGGCGAATGCGGAGTCCGCCGCACGCGCCGAAGTGCAGCGCCGCCTGCACAGCTTTGTCGAGGCCTCGGGATTGACGGCTGCGCAATTCGCTCAGCGGCTGGGCACCTCGGCTTCGCGGATGTCGACGTATCTGCGTGGCAAGGTCGTTCCCTCCGCGGCGCTGTTGATCCGGTGCGAGGACGTCGCCAAGAATGCGCGCCGAGATTGAACTGCAGGGGACTACTCGGAATTTCGCTGCGAGGTTTCAATCTGGGCGTGCCAAGGGCGGTGGCCGGGCCCGCAGCAGGGCTCGTGCGAAGGCCCGCGGCTAGCCTGGACGGCGTGCCGGGGTCCGTACGCATCATTGCCGCGATATCGGCGCTGATGCTGCTGACGTCGTCCTGCACGGTCAGCCCGCCGCCGGCGCCGCAGAGCACCGACACCACCGACACCACCACGCCTCCGCCGCCGCGAGCGGCGCAGATCATCATGGCCATCGACACCATCGGTCCCGGCTTCAACTCCCACCTGCTGTCCGATCAATCGGCGGTGAACGCGGCCATCAGCTCGCTGGTCCTGCCCAGTTCGTTCCGTCCGCTCCCGGATCCGGCATCGCCGACGGGCTCGCGGTGGGTTCTCGACCCGACGCTGCTGGTGTCGGCCGAGGTGACCAGCGAGAACCCGTTCACCGTGACCTACAAGGTCCGGCCGGAAGCGCAGTGGACCGACAACGCGCCGATCGCCGCCGACGACTACTGGTACCTGTGGCAGCAGATGGTCAGTCAGCCCGGCGTCGTCGACCCCGCCGGATACGACCTGATCACCGGGGTCCAGTCCATCGACGGCGGCAAGACGGCGGTAGTGACGTTTTCACAGCCCTATCCCGCGTGGCGGGAATTGTTCAACGACATCCTGCCCGCGCACATCGTCAAGGACGTGCCGGGCGGCTTTGCGGCCGGGCTGGTTCGCGCGCTGCCCGTGACCGGCGGCCAGTTCCGGGTGGAATACATCGACCCGCAGCGCGAGGAAATCCTGTTGGCGCGCAACGACCGGTATTGGGGTCCACCCGCACAGCCGGACCAGCTGCTGTTCCGGCGGGCGGGGGCGACGGCCGCGCTGGCCGACTCGATCCGCAACGGCGACACACAGGTCGCCCAGGTGCACGGTGGGACGGCCGCATTTGCCCAACTGTCCGCCATTCCCGACGTGCGGACCGGGCGGATCGTCACACCGCGCGTCATGCAGCTGACGCTGCGGGCGCAAATAGACAAGTTGGCCGATTCCCAAGTGCGCAAGGCGATTTTGGGCCTGCTCGACGTCGACCTGCTCGCCGCGGTCGGTGCCGGCAGCGACAACACCGTGACGCTGGCGCAGGCGCAAGTGCGCTCGCCGTCCGACCCGGGATACGTGCCGACCGCGCCACCCGCGCTCACCAAGGAGGCCGCGCTCGAGTTGTTGGTCGACGCCGGTTACCAGGTGGCGCCGGTCGAGACGACGGCGCCGCCGACGCCGGGCACTCCGCTACCCGACAACAACCGCGGACGGATCACCAAGGACGACGTGCCGCTGTCACTGGTGATCGGGGTGGCGGCCAACGACCCGACATCGGTGGCGGTGGCCAACACCGCCGCCGACCAGTTGCGCAATGTCGGCATCGAGGCGTCGGTGCTGGCGCTGGATCCGCCGACGCTGTATTCCGAGGCGCTCACGCAGAACCGGGTGGACGCAATCGTCGGCTGGCATCAGGCCGGGGGCGATCTCGCGACCGCACTGGCCTCTCGCTACGGATGCCGTGCGCTGGAGGCCACCGCGGTGTTCACCACCACCCCGGGCCCGAATCCGCCGGCACCGTCGCCCACAGCTGCTCCGACGCCGCGCACCCCAAACCCGCCACCGACGACCGGCACGACCACGGCAACGCCGACGACGAGAACCCCGGCGCCGGAATCCGATGAACTTGTCCAGGCGCCAAGCAACCTCACCGGCATCTGTGACCGCAGCATTCAGCCGAAAATCGACGCGGCGCTGCTGGGTACCGAGGACATCGGCGAGGTGATCAACGCCGTCGAGCCCCGGCTGTGGAACATGTCCACCGTGCTGCCGATCCTGCAGGACACCACGATCGTCGCGGCCGGCCCGCGCGTGCAGAACGTCAGCT
>NZ_JBOGDB010000019.1:0-19193 GCF_050701515.1 Mycobacterium sp. | reverse complement strand
CCATCACCCACAGCCTGTCCTCGGGCACCTTCACCGGCCCGAACTCGTTGCCAAGGCACGGATAAACCTTGGGATCGGCCATCATCGTCGTGGTGTCGAGGTAGGGCTCGTTCAGCGGCTTGCCGTCGACCGACAGCCCGGTCGCCGCACGACACTGGACGGTCTGCCCTCCGACCGCGATCACCCGTTTGACCAGGTCGTTTTCATCGGGTGGGATGAATCCGACGAACGAAAGGGTGTTCTGCACCCAGCGGACCGCGGTGTTGTCCGAGCGGATCGATCTGTAGCCGATGTTCCAGTTCGGCGGGCCCTTGAAGACGATCACGTCGCCCGGTTCGGGCGATGAGAACCGGTAAGTCAGTTTGTCGACCATGATGCGATCACCGACACACCCGTGGCAACCGTGCAGCGTCGGTTCCATCGACTCCGACGGGATGAGATACGGCCGGGCGACGAACGTCAGCATCACGTAGTACAGGCCGACCGCGATCACCAGCAGAATGGCGGCTTCCCGCAGCACCCCGCCCTTGCGCTTGGACTTGTCCTCGGCCTCGTCGGCCTCGTCCGCTTGGGTTTCGGCAGCCTCAGAGTCGGCGGGGTCGGGTGTGGGTTCGGATGATGAGTCGGCGGAGTCCGTGGTTCCGGTCACGGGATCAGCGTATCCATGGCGGTGCTTGCCGCCGCGCCGTGCGCGATTCAGCGCTTTTCCTTGATCTTCGCCTTCTTGCCACGCAACTCGCGCAGGTAGTACAGCTTGGCGCGGCGGACGTCACCGCGGGTGACGACGTCGATGTGGTCGATGTTCGGGGAGTGCACGGGGAAGGTTCGCTCGACCCCGACGCCGTAGCTCTCCTTGCGGACGGTGAAGGTCTCCCGGACGCCGCCGCCCTGGCGGCGAAGCACGACACCCTTGAAGACCTGGATGCGTTCCTTCGAGCCCTCGATGACCTTCACGTGCACGTTCACGGTGTCGCCGGCGCTGAAGTCCGGAATATCGTCGCGCAGCGACGACTGGTCGACGAAGTCCAGCGTGTTCATCGGTGACACTTCCTTGCTGTTCGCGGCCGCGGCGGGCTATCGCGGTGATTGATTCGGGCGTATCTGGTGCATCTCGCGACAGGCGGAGGTACGTCCCACGTCCTGCCCAGACAACTGCTCAATTGTGCCAGATGAGGGCGCATGCGGTGAAATCGCCGGCCGCAGCTAAGCCCGCGGGATGGCCGCCCAGCGGTTAGGCTGAAAGTACGGGTGAGCGGCCGGTGGCAAGCCCGATCCCGATTGACAAGCGGTTAAGGAGAGCTATGCGACGGCGGCCGTCGAGGCTAGCGACGGCTACCGCAATGACCATGATTGCGGTGCCTGTCGTCGCTGGTTGTGAGGCCCCGGTCTACGGCACCCCGCCGGTGCACCCCGATACACCGCCGCTGACCGTTGTCGCGCCGCAGGGCAGCATGGCCCCACTGCCGGAAGCCCCGCCCGACCAACCCGCCGCCGCATTCGACGGCCTGGAGGCGCGCACCCGGCAGGCCACCGCCGACGCCGCTGAGGCCGGCGCCGACATCACGACGGTCGTCCTAGACCGCAACACCGGCCAGATCGTGTCCAACGGCAACAACGCGGCCATGCCCCTCGCCTCGGTGGCCAAGCTGTTCATCGCCGACGATCTGCTGCTGCAGGAAGCCAACGGAAAGGCTTCGGTCTCCCCCGCCGACCGCAAGTCGCTCGACGTCATGTTGCGGTCCTCCGACGACGGCGCGGCCGAAGTGTTCTGGGACCGCGGTGGCGGCAGCGCGATCATTTCACGCGTCACCGCACGGTATGGGTTGAAGGCGACCACGACGCCCTACAACGGGCGCTGGTTCAACACCCTGAGCACGGCGGGTGACCTCGTCCGCTACTACGACATGCTGCTCGACGGCAGCGGCGGGCTGCCGCGGGAGCAGGCCAACATCATCCTGTCCAACCTGTCGCAGTCCACACCGACTGCGCCCGACGGCATGGTGCCCGGCGGTGTGTACCCACAGCGGTTCGGCATCCCCGAGGGGCTCTACGCCGAGCCGGTGGCGGTTAAGCAGGGCTGGTTTTGCTGCTGGAACGGCGGCAACTGGGTGCACATGTCGACCGGCGTGATCGGATCGGACCGTCGGTTTGTCATGGCGATCGGTTCGATGCACACCACCGACGACGTCACCGCGCGCAACACCATCACTCAGGCCGTCAAGACGATGTTCCCGGGCGGGCGGATCTAGTAGAAAAGGGCGGGCATTCCGGTGGCAGAGACGTACTCGCGTCGAGTAATGCTCGGGGGCATTGGACTCGGTGCCGCCGCATTGGCAACCGCTCCGGCTGCGCAGGCGCAGCTCGACGTGGGCTACGAGGCGATGCTGATGAAGTGCATCGATCCGCGATTCACCACCAACACCTGGAACTACATGACCGGCCGCGGCTGGCAGAACAACTACAGCGAGTTCGCCATCGCCGGCGGTCCGGTCGGCGTGGTGGCCCCGGCCTTCGCCGACTGGCGCGAAACGTTCTGGGAGAACCTCGCCATCTCGGTGGACTTGCACTGGTTGACACGCATCATCGCCATGACGCATCGCGATTGCGGCGCCGCCGCGGTCGCCTATGGCGATCGCGTCCTCACGGACAGAGCCTACGAAACCGAGATGCTGTCCGGGGCTTTGCGGACGTTCCGGACCGAAGTTCAGCGGCGCGAGCCGGAGTTGCTGGTCGAGCTGGGCATCATGGATCTCAACGGCCACGTCGAACCCGTTCACTGACACCGGTTACTCGAGCAGGTCGGGCCGCCGTTCGCGGGTGCGCTGCAGCGCCTGCTCGCGCCGCCACGCCGCGATCTTGGCGTGGTCTCCGGAAAGCAGCACCTCCGGCACATCCAGCCCACGCCAGTGGGGCGGCCGGGTATAGCCGGGCCCTTCGAGCAGGCCCCGATTCTGCGCGGAATGCGAATCGTCTTGGTGCGACACCGGATTGCCCAGGACATCGGGCAGCAGGCGAACGATCGCCTCGATCATCACCAGTGCCGCCGACTCGCCGCCCGGCAGCACGTAGTCGCCGATCGACACGTCTTCGACGCGCATTCGACGCGCCGCGTCGTCCATGACCCGCTGGTCGATGCCCTCGTAGCGCCCGCACGCGAACACCAGGTGCGATTCGGCGCTCCAGCGCTGTGCGGTGGCCTGGGTGAAGGACCGTCCCGCGGGCGTGGGAACGATGAGAAGCGTTTCGGTGGAACATATTTCGTCTAACGCCTCACCCCATACTGGTGCCGTCATCACCATCCCGGGACCGCCGCCGTACGGCGAGTCGTCGACCGATCGGTGCACATCGTGTGTCCACCGCCGCAGATCGTGCACCTGTAGGTCGACGATGCCTGAGTCAATCGCCTTGCCGGGCAACGACTGCCGCAGCGGATCCAAATAGCCGGGAAAGATCGTCACCACATCGATTCGCATGACTCAGCCCAGCTCCAGCAGACCCTCGGGCGGGTCGATCTCAATGGTTTGATGTTCCAGCGACACCGAGATGACGATGGCGCTGACAAAAGGTATCAGCACTTCGCCGCCGTTGCCCTCGGTATGCACCGCGAGCAATTCGCCCGCGCCGGTGTGCAACACCTCTGCGACGGTTCCGATCCGGCTGCCCCCGGTTGTCAGCACCCGCAGTCCCTCGAGCTGATGGTCGTAGAACTCGTCGGGATCGTCGATCGGGGGCAGAGCTTCGGAGTCGACCACGAACAAAGTGCCGCGCAGCAACTCCGCGGCGTCGCGGTCGGCGACCCCGGCCAACCGCACCAGCAGCCGTCCGCCGTGCTCGCGCGCCGAGTCGACTACGTAGTCGCGTTCGGGCTGGTCGCGGCGTCTGGCGCGCAGGGTGGTACCCGGCGAGAAGCGGATGTCGGGGTCGTCGGTGCGGATCTCGACGACCACCTCGCCGGTGATGCCGTGCGCCTTGACGACCCGCCCGACTACCAGGTCCATGAAGCGTTACTGGTCGGTGTCCACCACGTCGACACGGATACCCCGGCCGCCGATGCCGGCGACCAGTGTGCGCAGCGCGGTCGCGGTGCGTCCGCCGCGGCCGATGACCTTGCCGAGGTCGTCGGGGTGCACGTGCACCTCGACGGTGCGACCGCGGCGCGAAGTCACCATGTCGACCCGGACGTCTTCGGGATTGTCCACGATGCCGCGGACCAGGTGCTCTACCGCATCGACGACGACGGAGCTCACGATTCCTCGGCCTGCTGGGCGGGTGCGGTGGCGTCGGCCCCTTCGGCCGCCGGTTCGGACTCGTCCTTCCCGGGGGCGGGCTCGGCGGTCGCCTCGGTCTCGACGGCCTTCTCGTCAGCCTCGGCGGCCTTCGCCGCCGCCTTCCCGGCCTTCTTGGCTGCCGGCGCCTTCTTCTTCTTGGCCGTGGTGGCCTCGGTGCCGGGTCCGCCCTCGGCCTCGGCCAGCGCCGCGTTGAACAGGTCCAGCTTGCTGGGCCTTGGCTCCTTGACCTTCAGCGTGCCTTCCGCGCCCGGCAGCCCCTTGAACTTCTGCCAGTCGCCGGTGATCTTCAGCAGCTTGAGGACCGGTTCGGTGGGCTGGGCGCCGACCGACAGCCAGTACTGGGCCCGCTCGGAGTCGATCTCGATGAGGCTCGGGTCCTCTTTCGGGTGGTAGCGGCCGATGATCTCGATCGAACGACCGTCGCGGCGGGTGCGCGCGTCGGCGACCGCGATGCGGTACTGGGGATTGCGGATCTTGCCAAGCCGGGTGAGCTTGATCTTGACAGCCATGGGTAAGCGACTTCTCCTGTGCGTGTCACGCTGCAATTCAGCGATCCGGGCCGATTGCCGGGATCCGGTTTTGCCTCGCGTGGGTCTGACCGCAGAACGACCGTGGTCGGGTCCGCGGACAGCCGACCATTGTGCCAGAACGGCCGCGACCGGCCAAAATCCGGGCTGCTCGTCAGCGACCGAAGCACTTGATCTCGACCCGCCGCGACATTCGCCAGCCGTCCGCGGTGCGGACGAACTCGTCGTCGTACCACAGGCCGATCTGCATGGTGCTGGGCTTGTCCCCCTTCAGCACCATCGGGTTGAAGCAGAAGGTGCGGGCGGTGGCGCTGTCGCCGTCGAGCCGGATGACCGGCAGCCCCAGCATGTGGGCGTAGGAGCTGAAGTATTTGGGAAGGACCTCGGCCAGCCACGGTTTGATCTGCGGGTAGCGGCCGTCGATGCCACCGGTCGCCCGATAGTCGATGTAGGCGTCCGGCGTGAAGATCGCGTCCAGTTCGTCGAACTGGCGCCGGTCGATGGCTTCGGAATAGCCGATGAGCAGCTGCTGCAGTTCGAGACGGTCGGAGATCTCTTCCAAGCTCAACATGCGTCGATTGAACACGATCACCGCGCGGGGCTAGGCTCAGCGCCCATGCGAAGGCTTCTGGTGTGTCTGGCGGCTGCGCTCAGCCTGTTCGCCGGAGGAACCGCGACAGCGACGGCCGTCCCGGTAGCCGGCTCGGGGATCAACCAGCCTGCGGGCTCGGTGCCGATTCCGGACGGGCCCGCACAGGCCTGGATCGTCGCCGACCTCGACAGCGGGGAGGTGCTCGCCGCCCGCGACGAGTACGGCCAGTACGCACCGGCCAGCACGATCAAGGTGCTGCTGGCACTGACCGTCCTCGACGAGCTGCCCCTGGACACCACGATCGTGGCCAACGAAGCGGACACCAAGGTGGAGTGCAACTGCGCCGGTGTCGCGCCGGGCCGGCTCTATACCGCCGGCCAGCTGCTGGAGGCGCTGCTGCTGGTGTCCGGCAACGACGCGGCCAACACGCTGGCCACCATGCTCGGCGGACAAGAAGCCGCGGTGATGAAGATGAACGGCAAGGCGGCGCTGCTGGGCGCATACGGCAGCAACGTCGGCTCCCCGTCCGGCCTGGACGGCCCTGGCATCGACATGTGGTCGTCGCCGCACGATTTAGCCTCGATCTTCCGGGCCGCAATGGCCAACCCGGTTTTCGCCCAGATCTCCGCGCAACCGACCACGGTGTTCCCCACCAAGACCGGCGACAAGGTGTTGGTCAACCAGAACGAGCTCCTGAAGCGCTACCCCGGAACCATCGGGGGCAAAACGGGTTTCACCAATATCGCCCGCAAGACTTTCGTCGGCGCCGCCCAGCGCGACGGCCGTCGGCTGGTCATCGCGCTGATGTTCGGCATGGACAAAGAAGGTGGTCCGTCCTTCTGGGATCAAGCCGCCAGCCTGTTTGATTGGGGCTTCGCACAAAATCCCAACGCCAGCGTCGGCTCGCTCTAGACGAACCATCACTAAGAGTTGTTGATCTGCAACGGATCCGAGACCTAAGCGCGGCTAAATCCGGCGATTGCACAGGATACGCTCAGCAGCCGTGCGAAAACTGTTGGCTGCGTTTACAACCGCGCTCGCGTTGGCGGCGGTCGTGGCCGCCCCGGCCGCCCCCGCCGAACCCGGCAATGCGCCGTCCGGCGCGGTTGCGCTGCCGGACGGTCCGGCGCAGGCGTGGCTGCTGGCTGACCTCGATACCGGAAGCATCCTGGCTTCCCGCGATCCGTACGCGCAGCACGCGCCCGCCAGCACGATCAAGCCGTTGCTCGCGATGGTGGTGCTGGACAACCTGTCCCCGGACAACTTCGCACGCGCCAACCAGTCCCACACCGAGGTCGAGTGCTCCTGCGTGGGATTGAAGCCGGGCCAGCCGTACACCACCCGCCAGCTGCTGGAGGCCCTGCTGATGGTGTCGGGCAACGACGCCGCGAACATGCTGGCCGACATGCTCGGCGGTCAGCGCGTCGCGGTCGCGGCGATGAACCGCAAAGCGGCCAGCGTGGGCGCCCGCGGCACCAGGGCCTCGTCGCCGTCGGGGCTCGACGGGCCGGGATGGGAATCGATCACGACGCCGAACGACCTCGCGGTGATCCTCCGCGCGGCCCTGACCTACCCGCTGATCGCGCAGATCATGCGGCAGCAGTCTGCTCAGTTCCCCGGCAAGACCATCTCCAATCAGAACGAGCTGCTGACGCGGTATCCGGGCACGCTCGCAGGCAAGACCGGGTTCACCAACCTCGCCCGCAACACGTTCGTCGGCGCCGCACAGCGGGGCAACCGGCGGCTGGTGGTGGCGCAGATGTACGGCACCGGCGACCTGTACGGCCAGGCGATCGGCCTGTTCGACTGGGGCTTCAGCCGCTAGAACGTGCGGCCTCGCAGCATCACCACGTCCGGGCGACTGAGTACGGCCGCGCCCGCTCGCGGGTCGTCGGTATAACACAGCAGATCGGCGGACGCGCCATGGGCTAGACCGGGCCGACCCAACCATGCGCGGGCGTCCCAGCACGCAGCGCCCAACGCCTGCGTCGGGCTCATACCGATGCGATTGAGTGCATCGATCTCGTCGGCAATGCGGCCGTGCGCGACCATGCTGCCGGCGTCGGTGCCCGCGTACACCGGTATCCCGGCTTCGAGTGCCGCGGCCAGCCGTGGATAGCTGCGTTCGTACAGATCGCGCAGGTGGCGAGCGTATGTCGGGTATTTGTCCGCGGCGCCGTCGGCGATGCCGGGAAAGTTCTCGACGTTGATCAGGGTGGGCACCACCGCGGTGCCGTGCTCGACCATCAGCTCGATGGTGTCGTCGGTCAGCCCGGTGCCGTGTTCGATGCAGTCGATGCCGGCGTTGATCAGGCCGGGCAGGGCCTCCTCGCTGAATACGTGCGCGGTGACGCGCGCGCCGTTGGTGTGGGCGGCGTCTATCGCGGCCTTGAGCACATCGTCAGACCACAGCGGCGCCAGGTCGCCGACGTCGCGGTCGATCCAGTCGCCGACCAACTTGACCCAGCCGTCCCCCCAGCGCGCTTGTTCGGCCACGGTATCGGGCAGCTGCGACTCGTCTTCCAGTTCGATCGCGAACCCGCGCGCATACCGCTTCGGCCGGGCCAGATGGCGGCCGGCGCGAATGATCCGTGGCAGGTCGTTGTGGTCGTCGAGGCTGCGCGTGTCAACCGGCGAGCCGGCGTCGCGCAGCAGCAGCGCGCCGGCGTCGCGTTCGGTTTCGGCCTGCCCGATCGCCTCGTTCAGCTCGACGGCGCCGTGTGCGCCGAGACCGACGTGACAGTGCGCGTCAACGAGGCCGGGCACGATCCAGCCGCCAGCCCCATCAGCACCGAATACGGTTTCCGCGCCGGCGACCGGCTCGGCGGACAGCAGCCCGTCGACGATCCACCACTCGACCGGTTCGTCGTCGGGCAGCCCGCGGCCGCGAACGTGAAGGCGCAACGGATTACTTCTGGCCCGGGAAGTTCAGCTTCGACAGATCGATGTCGGCCAGTCCGGGCGGCGGCTCGTCGAGGCCCTTGGGCATCTGCGACAGGTCGGGGAAACCCGCGGCCATAGGGGCAGCCAACGGATTGCGCGCCTTCGGCGGCGTCGGCCCGCGCGCGCCCTTCTTCCCCTTCTTGCCCTTGCCTTTGGCCTTCTTGCCGGCCTTCCGCCCGCCCTTGCGACCGAATGGCATGCCCATCTGTCCGGCCATCTGCGACATCATCTTGCGGGCCTCGAAGAACCGATCGACGAGCTGATTGACCTCCGACACCGCCACACCGGAGCCGTTGGCGATCCGGAGTCGGCGCGACGCGTTGATGATTTTCGGGTCGGCCCGCTCGGCCGGCGTCATGCCGCGGATGATGGCCTGCACGCGGTCGAGCTGGCTGTCATCGACTTCGGCCAGCGCGTCCTTCATCTGACCCGCGCCGGGCAGCATGCCGAGCAGGTTGCCGATCGGACCCATCTTGCGGATCGCCAGCATCTGTTCCAGGAAGTCCTCGAGCGTCAGCTCCCCCGCGCCGATCTTGGCCGCGGCGGCCTCGGCCTGCTCGGCATCGAAGACCTGCTCGGCCTGCTCGATCAGGGTCAGCACGTCGCCCATGCCGAGGATCCGGCTGGCCATCCGGTCGGGGTGGAAGACGTCGAAATCCTCGAGCTTCTCGCCTGCGGAGGCGAACAGGATCGGCACCCCGATGACCTCGCGGACCGACAGCGCCGCGCCGCCGCGGGCGTCGCCGTCGAGCTTGGTCAGCACCACGCCGGTGAAACCGACGCCCTCGCGGAAGGCTTCGGCGGTGGTCACGGCATCCTGGCCGATCATCGCGTCGACGACGAACAGCACCTCGTCGGGATCGAGCGTCTGTCGGATCGCGGCGGCCTGCGCCATCAGCTCGTCGTCGATGCCGAGCCGCCCCGCGGTGTCGACGATGACCACATCGAAGTGCTTGGTCTTCGCCTCGGCGAGGCCGCCGGCGGCGACCGCGACCGGATCACCGGGACCGACGTCCGCGGCGCCCTCGGCCGACGTTCCCGGGTGCGGCGCGAAGACCTGCACACCGGCCCGTTCGCCGACGACCTGCAACTGGTTCACCGCGCCGGGGCGCTGCAGGTCGGCGGCCACCAGAAGTGGGGTATGGCCTTGTCCGCGAAGCCATTTGGCGAGCTTGCCGGCCAGCGTGGTCTTACCGGAGCCCTGCAGACCGGCGAGCATCACCACGGTCGGCGGGACCTTGGCGAACGCCAGTTGGCGGGTCTCGCCGCCCAGGATGCCGATCAGTTCCTCGTTGACGATCTTGACGACTTGTTGGGCCGGGTTGAGCGCGGCGGACACCTCGGCGCCCCGCGCGCGCTCCTTGATGCGGGCGACGAACTCGCGCACCACGGGCAGCGAGACGTCGGCCTCCAGCAGCGCCAGGCGGATCTCGCGGGTGGTCGCGTCGATATCGGCGTCGGTCAACCGCCCCTTGCCGCGCAGGCCCGCCAGCGCACCGGTCAGCCGGTCGGACAGGGATTCAAACACGCCGCCCAGCCTAGCGGTCGTCGGCGACCGGCTTCGCCGGCGGCGGTGCCGGTAGCACCGCGTACAGGTCGCGTTCCAGCTCGTCGCGAACCACGGCGGCGTCGCCCGAGGCGGTGATGCCGAACACGTCGACGACCGAGGAACCCAGCGTGGTGACCTTCGCCCACGCGATGTCCACCCCGTCCCGCTCGAACACCGCCGTCAACCGCGCCAGCAGGCCGGCCCGGTCGGTGGTACGGACCTGCACGATCAGTTCGCCGGGCTGCGCACCGTCGGACCACAGGATCCGCGGCGGCGCCGAGGCGTGGTTGATGGGCACGGCAGCCGGCACCTCCCCGGCCCGCCTGCTGCCGTGCTGTGCGGCTTCGTGGTCGCGGCGATCCAACGACGCCAACACGTCGAGTTCACCGCCCAGCGCGAGGATGAACTGCTGGCGCAACAACTCGGCGGCCGGCGGCGAACCGAAATGGGGGGACACAACGAAGGTGTTGATAGCCGAGCCTTGGTGGCCGTTGACCGATGCCGAGTGCACGCGTAGTGAGTTCAGCGCCAGCACACCGGCCGCCTTGGACAGCAGACCGCGCCGGTCCGGAGCGATCATCGTCACGTCGTAGATGTGCGGGCCGTCGCCGGGGGTCAGCTCGACATGCACGCCTACCGTGGATGCCAGCGAAAGATACCGCGGGTCAATGGGATCGGGCTGCGGCAGCGGCTCGCCCGCCATCACAAGGCGGCAGCGCCGGACCAGGTCGCCGATCAGCGACGCCTTCCAGTCGCCCCACACGCCGGGACCGGTCGCCAGCGAGTCGGCTTCGGCCAGCACGTGTAACAGTTCCAGCAGTACCGCATCGTCCTCCAGCGCTTCGACCACCAACGCGATCGTCTTCGCGTCCTGTAGGTCACGTCGCGTCGCGGTGTGCGCCAGCAGCAGGTGATGGCGGACGATCTTGGAGAGCACCTCGATGTCCGACGGCCACAGGCCCAGCCGGGTGCCGATCTGGATGGCAAGTTCGGCGCCGATGACGCTGTGGTCGCCGCCGCGGCCCTTGCCGATGTCATGGCAGAGCGCGCCGAGCAGAAGCAGGTCGGGTCGGGACACCCGGGTGGTGAATGCGCTTGCGCGTGAAACGGTTTCGACGAGGTGGCGGTCGACGGTCCAGATGTGCACGACGTCGCGCGGCGGTAGGTCGCGCACCGCGCCCCATTCCGGGAAGAGTCGGCCCCACAGACCGGTGCGGTCCAGCGCTTCGATGGTGGCCACCGCATTCGGGCCGGCGGCCAGCATCACCAACAGGTCGTTGAGCGCCTGACGCGGCCACGGCGTCCGCAACTCGGGTGCCGTTTCGGTCAGCCGGGCCAGCGTGGACGCCGCCATCGGCAGGCCGGTGGTCGCCGACGCCGCCGCCACCCGCAGGATCAGGCCGGGATCGCGTTCCGGCCGGGCGTCGCGGGCCAGGATCACCTCACCCGCGAACTCGATGACGCCTTCGTCGAGCGGACGCCGCACCGGCCGCCGAAAAGCGGCGAACCCGCGACGCGGCAGCGCATTGGCCGCGGTGCGGACACCGGCGTCGACGTAGAAGCTGATCGTACGAGCGGCGTCAGAAAGCATGCGCGCCAAGTCGAATCGGTCACCGATGCGCAGCGCCGCGCCGATCTCATCGGCATGCTGGGCGAGCACCAGCTCACGGCCGCGGCCGGACACCCGGTGCAGTTCGGTACGAACATTGAGCAGTGCCAGGTGCGCCTCGCCCAGCGTTTCGGTCGGCGATGCCAACGACCGGCTGGGATAGACATCGGCCAGCTGCGCGATCGCCAAGGCGTTGAGCAGCTGGACATCGCGCAGGCCGCCACGGCCGCATTTGAGGTCGGGCTCGGCGCGATGAGCGATCTGCCCGCTGCGCTCCCACCGTTGCTGGGTATGTTCGACGAGTTCGTTGAAGCGCGAAGCGATTCCGGTGCGCCAGTGCCGCCGCGCGCCACCGACCAGCAGCGCCGACAGGTCGGAATCGCCGGCAATGTGACGCACTTCCAGCATCGCCAGGCCGGCCGAAATGTCCTCGCCGGCCACCTTGAGCGCCTCGGGCACGGTGCGCACACTGTGGTCAAGGCGAATGTTGGCGTCCCACAACGGGTACCACAACTTCTCCGCGACCTGGCTGACAACGCCGTGCGACAGGTTGTCATGCAGCAACATCAGGTCGAGGTCGGAGTAGGGCAGCAGTTCTCGGCGGCCGAGCCCGCCGGTCGCGACGATGGCGAAGCCGCTGGTGTCGGTGATCCCGATCTCGGCGGCCTTGGTGGTGAGCCAGAACTCGTGCAGGTCGAGCAGCGCGTCCCGCAGGGCCGCCGAATCCAGCTGACGCGAACCGGACAGCAGCTGTTCGGACGCTGCGGTGAGGTCGGTCGCGGGTCGGGACGAGCTCGCCGCCGAAGCTGGCTTCTGCTTTGTCATTTCAAGTCCTCCCCCGGCCCTTACCGACTAACGCTCACGGTGCACGGCCGGGAGACGACGTCTCAGTTCACGACACGGCTCAAAGGGCGTCGGACCCCCGCTCGCCGGTGCGGACCCGGACCACGGTGTCGACCGGGCTGACCCACACCTTGCCGTCGCCGATCTTGCCGGTCCGCGCGGCCTGCACGATAACGTCCACCACCTTGTCGACGGCGGAGTCATCGACGAGCACCTCGATGCGCACCTTCGGCACGAAGTCGACGGAGTACTCGGCGCCGCGATACACCTCGGTGTGGCCCTTCTGGCGGCCGTAGCCCTGGACTTCGCTGACGGTCATTCCGAGAATTCCCGTCTGCTCCAGGCCGGTCTTGACGTCTTCGAGCGTGAACGGCTTGACGATTGCAGTAATCAGCTTCATTTTCCTCATTCCTCCGCGCCGTGACGACCGAGAACCGAGCTGCTACCGACGGTCGCGAAGTCGTACCCGCTTTCGGCGTGTTCGGCCTCGTCGGCGCCAGTCGCTTCATCTTCCTCGGTAAGGCGCAGCCCCACGGTGAATTTGACGATCAGAGCCAAGATAGCTGTAGCAATCGCGCAGTAGACCAAAACCGCGCCGGCGCCTATTGCCTGCCGCCACAGTTGGTCGAAGCCACCGCCGTAGAACAATCCGGCGACACCGGCACCCGTCTCCGGCGCGGCCACCAAACCGATCAGCAGGGTGCCGACGATGCCGCCGACCAGGTGCACTCCTACCACGTCGAGCGAATCGTCGTACCCGACTTTGTATTTCAGGCCCACAGCAAGCGCGCACAAGCAACCGGCGGCCGCGCCGATCACGAGCGCACCGACCACGTTGACCGACGAGCAGGACGGCGTGATCGCGACAAGGCCGGCCACGATGCCCGACGCGGCGCCCAGTGAGGTGCCCTTGCCGTCGCGGACGCGCTCGGTGAGCAGCCAGGCCAGCATCGCGGCCGCGGTGGCGATCGTCGTGGTGACGAACGTCGAGCCGGCCAGGCCGTTCGAAGCGCCGGCGGAACCGGCGTTGAACCCGTACCAGCCGAACCACAGCAGACCGGCCCCGAGCATGACGAACGGTAGGTTGTGCGGCCGCATCGGCGTATGCGGCCAGCCCTTGCGCTTGCCGAGGATGAGCACCAGCACCAGCGCCGCCGTGCCGGCATTGATGTGAACCGCTGTGCCACCTGCGAAGTCGATTGCGGCGAGCTTGTTGGCGATCCAGCCACCGGTCTCGGCGGTGCCTCCGTCGAACGAGAACACCCAGTGGGCGACGGGGAAGTACACGAACGTGGCCCACAATCCGGCGAAAAGCAGCCAGCCGCCGAACTTGATGCGGTCGGCCACCGCGCCGGAGATCAGCGCGACGGTGAGGATCGCGAACATCAACTGGAACGCGACGAACACCGTCGCCGGCAGCGTGAACACCAACGGGATATCCACGGCGGCGGCCGCTTCGGTCCCGGTGCTCGGGTCGGCGATCACTTCGGCAGCCGCGTTACCGCCGATGAGGCCCTTGAGGCCCCAGAACTGCGTCGGGTCACCGAACAGATTGCCGACGTCGTTGCCGAATGCCAGCGAGTAGCCGTAGAGCACCCACAGCACTGTCACCACGCCCATGGCGCTGATGCTCATCATGATCATGTTGAGCACGCTCTTGGCGCGAACCATGCCACCGTAGAAAAAGGCCAGGCCCGGCGTCATCAGCAGCACGAATGCCGAGCTTGCCAGCATCCACGCTGTGTCACCGGTATCCGGTTGACCCAATATCGGGAATTGGTCCACTCGCAGTTTCCTCCTTCGACACGGCAGGGCCGCAAGGGTTTTACGACCATCGACCTGGTCCAAGACAATGCTGAGTGGTTGTTTCGTCCACGACGCCTAGGTGTTTCGCTCGTGTGAACGGATACGCCGCTAAGGTTTCGCCGGTGTTACATCACCGGTTTCTGACGCCCATTCGTTACCCGAGCAGTGCGTCGACGAACGCCGCGGGCTCGAACGCAGCAAGATCGTCGGGACCTTCGCCGAGACCGACGAGCTTGACGGGCACTCCCAATTCCTGCTGAACGCGGAAAACGATTCCACCCTTTGCCGTGCCGTCCAGTTTGGTGAGCACCAGGCCGGTGATATCGACAACGTCGGCGAAAACGCGCGCCTGCGCCAGGCCGTTCTGTCCGATCGTCGCGTCGAGCACGAGCAGCACCTCGTCGACCTCCGCGCGGCGGCTCACCACGCGCTTGACCTTGCCGAGTTCGTCCATCAGTCCGGTCTTGGTGTGCAGCCGCCCGGCGGTGTCAATGAGGACGACGTCCGCACCGGCATCGATGCCCTTGTCGACAGCGTCGAACGCCACCGATGCGGGGTCGGCGCCCTCGGCTCCGCGCACCACATGCGCACCAACGCGGGCCGCCCAGGTCTGCAGCTGGTCGGCGGCGGCGGCCCGGAAGGTGTCGGCGGCACCGAGTACCACCCGGCGGCCGTCGGCGACCAGCACGCGGGCCAGCTTTCCGACCGTGGTGGTCTTGCCGGTGCCGTTCACCCCGACCACCAACAGCACCGACGGATGGTCGCCGTGCGGCAGCGCGTTGATCGAGCGATCCAGGTCCGGATGCAACTCGGAGATCAGCACCTCGCGCAGCACGTCGCGGGCATCGGTTTCGGTGCGCACCGGGCTGCTGGCCAGCCGTTCCCGCAGCGCCGTCACGATCGAGTCGGTGACGACTGGGCCCAGGTCGGCGACCAGTAGGGTGTCCTCGACCGCCTCCCAGGACTCCTCGTCGAGGTCGCCACCGCCGAGCAGGCCGAGCATGCTGCGGCCCAAGGCGTTCTGCGACTTGGCCAGCCGCCCGCGCAGGCGTTCCAGCCGGCCCTCCGGAGGCGCAATGGCGCCGACATCAAGCTCAGCCGGTGCTTCCTCTTGAAAATCGGGCAGCTGCACGTCGGCGATCGGGCGTTTGGGCGCGTCGCGGGGGACGCTGGCGTCATCGCCGACGGCCGGCAGGCCGCTGGTGTCGATGCGCTCGGGCGCCGGTGGCGGGGCCGCCGTGGGTGCTGACGATTGTGTGAACGTGATGCCCGAAGATGCGGTGTACCCGCCGGAACGGTCGATCGGTGTGGCAGTGTCTGCCGAGGTGGAAGAGTCCAGTCTGATCCGGCGCCGCCGGTAGGAGACCAGACCGAACACCACGACAGCTGCAACGACCAGAACGGCGATGACCGCGATTGCGATCCACAGACCTTCGGACACCATGCCATTGTCGCAATGTGGGCAATGTGGGTAGACGGTGACGGTGACTTCTCTGACGGTTGAAGCCGTCAGCTTCTTCTCACGCGGCGTGCGCGTGGTGGGCCAGTCCAGCCCGCAGGATGTTGCGTGCAGCATGCTCGTCGGCATGGGCGGTATGCCCACAGCGCCGACAGGTGAACACCGCTTGGGTGAGGCGGTTCTCCTTTGCTGCATAACCACACCGTTCGCAGCCATCGGAGGTGTGCCGGGGATCCACTGCAATCCAGATGCGTCCAGCGTCTTCCGCTTTGGCGCGCAGAATCGAGAGGAACTGCCCCCAGCCAGCATCACTGATGCTCAAGTTCAGCCCGGTCTTGGCCGCCGCCCCATTCGGCCGAAACCCACCAGCCACATCGGGGTCGGGGACAGGTTTGGCGCGGCGGCACATGTTGGCGATCGCCAAGTCCTCCACCGCGATCACGTCGTAGCAGTCCACGAGCCTGCGGGCGGTCTTGTGGTGAAAGTCGCGGCGACAGTTGGCGATCTTGCGATGCCGCGCAGCGAGCGTCTCCCGCCGCCGGCCCCGGTTCTTGGAACCCCGCTGGGCTCGGGCCAGCCGCCGCTGCGCACCGGCCAGCGTGTCGGCCGCCGTTCGTGCCCAGCGCGGATTGTCGACGCGGGCGCCATCGGAGGTGGTGACGAAGCTGGCGATCCCGACATCAACACCGGCCCGACGACCGGTAGCCGGCAGCAGATTCTCGGGCACCTCGTCACAGGACAAGATCAGCATCCGGCGACGGCCTTCACGATGGATCTGGATCGTCTTCACCCGCCCCGCCACCCGCCGGTGCATCGTCACTTTGACCTGACCGATGCCCTGCAGATACACCCGCGCCCGCTCGAAGGCCCTGTTGAGGCGACGCAGGGTGGCCTGCTGGCTGGAGAACGACCACACCGCCGCATCCGGGCGTACCGACCGGATGTCACTCAACTGTGCGGATTGATCGCCGTAACGGATCCGGGTCTTACTGTGCGCCCACGCATCACGGCGTTCCTGCAACGCCGCGTTATACAACTCCCGATGCGACGCCACGCTCGCCGCCAACGCGACGTGTTGACGCTCGGTCGGCCGCATCCGAAACTTGTATGCCCGCCTCACGCCGACACCGCATCCCACCGGTGTCCGATGTACCGCCACACCGGGGCTTCCGACGCATACCCCACCGAGGCGGGGATCTGCTCGGGCAACTCGGCGCACCGCGCAGCGACGCGGCCACCCAGGATCAGCCACCGGTACTTCGAGCACCACACCACATGCAGACCCAGCGAAGTCACTCCGCCCGGTATGCGACCAAACCGGCCCGCAGCCATAACGGCACCCTACGAAACGACACCGACAACACACGCGGTCACACGCTGGACACCAGCCCCCATTCCGCCGACAGCCCACGCCGGCGCTTTCCACGAGGCGCGCTGATGGACCCCGTCGGCTTGGGCAATGGCTCTCAAAATGGCATGGAATCCCGCAAGGCCAAACACATCGACGTGTGTCTGACCGAGGCCGTCGAGTACCAGAGCGTCAGCACCGGTCTCGAGCGCTTCCGGCTGCCCTACAACGCGCTCACCCAGACCAGCTTGGGCGCCGTCGACCTGGGCACCCGATTTCTCGGCGTCCGGCTGGCGGCGCCCGTGCTGATCGGGGCGATGACGGGCGGTGCCGACCTCTCCGGCGTCATCAACCGCAATCTGGCCGCAGCCGCCCAAAAGCTCGGCATCGGCATGATGCTCGGCTCCCAACGCATCATGCTCGACGACGATGCGGCGTCGGCCAGCTTCACCGTCCGCGATGTGGCGCCCGACGCGCTGCTGATCGGCAACATCGGCCTTGCCCAGCTTTCCGACGCGCTGGTGCCCGACCTCGTCCGGGCGCTCGACCGAGTCGGCGCGAATGCGCTTGCGGTGCATACCAATCCGCTGCAGGAGGCCATGCAGCACGAGGGCGACACGGACTTCTCCGGTTCAATCACCCGGTTGCGCGACGTCGCCGCGTCGATCGGATATCCGGTGCTGCTCAAGGAGGTCGGCCACGGAATCGGGGCGGCGGCGGCCGCCGAACTGGTCGACTGCCCACTCGCGGCGGTCGACGTCGCCGGGGCGGGCGGAACGTCGTGGGCCCGCGTCGAGCAGCTCGTCCGCTACGGCGAGATCCGCTACCCGGCGCTGGCCGAGTGGGGCATTCCGACCGCCGAGGCGCTGCTCGAGGTGCGGCGCACATTGCCCGACGTGACGCTGGTCGCTTCCGGCGGCATCCGCACCGGCATGGACGCCGCCAAAGCGCTGGCGATGGGCGCCGACGTGGTGGCAGTGGCCCGGCCGCTGCTGGCGGCGGCGGTGGAATCGCCCGCGGCGGTGCTGGACTGGCTGGGCCGATTCATCGACGAGCTGCGGATCTGCCTGCACGGTTGCGGCGCCGCCGATCTGGCGGCCCTGCGGCGTCGCGGGGTGACGCCTATTCCATAGCGCCGGCGGTCACCAGCTCCTGGCCGCGCATCCGCTGCGAGATCACCGCGGTGATGCCGTCGTCGCGCATCGTCATGCCGTACAGCGCGTCGGCGACCTCCATTGTCGGTTTCTGGTGGGTGATGACGATCAGCTGCGACCGCTCCCGCAACTGTCCGAACAGCACCAGCAAGCGGTGCAGATTGACGTCGTCGAGGGCGGCTTCCACCTCGTCCATCACATAGAACGGGGATGGCCGGGCCCGGAAGATCGCGACCAGCATCGCCACCGCGGTCAGTGCCTTCTCGCCACCGGACAGCAGCGAGAGCCGCTTGATCTTCTTGCCCGGCGGACGCGCCTCCACCTCGATGCCGGTGGTCAGCATGTTGTCGGGATCGGTGAGCAGCAGCCTGCCCTCGCCGCCGGGGAACAGCGCCGCGAACACATCGCGGAACTCGCGCTCGACGTCCTCGTAGGCCTCGGTGAACACCTGCAGGATGCGGGTGTCGACGTCGGCGATGACGTCGAGCAGATCCTTGCGGGCTGCCTTGACGTCCTCGAGCTGCGTGGACAGGAAGGTGTAGCGCTCTTCCAGCGCGGCGAACTCCTCCAGTGCCAATGGGTTCACCCTGCCCAGCTCGTTGAGTTCACGCTCGGCGCGCTTGGCCCGGCGCTCCTGGGTGGGCCGGTCGAACGGCATCGGTGCGGGCATGGTGACCTGCTCTCCGCGCTCGCGGGCCTGCTCGTACTCGGCCATCTCCAGCTCCGACGGCGCCAGCGAATTGTCCGGCCCATACTCGGCGATCAGGTCGGCGGTGGCCATCCCGAACTGGTCGAGGATGTGCTGTTCGAGCTGCTCGATGCGCAGGGCCGCTTGGGCTTTGGCGACTTCGTCGCGGTGCAGGGCTTCGGTGACCGCGGCGATCTTGGTGGTGAACTCGGTGACCTGCTCGCGCGCCTTGGCCAATGCGTCGATCCGGTGCTGACGTTCAGCCACCAGCGCGTCGCGGGCGCGGGATGCGATGCCCACCGTCGCGCTGAGCCGCTGCGCCAACAGGCGTCCGACTTCGGCCACCGCGGCCGCCACCGCGGCGGCGTTCTCGCGGTCCTCCCGGG
>NZ_JBOGDB010000018.1:0-16405 GCF_050701515.1 Mycobacterium sp. | reverse complement strand
CGCAGCCGGTACAGGCTCCGGTCGCGGCCCAGCAGCTCCAGCGACTCGAACAACGGCGGACTGACGGATGCGCCGGTGGCAGCCACCCGGATCGGGCCGAACGCCTTTCGCGGCTTAAGCTCCAGATCTTCCAACAACGCGCTCTTCAGCGCTATTTCGATCTTGTCAGCCCGCCATAGCTCGACCTTTTCGAGCGCGATCAGCGTGGCCTCGAGGACCGGGACGGCGTCGGGTTTGAGCTCCTTGGCGGCGGCTCTCTCATCGAGTGCGAACTCCGCGTCGTTGAGGAACTTCAGCAAGTCCCACGCATCGCCGAGCACCACGACGCGGGTCTGCACCAGCCGGGCCGCCTCGGCGAACTGGTTGTCGTCGAGCCCGGTGTCGTATGCGTGGGCGACGAAATAAGCCCGCATGCGTTCGGTGAAGTCGTTCTCGCTCAGCAGCCGGATGTGTTCGGCATTCAGCGCGTCAGCCTTCTTCTGGTCGAACCGGGCCGGATTGGAGTTGACGTCGACGACGTCGAACGCCGTCACCATCTCGTCGAGGCTGAACACGTCGCGGTCGTCGGCGATCGACCAGCCCAGCAGCGCCAGGTAATTCAGTAATCCTTCCGGGATGAACCCTCGGTCGCGGTGCAGGAACAGGTTGGACTGCGGGTCGCGTTTGGACAGCTTCTTGGTGCCCTCGCCGAGCACCGCGGGCAGGTGAGCGAATGCGGGTATGCCATCGGCCACCCCGATGCGAGTCAGCGCCCGATACAGCGCGATCTGACGCGGCGTCGACGGCAGCAGGTCTTCCCCGCGCAACACATGGGTGATCTTCATCAGCGCGTCGTCGACCGGATTGACCAACGTGTACAACGGATCTCCACTGGCACGGGTGAGCGCGAAATCCGGCACGGTGCCCGCCGCGAACGTCGTCTCGCCGCGGACGAGGTCGTTCCAGTTCATGTCTTCGTCGGGCATCCGCAGCCGCACCACCGGCCTTCGGCCCTCTCTGCGGTAGCCGGCGCGCTGTTCGTCGGTCAGGTCGCGGTCGTAGTTGTCGTAGCCGAGCTTCGGGCTTCGTCCCGCGGCCAGGTGGCGTGCCTCCACCTCCTCGGGTGTGGAGAACGCCTCGTACGCCTCCCCCGCGACTAGCAGCCGGGCCACCACGTCGCGGTAGATATCGCGCCGCTCGGACTGCCGGTACGGGCCGTACGGCCCGCCCACCTCAGGACCTTCGTCGTAGTTCAGACCGAGCCAGCTCAGCGCATCCAGCAGGGCGAGATAGCTTTCCTCGCTGTCGCGTTGGGCGTCGGTGTCCTCCAGCCGGAACACGAAGGTTCCGCCGGTGTGACGGGCGTAAGCCCAATTGAACAGCGCTGTGCGGATCAGACCGACATGCGGAGTGCCGGTTGGCGATGGGCAGAACCGGACTCGGACGGTCTTTTCGCTCCTCGCGTGCGCGGCCGTCATGACTTTCCTTTGCGCACAACGGGATTGGTCTGAGTACCGATGCCTTCGACGGTGATGCTCACCGTGTCCCCGGCTTCGATCGGACCGACTCCGTCGGGCGTGCCGGTGAGGATGAGATCACCGGGCAGCAGCGTCATCACCGCCGAGATCCATGCCACGATCGCGCCGACGTCATGCAGCATCAGCGAGGTCCGGCTGTGCTGCTTGATTTCTCCGTTGACTTCGGTGCGGATCTCGAGGTCGGACGGGTCGACATCGGTGACGATCCACGGCCCCACCGGGCAGAACGTGTCGTGACCCTTGGCGCGGGTCCACTGGCCGTCCTTCTTCTGCTGATCGCGCGCCGTCACGTCGTTGGCGATGGTGTACCCCAGGATGTTGTCGGCCGCGCGGGCGGCCGACACGTCCTTGCACGGCCTGCCGATGACGGCGGCCAACTCGCCCTCGTAGTGCACGGGATTGGCGTCCGCCGGCAACTGGATCGGCGTGTTCGGCCCGATGATCGCGGTGTTCGGCTTCATGAAGATCACCGGATCGGCCGGGGGTTCGCCACCCATTTCGGCGGCGTGTGCGGCATAGTTCTTGCCGATGCACAGCACCTTGCTGGCCAGGATGGGGGCCAACAGCCGAACGTCGGCGAGCGGCCACTGTCGCCCGGTGAAGGTGGGGGTGCCGAACGGGTGCTCGGCGATCTCCCGGACGACCGCATCCGGATCATCGGGCGATCCGTCGACGCTGACGAAGGCGACCCCGTCGGGGCTGGCGATTCGGCCGAGGCGCATCAGTTCAGCGTAGTGGGCGGCGATCTGGCTGCCGGGCAGGACTGCGACGATGACCGGATGACCGTCGAGACGATCCGCACGCTGCGGCGCTGGTTGATGCTCGTGATCGGGTTGACCGCGACCATGTGCGCCAACGTGTTCATCAACGGCGTGGCGTTTCTCATCCCGACCCTGCACAGCCAGCGCGGCCTCGACCTGGCCGAGGCCGGACTGCTGTCGTCGATGCCGAGCTTTGGCATGGTCGCGACGCTGATCGCCTGGGGCTATGTCGTGGACCGGGTCGGCGAGCGGATCGTGCTGGCGCTCGGCTCCGCACTGACGGCGGCGGCGGCATTCGGCGCGGCGGCGTCGGCAAGCTCACTCGTCGCCGTCGGAGCGTTCCTACTCCTGGGCGGGATGGCGGCGGCCAGCAGCAACTCGGCCAGCGGCCGATTGGTCGTCGGATGGTTCCCGCCGGAGTCGCGTGGCCTGGCGATGGGCATCCGCCAGACCGCACAGCCGCTGGGAGTTGCATTGGGCGCCTTGGTGATTCCCCGTGTGGCGGAGTCTCAAGGGATAGCCGCGGCACTGTTGTTTCCTGCGATCGTGTGCGCGGTGTCCGCGATCGTCTGCGCGTTCGGCGTGCTGGATCCGCCGCGTCCGCCCCGCGCCGAGGCCGCCGAACAGGAACTTGCCAACCCATATCGGGGATCGGCGGTGCTGTGGCGCATCCACGCCGTGTCGGTGCTGCTGGTCCTTCCCCAGGTGGTGTTGTGGACCTTCACCCTGGTGTGGCTGATGAGTGCGCGCGGTTGGTCGGCGGCGTCGGCGGGCGCGCTGGTGACGGCGGCCCAGGTGCTTGGCGCCGCCGGGCGCATCGCGGCCGGACGATGGTCGGACAAGGTCGGTGCGCGGCTGCGACCCATCCGCTCGATCGCGGTGGCGGCGGCGATTTCGATGGGTCTGCTGGCACTAACCGACCAACTCGACTCGCCGATCAGCATCGCGGTGATGGTCGTCGCGTCGGTGATCACCGTGTCCGACAACGGTTTAGCGTTCACCGCTATCGCCGAAATCGCGGGCCCATTCTGGAGCGGGCGCGCACTGGGAACCCAGAACACCAGCCAGCTGCTGACCGCGGGCGTCGCCCCGCCGGTGTTCGGCGCGCTGATCGGCGTCGCCGGCTATGCGGCGGCATTCGCCGTCTGCGCATTGTTCCCGTTGGCCGCGCTTCGGTTGGTGCCCGTCGACGACGACCCGCTGGGCTAGAGACCCCCGACGATCCGGTCGCCGATCTGCGCGGTGGACAGTTTCGAATCTCCGCGGGTGGCCAGATGCGTCTCGACGGCCTTGTCGACACGCGCCGCCGCATCAACCTCACCGAGATGGGACAGCAACAGCGCGACGGACATGATCGCCGCGGTGGGGTCGGCGATGCCCTGCCCGGCGATATCGGGCGCGCTGCCGTGCACGGGTTCGAACATCGACGGATTGGTCCGTGTCGCATCGATATTGCCGCTGGCGGCCAGCCCGATGCCACCACACACCGCGGCGGCCAGGTCGGTGATGATGTCGCCGAAGAGGTTGTCGGTGACGATCACGTCGAACCGGGTGGGATCGGTGACAATGTGGATCGTGGTGGCGTCAACGTGCTGGTAGGCCACCTCAACATCGGGATACTCGGCCGCCAGCTCCTGCACGGTGCGCCACCACAGTGCGCCGGCATAGGTCAGCACGTTGTTCTTGTGCACCAGGGTCAGCTGTTTGCGCCGCTGCCGAGCGCGCCCGAACGCGTCGTGCACCACCCGTCGTATGCCGAACGCGGTATTCAGGCTGACCTCGGTGGCGACCTCGTTCGGCGTGCCTACCCGAATCGCGCCGCCGGTGCCGGTGTAGGGACCTTCGGTGCCCTCGCGGACCACCACGAAGTCGATGTCTGGGTTTCCGGCCAGCGGGCTGCTGACGCCCGGGTATAGCCGGGCAGGCCGCAAGTTGATGTGGTGGTCCAGTTCGAAGCGGATGCGCAACAGCAGGCCGCGCTCCAGAACGCCACTGGGCACCGACGGGTCCCCGATGGCGCCGAGCAGGATCGCGTCGTGCGCGCGCAGCTCGTCGAGCACCGAATCGGGCAGCACCTCGCCGGTGGCGTGGAATTGCCGCGCCCCCAGGTCGTAGCTGGTCTTCTCGACGCCGGGCAGCACCGCATCGAGCACCTTGACGGCCTCCCCGATCACCTCCGGGCCGACACCGTCACCGGCAATGATCGCCAATCTCACGAGGTCCTCCTTCGTCGGAAGCTTGCCCGTCCACGGTCAGGCGGAGCGTCCCATTGATTGCGGTCGACGCCGGAGGGCATGCAGGTACCGACAGCAACCGGCTCAGCGAGGTAACCGTGGGGTTGTCGGTGCCCGCGGATACGGTGCTGCTTGTGAAGCAGGTGGTGAAGGTCCGCGTACTGCCGACCGGCCTCGAGGCCGCAGCCCTGGAGGCAACACTGTGTGCTTGCAACAGCGCGGCGTCGTGGCTCTCGGCGCGGATGCATGCCGACGGGGTGCACCGTAAGTACGATGCGCAGAAGCACTTCTACACCGAGTTGCGGCGGCGGTTCGGGTTGTCCGCCCAGCCGACGATCCGAGTGATCGGCAAGGTCGCGGACGCCTACACCACGCTGCGCGCGAACGCCGCAGCCGGTAACTACGGTCCGCCCGGATCGCGGCGGCGCACAAAGGTATTGGCGACGCCAATCGTGTTCCGTGACGATGCGGCGCAACCGTTCGATGCACGGTGTTTGTCCTGGCAAATCCCCGAAATGGTCCGCGACAGGAAAACAACGGTATCGATCTGGACCATGCGCGGAAGGTTGCGCAAGATCCGGATCCTCGCCGCCCCGAGGGACCTGGCGCTTCTGCGGACCCGCACGATCGGCGAGTGCGACCTGGTCCACCGGGATGGCAAGTGGTTTCTGTATGGCACGGTTGAAGCGCCCGAAGCGCCACTGACCGACCCTGTCAATGGTTTTGTTGGCGTCGATCTGGGCATCGTCAACATCGCCACTACCAGCGACGGCGATCGCGCCGCCGGCGCGCGGCTCAACCGCTATCGCAAGCGGCAGGCACAGTTGCGTAAGCGGTTGCAGGCCAAGAAAACCAGTTCGGCGCGTAGGTTGCTGCGCAAGCGTCGTCGCAAGGAGCGACGGTTCGCAACCGATGTAAACCACTACATCAGCAAGCGCATAGTGGCTGTGGCTGAACGCACAGGACGCGGAATCGCTGTCGAGCAGTTGGGCGGCATCCGCGACCGGGTACGGCTTCGCAAGCCCCAACGGGCCACCTTGCATTCGTGGGCGTTCGCTCAAATCGGCGGCTTTCTGGCCTACAAGGCCCAAGCTGCCGGGGTGGCGTTCGTTCAGGTCGACCCTGCCCATACCTCGCAAACCTGCAACAGGTGCGGAAGGGTCGACAAACGAAACCGGCGCTCGCAGAGCGTCTTTGAATGTGTGCGGTGTGGCTTCGTTGGGCACGCCGATCACAACGCAGCGAACAACATCGCCCAGCGGGGTGTTGTTCGCTGGGGCGAAGTCATGCGTCCAAACGCAGCGCCCACCCTGACAGCCAGCTAGGGCGGCAGCAGCAAGCCTAACGGCACCCCGGAACGCAAGGTACGAGCAAGAAGCCCGGCCCTTGAGCGACAGGTTCATGACGACAGGTTCACCACTTCGAGCATGTTGGCACCGACGGCCTCGGCGATCGCCGAACGCAGATCTTGCGGCACATCCTGGTCCAGCCGCATCAAGATGGTCGCGCTCGGGCCCTCCGCATCCTCGCTGAGCTGCGCGGCGTGGATGTTGATTCCGTCGGAGCCAAGCAGCGTGCCGATCTTGCCGAGCGTTCCTGGCTTGTCGGCGTAGTTGATGATCAGGTTGATGCCCTCGGCCCGCAGGTCGAAGTTGCGACCGTTGATCTGCACGATCTTCTCGACCAGCTGCGGGCCCGACAACGTGCCGGCCACATTCGCCACCTGGCCGTCGGAGTACACCGCGCGCACGTCGACCACACTGCGGTGGTTCGGGCTCTCGGTGGCGGTGCTGATGCTCGCCTCGACACCGCGCTCGGCGGCCAACGCGGGTGCATTGACGAACGTCACCGGATCCTCGATCACCGAAGAGAACAGCCCGCGCAGCGCCGAAAGTCGCAGCACTGCAACGTCTTCCGATGCCAGCTCACCGCGAACCTGAACCGAGATCGATACCGGCAGCTCCGCCGACAGCACCCCGATCAGCAGCCCGAGCTTGCGCACCAGGTCTAGCCACGGCGCCACCTCCTCGCCGACGACGCCGCCGCCGACATTCACCGCGTCGGGGACGAATTCGCCTGCGAGCGCCAGCTTGACGCTCTCGGCGACATCGGTGCCGGCCCGGTCCTGGGCCTCCGCGGTCGACGCGCCCAGGTGCGGAGTGACGACGACCTGCGGCAGGTCGAACAACGGGCTGTCGGTGGTGGGCTCGCTGGCGAACACGTCGATGCCGGCTGCTCGGACGTGTCCGCTGGAGACCGCCTCGGCGAGCGCCTCCTCGTCGACCAGCCCGCCGCGGGCGGCGTTGACGATGATCACCCCTGGCTTCGTCTTCGCCAGCGCCTCCTTGCCGATCAGCCCGGCCGTCTCGGGCGTTTTCGGCAGATGCACAGAGATGAAGTCGGACCGCGCCAGCAGCTCGTCCAGCGTCAAGAGTTCGATGCCGAGCTGTGCCGCGCGAGCCGCCGACACGTACGGGTCGTAGGCCACCACGTGCGTGCCGAATGCGGCCAGCCGTTGTGCGACCAGTTGCCCGATGCGGCCCAGCCCCACCACACCGACGGTCTTGCCGAAGATCTCGGTGCCGGCGAACGACGAGCGTTTCCAGGTGCGTTCTCGCAACGATGCATCTGCCGGCGCGATCTGCCGTGCCGCGGCCAGCATCAGCGCCAGTGCGTGCTCGGCGGCACTGTGGATGTTCGACGTCGGGGCGTTGACCACCAGCACACCGCGCGCGGTTGCGGCCTCGACATCGACGTTGTCCAGGCCGATGCCGGCCCGGGCGACGATCTTGAGTCTGGGCGCGGCGGCCAGCACCTCGGCGTCCACGGTGGTCGCCGAGCGCACCAGCAGCGCATCGGCCTCGGGCACGGCGGCCAGCAGCTTTTCGCGATCCGGGCCGTCGACCCAGCGGACTTCTACCTGGTCGCCGAGGGCGGCGACGGTCGACTCGGCGAGCTTGTCGGCGATCAGTACCACGGGAAGACTCACCCGATCAGGGTAATGGGCCGTACTTGGGCGGTGGACGTCACCGTCGTCGGCAGTGGGCCCAACGGCCTGGCCGCCGCTGTCATCTGCGCGGGCCGGTCTGTCGGTGCAGGTGTTCGAAGCCCAACCCACGCTCGGCGGCGGGGCGCGCACCCTGGCCACGAGGGATCACAAAGTAACCCAGCCTCGCCCCCTAGCCGCCGAAAGTGAAACCATGGTCGTGATTTCGCTCAGACCACGACCTGGAATGCGTATTTCGGCGCAATGGCCTTACGCCGTCTCTGTGATGGGGCGGTCGACCCAGCTCATCAGGTCGCGCAGCTTTTTGCCGGTCACCTCGATCGGGTGCTGGGCATTCTGCTTGTGCAGGTCCTCGAGCTGCTTGTTGCCGCCCTCCATATTGACGACGCGCCCTCGCCCGCGCGACACTAAAGCAGACGCGACGACACGCCGAGAAGGGCCGCGCTAGTTACCGTTTCGGCGAGAATCTCAAGGAGCCGGCGCCGCCTCGCTGGCCGGCGGGGCCGCCGGCCCGGGCGGAATCTGTGTAAAAGTAGTCCCCGGCAACAAGATCATGCCGCCCTCCCACGGTGGGGGCGGTGCGGGTTGCCTCTCAGCCGCTTCGGCCTGTTCGGCGGGCGGAGCCGTGCACGTATCCCCGCTCCAATCTCCGTCGGTCATCCAGCAGCAAAATTTCACCTGCTCGTGATAATCCTGAAAAGTGAGGCTGCCGCCTTGATATTCCGCCAATGCATTAGCCACACAATTGTCGTAGGCCCCGATGTCCCACTCTCTGGGCGCGGCGCACGCGACGGCGGGATCTCCGAACGCGCTACCGCTAAATGTGGCCGCCCCCGCGAATAGACTGGCGAGCGCGAGGCGGCGAAAGTAGGTAGAGGTACGGGGTGTCATGAGCGCTCCCTGCGTTCGGCGCATGTGGCCTAGACGCAAATCCCCGAACTTGACGGAAGGTCACCACGACTGGTGTTGGATAGGCCTACTATCCGCCTATTAGCTGGCCATGTCCAGCGAATTGACACAGCCGTTCAAAGTACTTGACGGAGCCCGAGCCGGCGCGCGCTAGCAAACGCGTCGTCCGCGCACGCATTCTGCCGGAACAGTTTCGGCGCAGAGCTCAGGTCGTCTCGGTGATCGGGCGGTCGACCCAGCTCATCAGGTCGCGCAGCTTCTTGCCGGTCACCTCGATCGGGTGCGCGGCGTTCTTCTTGCGCAGGTCTTCGAGCTGCTTGTTGCCGCCCTCCATGTTGGCGACCAGTTTCTTGACGAAGCTGCCGTCCTGGATCTCCTTGAGCAGCTGCCGCATCCGGTCCTTGGTGTCCGCATCGATGACTCGCGGGCCGGACAGATAGCCGCCGAACTCGGCGGTGTCGGACACCGAGTAGTTCATCCGCGCGATGCCGCCCTCATACATCAGATCGACAATCAGCTTCAGCTCGTGCAGCACCTCGAAATAGGCCAACTCCGGGGCGTATCCGGCCTCCACCATGACGTCGAAGCCCGTCTTCACGAGTTCCTCGGTGCCGCCGCAGAGCACCGCCTGCTCGCCGAACAGGTCGGTCTCGGTCTCGTCCTTGAACGTGGTCTTGATGACCCCGGCGCGGGTGCCACCGATGCCCTTGGCGTAGGACAGCGCCAGCGCCTGCCCTTCGCCGCGCGGGTCTTGGTCCACGGCGATCAGACAGGGCACGCCCTTGCCATCGACGAACTGGCGGCGCACCAGATGGCCGGGGCCCTTCGGCGCGACCATGCCTACGGTGACGTCGGCCTGCGGCTTGATGAGGTCGAAGTGGATGTTCAGGCCGTGGCCGAAGAACAGCGCGTTGCCGGCTTCCAGATTCGGCTCGATGTCATTGGAGAAAATGCCGGCCTGCGCGGTGTCGGGGGCCAGCAGCGTGATGACGTCGGCCCACTTGGCGACCTCGGCGGGGGTGTCCACGTCGAGGCCCTGCTCGGCGACCTTCGCCCGGGACTTGGAGCCCTCCTTGAGGCCGACCTTCACCTGCACGCCCGAGTCGCGCAGGCTCAGCGAGTGGGCATGACCCTGGCTGCCGTAGCCGATGACGCCGACCTTGCGACCCTGAATGATCGACAGGTCGGCGTCGTCGTCATAGAACATCTCAACTGCCACAGTAATTCTCTTTCTTGTCTTATCTTTTGGGGCCTACTTGACCATGCCGATTCCGCGGGGCCCGCGGGACAGCGACACCACTCCGGACTGCACGAGCTCGCGAATGCCGTACGGTTCCAGCACCCGCAGGAATGCCTCGAGCTTCTCCGGCGTGCCGGTGGCCTCGATGGTCAGCGAATCGGTTGACACGTCAACGACCTTGGCGCGGAACAGGTTCACCGCTTCGATGACCTGGCTGCGGGTGGTGGCGTCGGCGCGCACTTTGATCAGCGACAACTCGCGAGCCACCGAGTTGTCGTCGTCCTGCTCGACGATCTTGATCACGTTGACCAGCTTGTTGAGCTGCTTGGTGATCTGTTCGAGCGGCGACTCCTCGACACTGACCACGATGGTCATCCGGGACATGTCCTTCTGTTCGGTGGCACCGACCGCGAGCGACTGAATGTTGTAGCCGCGCCGGGCGAACAACGCTGCCACCCGGGTGAGTACGCCCGGCTTGTCCTCGACGAGCACCGACAGCGTATGCGTCGGGACGGTGCTCACGCGTGTCCCTCCTCGGGATCGTCGAACAGCGGACGGATGCCGCGAGCCGCCTGGATCTCGTCATTGCTGGTGCCGGCGGCCACCATCGGCCACACCTGGGCGTCGGCGCCCACGACGAAGTCGATCACCACCGGCCGGTCGTTGATCGCGCGTGCCTGGTTGATCACGTCAACGACGTCCTCCTCGCGCTCGCAACGCAATCCGACGCAGCCCAGCGCCTCGGCCAGCTTGACGAAATCCGGGATGCGATGCGAATGCGTGGCCAGATCGGTCTGGCTGTACCGCTCTCCGTAGAACAGCATCTGCCACTGCCGCACCATGCCCAGGTTGCCGTTGTTGATGATGGCGACCTTGATCGGCGCGCCCTCGACGGCGCAGGTGGCCAGTTCCTGGTTGGTCATCTGGAAGCAGCCGTCACCGTCGATCGCCCACACCTCGGCGTCGGGCCGGGCGAACTTGGCGCCCATCGCCGCGGGAATGGCGAAGCCCATGGTGCCGAGGCCCCCGGAGTTGATCCATGTCCGCGGGTTCTCGTAGGAGATGAACTGCGCGGCCCACATCTGGTGCTGGCCTACACCCGCCACGTAGACGGCGTCCGAGCCGGCGATCTTGCCCAGCGATTCGATCACATACTCCGGCGACAGGCTGCCGTCGCTCTGCGGCCCATAGCTCAGCGGATACGTCGACTGCACACCGCGCAGGTACTCCCACCAGTTGTCGATCTTGACCGTGTCGGCCATCGTGCCGTCACGGCGCAGTGCCTCGGTCAGGTCGGCGATCACGGCCTTGATGTCACCGACGATCGGGACGTCGGCGTGGCGGTTCTTGCCGATCTCCGCCGGGTCGATGTCGGCGTGGATGACCTTCGCCTCGGGCGCGAACGAGTCCAGCTTGCCGGTCACCCGGTCGTCGAACCGGGTGCCCAGCGCGATCAGCAGATCGCTGCGCTGCAGCGCGGCCACCGCGGCGACCGTGCCGTGCATGCCCGGCATGCCCAGATTCTGTGGGTGGCTGTCGGGGAAGGCGCCGCGAGCCATCAGCGTGGTGATCACCGGGATGCCGGTCAGCTCGGCGAGGTCGCGCAGCAGGTCGGTGGCACTGCCGCGAATGACACCGCCGCCGACGTAGAGCACCGGTTTGCGGGCGGCCGCGATCAGCTTGGCGGCCTCGCGGACCTGGCGGTTGTGTGGCTTGGTGTTCGGCTTGTAGCCCGGCAGTTCGAACCGCGGCGGCCAACTGAACGTGCACTGTCCCTGCAGCACGTCCTTCGGAAGGTCGACGAGCACCGGCCCCGGGCGACCGGACGCGGCGATGTGGAACGCCTCGGCCATCACGCGAGGGATGTCGTTGCCGTCGCGGACCAGGAAGTTGTGCTTGGTGATCGGCATCGTGATGCCCGAGATATCGGCTTCCTGGAAGGCGTCCGTGCCGATCAGCGCGCGACCGACCTGTCCGGTGATCGCCACCACCGGCACCGAATCCATATGGGCGTCGGCGAGCGGAGTGACCAGGTTGGTGGCGCCGGGTCCCGACGTCGCCATGCACACACCGACCTTGCCGGTGGCGTGCGCGTATCCACTGGCCGCATGTCCCGCGCCCTGCTCGTGGCGGACCAGAACGTGCCGGAGCTTCTGCGAGTCGAAGAGTGGGTCATAGACCGGCAACACGGCGCCGCCGGGGATGCCGAAGATCACGTCGACCTCGAGTTCCTCCAGCGACCGGATGACCGACTGCGCTCCGGTGAGTTGTTGCGGGGCAATCTTTTTGGGCTGATGTGGACCGGCCTTCGCTGCGGGTTTCGCAACGCTGGGCGCGGCCTCGTCCCCGTTCGGCGGGGTCGCCGACCGATCCGGGGGCCGTGTGGTGGGTGCGCTCACGGTGTCCTCATTTATCTGGGTATGTCTGGTTGTTTCTCTGAGATCTCAAATCGGTGCTGGGGCAAGAAAAAACCCCCGTCAGCTCCAGCAGCTGTACGAGGGTTGCGCGTTGATACTGGTGGCTACGCCCGGCATGGGGCTAGCGCGGTATCAACGCGCAACCCAATTACTACGAGCAATCCCAGGTTCTGCACAACTGTGACCGTAGTCTCCGCACTGGTCAGCCGTCAAATTCGCTCCGCGCCACAGAGCGCGGGGTCCAGCCGTTCTAGCGCAGTGGGACGATGGCGGTGTGCGCACCCCACCGCCTTCGGCGCCGCCCGAACCGGTCGTGATCCGGATATCCCCGATGGCGCATTTCGCGGTCGGCTTCCTCGCGCTGGGCCTGCTGGCACTGGTGCTGAGCTGGCCGGCATGGGCGGCGCCGCTGCTGGTCATTCCGGTGATCCTGTCGGCGTACATCATTCGGCTGCGCACGGTCGCCGACCGGGACACCGTGACAGCCCGCACGCTGTTGGACAGCCAGACCGTCGGGTGGGGCGACATCGACGGACTTCGCTTCGGCAAGGCTTCGTGGGCGCGGGCGCGGCTCAAGGACGGTAGCGAGCTGCTGCTTCCCGCGGTGACGTTCGCGACGCTGCCGCTACTGACCGAGGCCAGCGCGGGCCGGGTGCCCAACCCGTACGGCTGAGCGGCTACGCCAGCGGGTTGGCTGGGCCGTTACGCCAAGGGATTGGCGCCGTTGAGCAGTACCCACAGCGCGATGCCGCCGCCGATGCCCAGGAGCAGGGCGGCGAACGAGCCGACGAACGGGCGGCGTGCCCAGCCGCGGCCGGCGTCGAACCCGTACCTGCCCGGACCGATCAGAATGATCGCCACCACCGCGGCGATCAGGATGAGTTTGTACTCGTGGCCGTCGGTGAGGAAGTCGGAGAGCCTGGCCTGGTCGTGCGCCGCGGTGGCCTCTACCAGCACGCCATTGATCAGGTAGGCCAGCGCGCCGGCGGCCGCCAGCGGGGTGAACAGCCCGAGGATCAACAGCACACCGGCGAGAATCTGGCCGCCGGTGGCGATATAGGTCAGCATGTCGGCGTACTTGAAGCCCATTTCTCGCAGTGAAGCCTCGAAGCCGTCCAGGCCGGGACCACCCCACCAGCCGAATGCCTTCTGCAGGCCGTGTGCGATCAGCAACGCCCCCACCGCCCAGCGCAACAGCAGCAGCCCGAGGTCCTGGGTGCCGCGCCGATCGTCGGCCCGGGGCCGATCGTCGAAACCGGGACCGATATCGGCCGGTTGCGCGTAGGTCGATATGGATTGGCTGTCGCCGGGCTGCTCGTACGGCAACGGTTCGGGATCGCCGATCAGGCCGAACCCGGGCTGGGGGCCCGACTTGTAGCCAGGGATGGCGGTGGTTTCGAAGTCACCGGCGTAGTTCGATGACGGCAGATCGTCCTCGGGGTCGACCAGGCTTGCCGACGCGGGCCGGCCCAGGTCGTCAGGCGGCCGCCAACCGCGCGGGTCATGGGGATTACTGGTCACGCGCCCAGCGTAAGTGCACCCGCGCCCCGAATCGAGCATTGGCGCGGTGCTTTTGCGCCAGTATTCGCCTCCGAGCAGGCGCCGGCTGGAAATACGGACGTGGCGCGAAATGCCGGACAATCCGTAACCTGGCGTGCATGAGACTGCGCGGGCCATTGCGGGGAGTCCTCGCCCTGTCGTGCGCGGCGTTGCTGGTGGTGTCCGGATGCGCGCGTTTCGACGATGCCCAGTCGCAGCCGTTCACCACCAACCCGGAGCTGCGGCCGGAGCCCCCGTCGTCGCCCCCGCCACCCCCGCCGCTGCCGCCCAAGCCGTTCCCGAAGCAGTGCCCGGCGCCCGGGGTCATGCAGGGCTGCCTGGAAAGCACCAGCGGCCTGATCATGCTTCCCGACAGCCAGTCGGCGCTGGTCGCCGAGCGGACCACCGGCGCGGTCAAGGAGGTGTCGGTCCGCGCCGAACCCAAGGTCAAGACGGTAATTCCGGCCGACGGGTCGGGTGACGGCGGGTTGATGGACATCGTGTTGTCGCCGACCTATTCCCAGGATCGGCTGATGTACGCCTACGTCAGCACCCCGACCGACAACCGGGTGATCCGCATCGCCGACGGCGACATCCCGAAGCCGATCCTGACCGGTATCCCCAAGGGCGCCACCGGCAACATGGGCGCCCTCATCTTCACCAGCCCCACCACGTTGGTCGTGCTCACCGGCGACGCCGGTAACCCCGCCCAGGCCGCCGACCCGGGTTCGCTGGCCGGCAAGGTGCTGCGGATCGAACAGCCCACGACCGTCGATCAGGCGCCGCACACCACGGCCCTGACCGGGATGGGAGCCGGCGGGGGCCTATGCGTTGACCCCGCGGACGACTCGTTGTACATCACCGACCGCACCCCGACCGCCGACCGCCTGCAGCGCATCACCAAGGACTCGAAGGTGTCCACGGTGTGGACCTGGCCGGACCGTCCGGGCGTGGCCGGCTGTGCCGCGCTGGATGGCACGGTGCTGGTCAACCTGATCGAACCGAAGCAGACGGTGGCCGTTCGGCTGGCGCCGGACACCGGAGCGGTGACCGGGGAGCCCGAAGTGGTCCGTCAGGACGTACGCGGGCACGCGTGGGCGCTGCAGATGTCGCCGGACGGCAACGTGT
Source organism: Mycobacterium sp. (assembly GCF_050701515.1). Taxonomy (GTDB): domain Bacteria; phylum Actinomycetota; class Actinomycetes; order Mycobacteriales; family Mycobacteriaceae; genus Mycobacterium. The sequence continues at coordinate 1,653 of NZ_JBOGDB010000018.1, read as the reverse complement.
GGGGTGCGACGGTGAACAAGACCTCCGGCGACGCCGAGAAACTCGATGACGTCGTCTTCCCGGTGTTCCCGTCGGGCGGCGGATTCCCGCGCAGCCCCGCCGACAACACCTAAGAAGGTGGCAGCTAGGGCGAACCGAAGTACTGGATCCGGGTGATCCCGGTTGGCACGCTACCGATTTCGCTGAAGATGACGCCTCGACCCGATGGCGTGTGAACTGACGCGCTCACCGTATCGCCCGAGGCGATCGACTTGGTCCAGCGGCCGCCGCGTAATCGGTCGACGAGCTCGCCGGCCGTGGCCCCGGTGGCTTCGCCGAGGCCGATGACGGCGTCGTTGCTCAACGCGCGCCGTGCTGCCAGCTGGTCGCCGGCGACGGCCGCGTCGAGAAACGCCTCGACACAGCGCTTCTCGCGCTTGTCCGCCCGGCGGAAGCCGGAGAGGAATCCGGCTGCGCCGCTCAGTCGCTGATTGCGTAGCAGTCCCGCGGCCAGCCGTATGGAAGCCGGTATCGACTTCGTGCCTTGCCGCAGCATCTGGACGATCATCACCGGCAACTCCCAATGCGCGCGGAGCCGCTCGATCGCCCACCCGCCGTCGGACGCCCGCAGGTCGTAGCGCAGATGAGCCGGCACGTTCAACGTGCACCCCGCGGCCATGACCACTTCAAGCAATACATCGCGCACCACGGTGGTGCCGGCCACCACGTCCAGGTCCGGGTGAAAGATGATCTGTCGCGGTGAAATGAAGGTGTCGTAGAACCGACCGATCTGCGTGTGCCCCACGTGGGGGCGGGAACCGTACGGGTCCTCGACGCGCCCGTCCGCGGTGAAGAGGCCGACCCAGCCTGCACGGTCGTGCGCGCCGGTTGCCTCCGCTGACCGCTGCGCCGCCGTCAACACCTCTGCGCTTGTGGACGACATCTAGCTGCAGGCCGCCAACACCAGCTCGCGCACCCGGGCGGCGTCGGCCTGGCCCTTCGTCGCCTTCATGACCGCGCCCACGATCGCGCCGGCCGCCTGCACCTTGCCGCCGCGGATCTTTTCTGCGACATCGGGATTGGCCGCCAGCGCCTCGTCGACCGCGGCCTGAATCAGCGAGTCGTCGCGGACCACCTCCAGCCCGCGCGCCTTGATCACCTGGTCGGGTTCGCCCTCGCCGGCCAGCACGCCCTCGACGACCTGGCGGGCCAGCTTGTTGGACAGCTTGCCCTCGTCAACCAGGGAGATGACCGCGGCCACCTGCGCGGGCGTGATCGCCAGCGCATCGAGGTCCACCTCGGCCTCATTCGCCTTCTGCACCAAGAAGTTTCCCCACCAGGCCCGCGCCGCCTCGCTGGACGCGCCGTGCTCGACGGTGGCCGCCACCAATTCCACCGCGCCGGCGTTCACCAGGTCGCGCATGACCTCGTCGGAAATCCCCCAGTCCTGCTGAATGCGCTGACGGATCAACCACGGCAGCTCGGGGATGGTGTGCCGCAGCTTCTCCACGAACTCGGCTTCCGGCGCGACCGGTTCCAGATCGGGTTCGGGGAAGTAGCGGTAGTCCTGCGCGGTCTCCTTGCTGCGGCCCGGCGATGTGTAGCCATCCTCGTGGAAGTGCCTGGTCTCCTGATGGACCGGGTGGCCCGAGTCCAGAACCGCTGCCTGACGGC